>NZ_BAAHSG010000007.1:0-233733 GCF_054660775.1 Allocoprococcus similis
TCAAAAACTTTGATTACCCCTATTTGTTTGCAATGAAAGAGTCAAGCAATTACTCGCGAATTGTCACATTTGCATTCCTGATCATATCGATCTGCGTATTATATATAGGAAGGATTTTGTTGAAAAAATGGCTTTCCAAGCACAGAGGCCCTGCATCAGGGAAAAGAGCGATCCTTCTGATCGGTGGAAAAAAGAATTATAAAGAAATTGTGGAGGCATTTACCGGCAATCCCTACAGTGAGTTTCATGTAATGGGAATTGGAATTATTGATGCAAAAGAAAATGAAATTCCAAATTATCATGGATTCCCGGTATTTTGTGGAGAGAGTGCGATTGAAGATTTTGCACAGCTGAACTGGGTGGATGAAGCACTTTTCAGTATTCCGACAGAGCTTGCGCTTCCGGATAAACTGATTGGAAATTTCGGTATCATGGGAATTACCGTACATATCAAGCTGGCAAGAGTTGCAGATGATTCTTCCAACCAGATTGTAGAAAAGCTGGAAGGATATACGGTGCTTTCGACAAGCATCAATATGGTAAGCACTGCTCAGCTGATCTTCAAAAGGACGATGGATATCTGCGGAGGACTGGTTGGAATGCTGCTGACAGGGATTATCTTTATCTTTGTAGCACCGATCATTTATATCAAGTCGCCGGGACCGATTTTCTTCAAACAGGTGCGAATCGGTAAAAATGGTAAGAAGTTCAATATTTACAAATTCCGAAGCATGTATATGGATGCGGAAGAGCGGAAGAAAGAACTGATAGCGCAGAACAACATCAAAGATGGTATGATGTTCAAGATGGATAATGATCCACGTATCATCAAGGGAATCGGTAATTTTATCCGTGATTACTCTCTGGATGAATTTCCACAGTTCTGGAATGTACTCAAAGGCGATATGAGCCTTGTGGGAACCAGACCGCCGACAGTGGACGAGTGGGAGAAGTATGAGATGCATCACCGTTCCAGACTGGCATTCAAGCCGGGACTTACCGGTATGTGGCAGGTCAGCGGAAGAAGTAATATCACAGACTTTGAAGAGGTTGTAAGACTGGATACCGAATATATTAAGAAGTGGAGTCCGGGGTTGGATATTAAGATTCTGTTTAAGACCGTGGCAGTTGTGCTGGGGAAGGTTGGATCGAAGTAGAGAAGAAATGAAATAGATGTCAAAGAATAAATGACGAGTGCTAAACATGTGGTTTATTCTTTGACGTAAAGTACAAAATAGATAAGTTATAAATTTAAAGTTAGAGTGTGGCGAATAAATATACGCCAGAGAAATGCGGAAAAAGATGCGACTGATTTTATTGAGTAAACCAGTCTTAATAATGATGAGTGGGAAAAGACTGGGTGATGAACGCACTAGGAATTAGAGAGAAATACTATCTGTAAAGAGCAGATGCGTACATAGATATAAAGATTCTTTTAAGGGTTTGGTTCGAGAAGGACCGAAGGAGTAAATAAATTATGGATATTAAAAAGGAATACGAGCGGTGGCTGGTGAATGCAACTGCGGATGCAGATGTTGCCGTTGAACTGAAAACGCTGGATGATACAAAAATTGAGGATGCTTTTTATCGTGATCTTACTTTTGGCACCGGTGGGTTGCGTGGTGTAATTGGTGCAGGCACCAATCGGATGAACGTCTACACCGTAGCGAAGGCTTCTCAGGGTCTGGCTGATTATCTGAAAAAGAACTTCACAGAGCCGTCTGTGACCATCGGCTATGACAGCCGTATCAAGAGCGATGTGTTTGCAAAGGTGGCTGCGGGCGTGTTCGCAGCCAATGGTGTTAAGGTCAATATCTGGCCTGCCCTGATGCCGGTTCCGACCGTGTCCTTTGCGACCCGTTATCTGCACACCTCTGCCGGTGTCATGGTGACGGCTTCTCACAACCCCAGCAAGTATAACGGCTACAAGGTCTATGGTGCTGACGGCTGCCAGATCACCACTGAGGCCGCTGCTAAGATTTTAGCTGAGATTGAAAAGCTGGATGTTTTTGCAGATGTCAAGAACAGTGACTTTGAAGCAGGTATGGCAAACGGCAACATTCAGTACATTTCGGACGAGGTCTACACGGCCTTCGTGGAGCAGGTCAAGAGCCAGTCTGTTCTCTTTGGCGAAGAAGTCAATAAGGATGTGGCTATCGTATACAGCCCGCTGAATGGCACCGGTCTGAAGCCCGTGACCCGCACCCTGAAGGAGATGGGCTACACCAACATCACGGTGGTCAAGGAGCAGGAGCAGCCGGACGGAAACTTCCCGACTTGCCCATATCCCAACCCGGAAATCAAGGAAGCCATGGTACTTGGCATGGAGTATGCCAAGAAGTGTAATGCTGACTTGTTGCTGGCGACCGATCCCGACTGCGACCGTGTGGGCATTGCCGTCAAGAACAAGGCAGGAGAGTATGAGCTGCTGACCGGCAACCAGACGGGTATGCTTTTGTTTGACTACATTTGCAACCAGCGCGTAAAACACGGCAAGATGCCTGCTGATCCGGTTATGGTCAAGACAATTGTTACCATGGATATGGGCGAGCAGATTGCTACCCATTATGGCCTGCGTACCATCAACGTGCTGACCGGCTTCAAGTTCATCGGTGAGCAGATCGGCAAGCTGGAACAGCAGGGCAGGGCCCACAGCTATGTGTTCGGCTTTGAGGAGAGCTACGGCTACCTGACCGGCTCCTACGTCCGGGACAAGGACGGTGTGGACGGTGCCTACATGATTTGCGAGATGTTCAGCTACTATGCAACCAAGGGAATCAGCCTGCTGGATAAGCTGAACGAGCTGTACAAGGCCTACGGCTACTGCCTGAACACCCTGCACAGCTACGAGTTCGACGGCAGCGCCGGTTTTGCCAAGATGCAGAGCATCATGCAGGCATTCCGTGGCAATATCAAGGAGTTCGGCGGCAGGAAGGTCGTCAAGCTGCTGGACTACGCACCGGGTCTGGACGGTCTGCCCAAGTCCGATGTGCTCAAGTTCCTGCTGGAAGACAACTGCTCCATCGTGGTGCGCCCCTCCGGCACTGAGCCGAAGCTCAAGACCTATATCTCTGTCAGTGCAGAGAACAAGGAAGCCGCCGAGAAGGTGGAAGCAGAAATTCGTAAGAGTGCTGAAGAATTCTTGAAGTAAAGATAGAGGAGAAAAACAAAATGAATATTATTTTACTTTCTGGTGGTTCAGGTAAGCGTCTCTGGCCTCTTTCTAATGATGTGCGCAGTAAGCAGTTCATCAAGCTGTTCAAGAATGATGACGAGTATGAATCTATGGTGCAGCGTGTCTATCGTCAGATTACTACGGTAGATGCTGACGCAAAAATCACCATTGCAACGAGTAAATCGCAGGCAAGTGCAATCAAGAACCAGCTGGGTGAGAAGGCTTCTATTTGTGTAGAGCCTTGCCGCCGCGATACATTCCCTGCCATTGCACTGGCGGCAGCCTATCTCCACGATGAGCTGGGCGTTGATGAGAATGAAGCAGTTGTTGTCTGCCCGGTTGACCCGTATGTGGATAACACCTATTACGAAGCTGTCAAGACTCTGCAGGTGCTTGCGGAGCAGGATGGCGCAAATCTGACCCTGATGGGCATTGAGCCGACCTATCCTAGCGAGAAGTATGGTTACATTATCCCGGAAAGCGGCGAAAATGTCAGCAAGGTTAAGGAATTCAAGGAAAAGCCGGATGTGGAAACAGCTAAGAAATATCTGGCTCAGAGTGCGCTGTGGAATGCGGGTATCTTTGCGTTCAAGCTGGGCTATCTGCTGGACAAAGCACACAGCATGATCGACTTTGAGGATTATCGCGATTTGTTCAATAAATATGATACCCTAACCAAGATCAGTTTCGACTATGCTGTGGTCGAGAAAGAGTCCAGCATTCAGGTTTTGCGTTATAGTGGCGACTGGAAAGATGTCGGCACTTGGAACATGATGTCGGAGGTCATGGCAGATAAGACTAAGGGTAAAGCTATCTTGGATGAAACCTGCGAGAACACCAATGTGGTGAACGAGCTGAATATCCCGATTCTCTGTATGGGTTGCAAGGATATGATTGTTGCCGCCAGCGGCGATGGTATCTTGATTGCTGATAAAGAACGTAGCGGTTATATGAAGCCTTATGTGGAAAAAATCGAGACTGAGGCAATGTATGCTGAGAAGTCTTGGGGTACTTATACGGTTATTGATGTGCAACCGGGTTCCATGACGGTCAAGGTTTCCATGAGAGCTGGCGAACGCATGACGTATCACATGCATAACTACCGTGAGGAAGTGTGGACGGTTGTTTCTGGTAAAGGTAAGGCAATTGTTGACGGTATGGAACAGGTATTGCGCACTGGCGATGTAATTACCATTGCAGCAGGTTGTAAGCATACAGCCGAAGCTATTACGACACTGGATATGATTGAAGTTCAGCTTGGTGAAGAAATCAGCGTCGCAGATAAGATTAAATTTCCGATGGAATAAAAAACAGTGGGAGACAGAGTAATGGAAATCATGAAATTGATTCCGACGGGTAAAGATTATTTGTGGGGTGGTACTCGACTTCGGGAAGAATATGGTAAAAAGATTGATCTAACACCATTAGCAGAAACTTGGGAGTGTTCGGTTCATCCGGACGGTCCAAGTTATGTGGCAAATGGTACATATAAAGGAAAAACACTGGCTGAAGTGCTGAAAGCCCATCCGGAATACCTTGGCACAAAAGTAGAAAACGGGGAGCTTCCGGTTCTGGTTAAGTTTATCGATGCCAAGAAAGACCTCTCAGTACAAGTTCATCCTAGTGATGAGTATGCAAGAGAGCACGAAGGCGACAACGGCAAGACTGAAATGTGGTATGTCATTAATGCTGACGAAGGAGCCAGTCTGATTTATGGTTTCCAGCATGAGATGACGGAAGGAATTCTCCGGAAAGCAGTTGAAACCGGAACGTTGGATAAACATCTGCAAAAGGTTCCAGTTCACAAGGGCGATACTTACTTTGTTCCGGCTGGTACAGTACACGGCATTGGGAAGGGAATTCTTGTAGCTGAAATACAGGAAAGCTCCAATGTAACTTACCGTGTCTACGACTATGACCGTGTGGATAAGAATGGCAAAAAGCGTGAACTGCATTTTGACAAAGCTGTGCAGGTCATGAACATGAAGGTTGCACCGGATGTGAGCCAGAAACCGAGAATGGTGAAGTACTATTCTGGCTGTTCCCGCGAATTGCTCTGCCGCTGCAAATATTTTGAAATAGAAAGAATACAAGTAACGAAAGGCTTTGCATTCTCTGTTATGGATGCATCTTTTCAGGTGTTAATGTGCTTGGATGGATATGGTGAAGTGCAGACGATGGATGCGGAACAGAAGCCGATGCGGTTCAGCAAAGGTGAAACACTGTTTTTACCTGCAGGACTGGGCAGATGTTTGACCGTTGGTGATGCAGAGTTGATTAAAGTTCGATGCTGATAATTTGCGGTGAGAGGAATAGAAAATAATGAAGAAAATTTTACATATATCAAAATATTATTATCCCTTTTCAGGTGGCACTGAGCAAATTGCAAGAGATGTAATTTTAGCACTTAAGGGTGAGCATGAGCAAAAGGTTATTGCGTTTAATGATGGTAAAGAAGACAAACTCGATATTGTTGATGAAATTGAAGTAATAAAATGCGGCTGTTTTACAAAGATTGCAGCACAGTCGCTGTCAGCATCGTATGGAAAGCACTTACATAAAGTTATGAAGGAATTTAATCCTGATATTGTAGTTTTTCACTATCCAAACCCATTTGTTGCAGCTTTATTGCTGAGAGAACTGAAAAACTCGAAAGCCAAACTCGTAGTGTATTGGCATCTTGATATTGTTCGGCAGAAGTACTTGAAGTTGTTGTTTGCTCCACAAAATAGAAGTTTACTTACTCGTGCAGATAAAGTTATAGCGACATCTCCGAATTATATAGAGGGAAGCAAATGGCTTCAGTCAGTAAAAGAGAAGTGCATTGTTGTGCCGAACTGCATTAATGTAGAACGAATGACAATCACATCAGAAATAGAAAAACGTGCGGCAGAGATTCGGGAAGAAAACAAGGATAAGACGATATGCGTCGCAGTTGGACGTCACACTGAATATAAGGGGTTCACTTACTTGGTTCAAGCTAGTAAGCTTTTGGACGATAAATTCCGAATTTTTATTACTGGAAAAGGTGAATTAACGGAAAAGCTTCATGAAGAAGCGAAAGGTGACGCCAAAATTGTTTTTACAGGTCGCATTGATGATGTGGAGTTAAAAGCGTTAATTTTAGCGTCTGATATATTTTGTTTTCCTTCTATTACAAAGAATGAAGCATTTGGCTTGGCACTGGCAGAGGGAATGTACTACAAAAAACCGGTAGTTACATTTACCATTCCGGGCTCTGGTGTCAACTATGTTAGTTTGAATAAAGTGACAGGAATCGAAGTTGAAAATCGTAATGTAGAAAAGTATGCAGATGCTATGAAGACACTCGCTCAAAATAAAGAATTAAGCTTGAAATATGGCAAGGCAGGAAAAGAGCGAGTTGAAAACAACTTTTTGTCAACACAGTTTTGTAACAATATTAAGAAGCTGTTTGCAACTTTTTAAATGCAGGAGAATGATATAACGGTATTTTGGAAAATAGCGCATTCCCTTTATAAAGTGGGGGGACTGACTCCGCTTGTGCGTATGTTCGAATTTTTAAATTATTGGATATGCGCAAATGCTGTTTCAGCTAAAGCTGAGATTGGATCCGGTACAAAGTTCTGGCATAGAGGACTTGGCTACACAGTTCATTATAAGGTGAAGATTGGTGAAAGTTGCAAGATTCTCCATAATGTGATGATTGGTGCGAAGTTTAAAAATGGATTGCCAGATGAGGATGTTCCGACAATTGGAAATAATGTGTTTATTGGAACAGGTGCGGTGATAGTTGGAAAAATAGGAAACAATGTAATTGTTGCTGCAAATTCTGTTGTAACGAAGGATGTGCCAGATGATTGTTATGCACTGGGGACTCCAGCAGAAATAAAGAAGATAAGGAATATATAGCGATGAAAGTAATAATCAATGGACGTTTTTTGATTCATAGAGTTACTGGTGTAGAGCGATATGCAAGAGAAATATTATCAGAACTGGATAAAATAATTGAGCCAGAGGGTATTGAAATGGCTGTTCCACCAGAGGTTAAAGATATCCCAACTTATAAAAATATCAAAGTAGTAAAACTAGGAAAACTACACAACAGATTATGGGAACATCTCTCTTTTCCATGGTATGTTCATAAAAATAAAGGCATTTCATTGAACTTATGTAATGTTGCACCACTTCCGGCACCGGGGATTGTATGCATTCATGATGTCAAAGTAAAAGCAACCCCGCAGTATTTTTCAAAAAAATTTTTGCTGTGGTATGATTTATTGCTTGGCAATGCAACAAAAAGGGCTAGGAAAATTATTACGGTGTCAGAGTTTTCTAAGTCTGAAATTGTGAAGTATTTCCAAATAAATCCAGATAAAATTACGGTGATTCCTAATGCATGGCAGCATTATAAAAAAATCGAATATGATGAAGATGCACTTAATAAGTATGATCTGAAAAAAAATAACTACTATTTCTCTATGTGCAGCTTAGAGCCTAATAAAAACTTTAGGTGGATTGCGGAAGAAGCAAAAAGAAATCCTAACTGTGTATTTGCAGTTGCAGGATCAATTAATAAAAAAGTATTTGCAGATGGTATGGGATTTGAATGTCCCAATAATATGAAGCTACTTGGTTATGTTTCTGATGAAGAAGCAAAAACTTTAATGAGGGACTGCAAGGCGTTTTTATTCCCAACTTTTTATGAAGGGTTTGGAATTCCACCGTTAGAAGCAATGAGTGCAGGAGCAAAAAATGTTTATGTGTCTGATGCAGCTGTAATGCATGAAGTATTTGAGGATAGTGTGCACTATATTAATCCATATAAATATAATGACGTTTTTGATGACAATGTGGTAGATACGGAAGAATGCATCAGGAAAGTGTTATCAAAATATAGTTGGAAGAAATCAGCGGAGATTTTGTCTGCTGTAATTAGCACAATGAGAGGCGGACAATGAAAAAAGTAATATTTGTTATTTTAGGTCTGGATTTTTCAGGAGCTGAAAATGTCCTTATACAGTACCTTGATGGAAATAGTGAGATTGATCCATATTTTGTTTTTATATATGAAGGAAATGCAGCTCAACACTTTAGCGAAAGATTTGGAGCAAGCAAGGTTTTCCAGTTGAAGATATGTTATATCAAAAATGAATTGCGTTTTCTGCCGAAAGTCACGCAATATAGATTAAAGCATGCTTTGATGACAGTTATTGAGCAGTTGAGGCCTGACGCTTTTTATTTTAATAATACACATGAAGTGATTCTTTCTCGAAAAATTGTGAGAGAATTAAAAGTTCCCTGTATTGGACATGTACATGATATGCAGGCTTCAATCGGAACAGTTTGTAAGAGGTATGAAGCAAAAAGAGCTTTTGATGAATTAGATGTGGTTTTAACTGTATCAGAAGCGTGTAAAAAATCGTGGAATTGTAACCGAATGAAAGTTGTTTATAATGGCGTTTCAGATGATTATTTTACAACAGATAAATTAATTAAGAAAAATGATCCAATCGTAGTGGGATATGTTGGCATGATATCTAAACGAAAAGGATTTGATATATTAGTAAAAGTCATTGAATCTATGGGAGATAATATAAAGTGGAAAATTGCGTACAACCTTATAGAAGATAGTTGCCAAGATTTATTAAATTGTATCAAAGATAAAAAAAATGTGCAGTTTTTTTTAAGGCTCAATAGCTCTGAGATGAAGGCTTTTTATGATGCAATCGATATTTTGCTTGTTCCAAGCAGGCAGGATCCATTACCTACGGTAGCTATTGAAGCAATGGCACGAAAAAAACTCGTATTGGGTTCTAATACGGGTGGTATTCCAGAGCTTCTTGGTTCAAAAAGATATTTATTTAAAGTTGAAGATTCAAGTTCAATAGAAACTATGCTGTCTGAATATTGTAACAAAGATACATATGAATTCAGTAGCTATGTAGAAGAACAGTGGCAACGGGCATATGGATTGTTTAGAAGTTTTAGTAAAAGAACATATGTTAATTCAATTATTTCTGGACAATTAAAGGAGGATAGAGTATAGAACAATGATTTATTGGATATTTGCTTTTATAGCAACTGGTTTCGCTTATTTATCAGTTCATGTAAAAGGCAGAAAACTAAAAATAATAGAGGGGCAAACAATTGTTTATCCGGATAAGATTTCATTTGGATTATCTTTTTTAGTGTACTTTATCCCAGCAGCAATTCGGTATGGAATCGGACAGGATTATTTTTATACATATGCTCCTACTTTTAGGTGGATTGCGAATAAAGTCATAAATTCAGAAACTCACTCCTTAATCAGATATAATGAATGGGGGTTTACGGCACTTAATAAAATAATTGCATGTTTTACATCGGATTATCAATGGATCTTTGTAATTACTGCTTTGATTTCGCTTATCCTTGTATATCAAAGTATAAAAAAAGATTCTGTAAACATTCCATTTAGCGTTTTGATGCTAGTACTGGGTTCGTATTACTTGGCTAGTTATAATTTTGTCCGACAATGTATTGCAATTGCAATATTTGCGTATTCTTTGAGGTATGTTGAAGAACGAAAACCTATGCAATATTTTATTTGTGCAGCTCTTGCAACGACTATGCATACAATTTCAATTATATATTTTCCGTTCTATTTTCTTGGAAATATAAAGTTGAAAAAGAAAATCTATTACATATTGCCAATAGCAGTTATTGGCATTCTAGCAATCTCTCAGCCATTTGTAATAAGAATTATTTCGTTAACAAGATTCTCAAGGAATATTAGATTGGGACAACATTACAATTTATTTTTATCAGCAGTTGTATTAATAGTATATTATGCCACGATTGTTGGATTTAATGAAAAAGATAAGAGATATAGAATATATGCAAATGATTTGCTGATAGCGACGTGTTGTATCGGTATAAGTTCATTTACAGGTGCGACAGATCGTTTGATATATGCATATTATTATATAAATTTTTTAAGTATTCCATATGTTTTTAAATATGCTAAGTGGGGGAAAAATGCAAAGTTGATAAAACTGGCAATTATTATAGTGCTAATCGGTTTATGGATATTTGAACATATATATTATGACCAGTTTTCGGTGCTTCCGTATGAAAGCATAATTAAATGGTAAGGGAGAATTTATATGAAACCATATTTGATAGATGTACCGGTAAAAGTTAACATTTGGACACGTCCGGAGTGTCAGCGCAAGCAGTTTGAAGTTATTAAACAGGCGAGGCCAAGTATTCTCTTTGTAACATCAGATGGCGGTAGAAATGAAAGAGAGTGGCAGTTGATTTATCAAAACAGAAAGATTTATGATGAGGAAATTGACTGGGAATGTATAGTATACAAATTATATATGGATAAAAATTTAGGCCTTTATGCAATGGGTCAGAAACGTGAAGAGTTAATTTGGAACACTGTAGATAGATGTATCATGTTGGAGGATGATATATTACCATCCGTTAGTTTTTTTAAGTATTGTGCAGAACTTCTTGAAAAGTATAAAGACGACGAAAGAATTGAATGTATTTGTGGCATGAATCACTTGGGTAAAAGCGAAAATGTTACAGCGGATTACTTCTTTTCTAGACAAGGTTCCATTTGGGGGACAGCAGTGTGGAGAAGATCTATTATTAATAGGGGGGGATTTTCCTATTACGAAGACCCATATGTCATGAGTCTATTAAAGCAGCGAACAAAGAAAAATCCTATTGCTTGGAAGCGTCTGTGCGCATATGGACAGAATGAGAAATATGAGGGTCATGTGGCTGGATCAGAGTTTTGGTATGAATTTGATATGTACGCTCAAAATAGACTTCAAATAATTCCTAAATACAATTTAGTGAGTAATATTGGTTGCAACAAAGAGTCAATGCATATGGATGAAATTAAGCAAATGCCGAAGGGCTTTAGAAGGGTACTTAATATGGAAACACATGAAATTGAGTTTCCAATGAAACATCCACACTATATTATACCTGATGTAGATTATGAACAAAAAAGAAATAGAATAATGGCCTACAATAAACCATTGATTTCTTTGTATAGAAGAATTGAAAGAGTATATCTAAAGCTTGTTAATGGTGAAACGGATTATATAAAGAATAAGATAATTAGTAAAATTAAGAGGAAACAAATTGATGAAAAATAAAGGTGGACATATCGAAAAATCAAAATATTCATATTTGTTACAGAATACAATTTTGTTGTCTTTAGCATCTTTTGGATCAAAATTTTTATCTTTCTTCTTAGTTCCTTTATATACTAATGTTTTATCTACGGCTGAATATGGGATGGCAGATATTATTACTACGAGTTCTACTCTTTTAGTGTATGTATTGACAATTAATATTGGCTCTTCAGTGTTACGATTTGGTATTGATAAAAATGAAAAATCTGATAGGGTTTTTTTATACGGAGCAAGGATTGACAGTTTTGCCTGTGTAATATTAGCGTTTGGCTTAGTACTGATATATTTATTGCATTTATTTAATTGGGAAGGATATTATTATATATTTCTTTGGCTTGTTTTTGCAGCAGAAACATTTGAAACATTGGCAAACCAATTCCTGCGCGCAATAGATAAAGTCCGAGTGATGGCAGTCTCATCCTTGCTCGGAACAATAGTACGATTAGCATCTAATCTTCTCTTTCTTTTAGTCTTGAAATGGGGAATGTTTGGATATTTGTTGTCACTAGTGATAGGTCCAAGTCTTGCAACTGCTTATGCATTGATTCATATTTTGCCATTGAAAATTGAAAAAGTTTCGCATGAATATAAAAAGAATCTACATTCTGAAATGCGAAAGTATGCAATACCAACAATGTTTGGACAACTAGGATGGTGGATTAATAATAGTTTAGACAAGTATTTTGTTATATGGTTAAAGGGTGCGGCAATAAATGGACTGTACTCTATTTCTTATAAATTGCCAAGTATTATGTCCATGGTATGCAACATTTTTGGTCAAGCGTGGGGAATATCAGCCATAAGAGATTTTGATAAAGAAGATAAGGATGGTTTCTTTAGCAATACCTATGAATTATTTAATTTTGTGTTGGTGCTTTGTTGTTCAGGATTGATACTGAGTAATATACTTATTTCTAAGATTTTGTTTGCAAAAGAGTTTTTTATCGCATGGAAGTATGCACCAGTTTTAATTTTGGCAATGTTGTTTAGTGGATTGAGTAGTTTTTGGGGTGGTATTTTTAATGCAGTTAAGAAAAACGAAGTTATTGCATGGACAACGGTATCAGCAGGTGTTATTAATGCGATTTTTAATGCGGTCTTAATACCAACCTTTGGAGCAATGGGGGCTGCTATTGCAACGTTGCTATCATTCTATTCGATGTGGGGGTTGCGATATCTTGCATCTAAAAAATACATTAGTTGCCATAACAATATTTTAAAACATCATTTAATGTATTCGCTAATAGTAGTACAGATTATATTTGGTTATCAGGAAAATCATTTTTATATGGGGCAAATTTTAATTATTGTATTTATGGTATTACTAAACAGAACAGTAGCCACAAAAGTTTTCAAAGCTGTTTTACAGAAGTTAAAATGGATACGCTAGATGAAATAAGAGCATAACTGATTAAGTACTAATGGAAAGAGAGGAAATTTATGAAGCAAAAGCTTTTAATTCTTGGTGGAACCGCCCAACAGATAAAGTTGGTTGAGGCAGCTAAAAAGATGGGTGTATACACAATTGTTACAGATTATCTTGTAGATTCTCCTGCAAAGAAAGTCGCAGATGAAGCATGGATGCTTAATATTAAAGATGTAGATCAGATTGTTGAACGATGTAAAAAAGAGCAAATGAATGGTGTCATTTGCGGATACATTGACCCGTGTCAAAGACCTTATCAACAAATCTGTGAGGCACTTAATTTGCCGTGTTATGGAACAAAAGATCAGTTTTTCTATATGACTGATAAGCACGCATTCAAAAAAATGTGTGTGGAGAACGGCGTTGATGTTATTCCTGAGTACACGGAAGAAGAAGCCTTATCTGGACGAGCAATCTTTCCATTGTTTGTTAAGCCGGTTGATAGTAGAGGATCGCGTGGACAGTCCGTGTGCTACACGGTAGAACAACTCAAAAATGCAATTAGCTTTGCAAAAAGCGAATCTTCAAATGGGGATATCCTTATCGAAAAATATATGAAGGCTGCTCATGAGTTTCAGGTTACATATTTCTTTGTGGATGGTGAAGCTTATTTGATCAGAACGGTAGACAGTTACTGTGGTTCTGAGGAAAATCACCTTGAAAAAGTTGTGGCATGCGCTGTTTCTCCATCAAGATTTACAGATGAATATTTGAAAACGGCACATCAAAATGTCGTGAAAATGTTTAAAACAATGGGATACAAGAACGGTCCGATTTTTATGCAAGGGTTTGAAGACAATGGTAAATTTAGGTTTTTTGATCCAGGCCTGAGATTTCCGGGTGTTGATTACGAAAGAGTGTATACCAAAGAATTTGGCATTGATTTGATGGAAGCAATGGTTCATTACGCATTAGAAGGTAATTGCGGTTATGTAAAGCCGTTGGATGACGGTGTTAATCTGAATGGTAAGCGTGCAGCGGTTTTGTTCCCTACGTTAAAAGCAGGTAAAGTTGCAAAAATGCAGGGCTTCGACCGGACTGATAATTGTAAAGTGGTTTCGCTGATTCCAAGATGTGAGATTGGAAGTGAAATTTCTTGGAGTTACGACGTAAATCAAAGAATGGCCGAAGTGGATATTTTGTGCGCTGATACGGAAGATCTTAAAAGTGAGATTTCAAAGTTGCAGGATAGTATGCTGGTATTTGATGAGCTTGGTAATAATATGCAATACGAAAAGTTTTCAGTAGATAGGATTTTATGAGGGGAGGGGTTTTCTTGAAAAACGATTTAAATGTCAAGCTGATATCCATGGAAGATATTATGGAAGCAAAATGCTGTGATATTCAGGAAGTTATTAGGGTAATTGAAGAAGTTCTTGTTGATTATAAAAATGGTGGAGTTATGCTTCCAGATAAAATTTCGCAAATCTTTAATCTGGAAACGCAGGATAGAATTAACTGCATGCCATCAACATTGATGAAGGACGGTGTTTGTGGAATTAAATGGGTATCCGTTTTTCCAGAAAACCCACATAAGTTTTCATCTCAGAATGTTTCCGGCGTAATTATTTTATCAGAATTGGAGCAGGGATTTCCGATTGCGGTAATGGATGGCACGCTGATTACTGCATTACGCACGGCTTGTATGGGGGCAATTGGGGCAAAATATTTAGCTCGTAAAGATAGCCATATATATGGAACGATTGGCTCTGGAGAACAAGCAAAGGCTCACTTTGTTGCGATTAAACAGATGTTCCCGCAAATAGATACTTGTTATGTGGCATCCAGAAGTGGAAAAGGGGAAAATCAATTTATTGATATAATGAAAAAAAAGTATCCTGATGTCGATTTTATACCGTGTAATTCTGATTATGACAAGACCGCCCAAAACGCCGATATAATTGTTACAGCGGTTAGTTGCCAAGAACCTCTTCTAAAAGCAGATGCTGTAAAAAATGGAACCTATTACTGCCATGTAGGTGGATGGGAAGATGAATACGCTGTACCGCAAAAAGCAACAAAAATTGTATGTGATGATTGGCATTCTTTAAAGCATAGGGGTTCACCAACCATTGCCCGGATGTATAAAGACGGATTGCTAAAAGATAGCGATATATATGCTAATATAGCCGACATTATAGACGGAACAAAGCCTGGTCGGGAAAATGATGATGAAATTTGCTATTTCAATTCCATCGGTCTTTCTTTTGTTGATGTTAGCGTTGCATACAGTTTCTATAAGAAAGTGCTGAATAGTAATCTAGGAAAAGACTGGAAGATTCAGGAAACAGATGTTACAGATGCATTGTTAAAGAGTATCTGATTGTGGAGGGAAATATGGATAATAAAATTTTAGTTACTCGTTCATCTATGCCGACTCTTGACGAATATGTTGAAGAGATTCGTTCTATTTGGGACAGCCATTGGCTAACCAACATGGGGGTAAAACACAGACAGTTGCAGTCCGAATTAGAGGAATACTTAGGAATACCGCATGTGGCTCTTTATACAAATGGCCATTTGGCATTGGAGAATGTTATCGCAGCGCTGAACCTGCCAGAAGGCGGTGAAGTGATTACTACACCGTTTACTTTTGCATCTACTACACACGCAATTGTTCGAAATGGCTTGGTTCCAGTTTTCTGTGACGTTTATGAGAAAGATTATACTATTGATGTCACAAAGATTGAGAGCCTTATTACGGATCGTACGGTTGCTATTGTGCCTGTACATGTTTACGGAAATCTTTGTGATGTAGAGGAAATTGATAGAATTGCAAAGAAGTATGGCCTGAAAGTCATCTATGATGCTGCTCATGCTTTCGCTGTAAAATTCAAAGGTGTATCTTCTGCATGCTTTGGTGATGCATCAATGTTCAGCTTCCATGCTACAAAAGTATTCAATACCATTGAAGGCGGTGCAGTCTGCTTCAAAAATGATAGCTGGGTTCAATTGCTGAATGATCAGAAGAACTTTGGTATTCATGGACCTGAATCAGTGTGCTTTGTTGGTGGTAATGCCAAGATGAATGAGTTTCAGGCAGCAATGGGGATTTGCAATCTGCGCCATCTGAGCGATGAAATTGTAAAGAGAAGGAAAGTAGTAGAGCGTTATCGCGAGCGTCTGTCTTGTGTAGAAGGCATTCAGCTTAGTGTTATTCAGGAAAATGTGGAAAGTAACTATGCGTACTTCCCAGTTGTTTTCGACGGCTATAAGTATACTCGTAATGAAGTCTTTGCGATGTTGGAAGAGCAGGGCATCACGGCGAGAAAGTATTTCTATCCGCTAACCAATAGTTTTGAGTGCTATCGTAATTATCCGACTGCTGGAACGGAGAAAACTCCTGTGGCACAGCATTTGGCACTGCGTGTGCTGACCTTGCCGTTGTATGCAGATCTTGCACTGGAAGATGTTGATCGTATCTGCGATATCATTCTCGGTTAAGAGAAACCATAAAACACAAACAAAAATAGATGAGAACGCCTGTACGCTTTTAGATACAGGCGATGCTGCTCGAATTACATACCTCTTCGTTGTGAGCAGTAGGCAACGTAATGTCTATTACGGCAGAAATGTATTAAAGCTTAATAACAATTTGTGATTAATATAGAAAGTGGGAAAACTAATGAAGGGAATTATTTTAGCGGGGGGTTCAGGTACACGTCTTTATCCATTAACTAGGGTGACAAGCAAACAGTTGTTACCTGTGTATGATAAACCGATGATTTACTACCCGTTGTCAACATTGATGCTTGCCGGAATTCGAGATATCTTGATTATTTCTTCACCGCAAGATACACCGAGATTTCAGGAGTTGCTGGGAGATGGAAAACATTTCGGAACTAATTTATCATATGCTGTACAACCAAGCCCTGATGGTTTAGCGCAGGCGTTCATCATTGGAAAAGAGTTTATTGAAAATGATGCTTGCGCAATGGTACTTGGAGATAATATTTTCTATGGTGGATGGTTTAGAAAAAACTTGTCTGATGCAGTACATAATGCAGAAAATGGATATGCAACTATTTTTGGCTACTATGTCAAAGACCCTGAGCGGTTTGGCATCATGGAATTTGATAAGAATAAAAATGTGATTTCTGTTGAAGAAAAGCCGAAGAATCCGAAATCAAACTATTGCATTACAGGCTTATATTTCTATCCTGCTGGTGTGTCTGAAATGGCAGAGCAGGTTGTTCCTTCAGCACGTGGAGAGCTTGAAATAACCACATTGAATGACATGTATCTTAAGCAGGAAAAGCTGAAAGCACAGATTTTGGGTCGTGGGTTTGCTTGGCTGGATACTGGTACGATGGACAGCTTGATGGAAGCGTCCACCTTTGTTCAGACGGTTCAGAATCGACAGGATATGGTAATTTCTGCACCAGAAGAAATTGCTTACCATGAGAAATGGATTGATAAAGAAAAATTGCTCGAATCTGCGAATGCTTATGGAAAGTCTCCTTATGGCGAACATCTGAGAAGAGTGGCAGAAGATAGAATTATTTTTTGAAAGACGAGGAAAAAGAGAATGAATATTATTGTTACCGGCGGCGCTGGTTTTATTGGTAGTAACTTTGTGTTCCATATGCTGAAAAAATACCCGGATTACCGGATCATCTGTTTGGATAAGCTGACCTATGCAGGCAATCTGTCCACACTGGCACCTGTTATGGATAACCCGAATTTCCGCTTCGTGAAGGCAGACATCTGCGACCGTGAGGCTGTGGATAAACTGTTTGAAGAAGAGCATCCGGACATTGTGGTAAACTTCGCGGCGGAGTCCCATGTTGACCGTTCCATCGAGGATCCGGGCATCTTCCTCCAGACCAATATCATTGGTACCAGTGTGCTGATGGACATTTGCCGCAAGTATGGTATCCAGCGTTATCATCAGGTTTCTACCGATGAGGTTTATGGCGACCTGCCGCTGGATCGTCCTGACCTGTTCTTTACTGAGGAGACTCCTATTCACACCAGTTCTCCGTACAGCAGTTCCAAGGCTGCCGCTGACCTGCTGGTTCTGGCTTACCACCGTACATACGGCCTACCGGTGACCATTTCTCGTTGCTCTAACAACTATGGACCGTATCACTTCCCGGAGAAGCTGATTCCGCTGATGATTGCTAATGCTCTGGCTGACAAGCCGCTGCCTGTTTATGGCGAGGGCCTGAACGTCCGTGACTGGCTGTATGTGGAAGATCACTGCAAGGCCATTGATCTGATTATTCACAAGGGTCGTGTTGGTGAAGTCTACAACGTCGGTGGTCACAATGAGAAGCAGAACATCGAGATTGTAAAGATCATCTGCAAGGAACTGGGCAAGCCGGAAAGCCTGATTACCCATGTAGGTGATCGTAAGGGTCACGATATGCGGTATGCCATTGACCCGACTAAGATCCACAATGAGCTGGGCTGGCTGCCGGAGACTAAGTTTGAAGATGGAATCAAGAAGACCATTCAGTGGTATCTCGATAACCGTGAGTGGTGGGAGACCATCATCAGCGGTGAGTACCAGAATTACTATGAGAAAATGTACAGCAACCGCTAATTGAGGAAATGAAAATAATAATATATTGACGAAAGAAACAGGAGAGATATAATCTTGAGAGCAGAGCAGAGCAGAGCAGAGCAGAGCAGAGCAGAGCAGAGCAGAGCAGAGCAGAGCAGAGCAGAGTGGTTAGCAACGCTTAGAGGGATTGCTGCATTGCTTGTTTACATATCACATCTTAAACTGATGGTTACGCAGAACTTGTTGTTTACAATTGGTAGAGTTGGTGTAACGATTTTCTTCTTGATAACGGGATATTTAACCTATACATCCTATAAAAAAAGAACTGGAATGCAATATTTGGTAAATAGGCTATTTCGCATGTATCCGGAGTATTGGGTGCTTTTAATGGCTGCATTTATATTTCAGATAAAGAATGTTTCTGCACCGTGTTGGATGGCAAACATAACATTATTTAATGAGTTTATGGGATACGGAAACATTCTTGGAGCAAGCTGGATGATGCCGATACAAATTTGCTTTTTTGTTTTTATTTTTTTCTTTAAAAAATATGTGGTGAAAAGCAATGCTCCAAAATATTGGATTCTTTTTTGGGGGATGGTATCGTTGGGAGCAGGCTATTTAAGGTATGCTACGGGAAAACCTATACCAACAGCGTTTCCATTGCTATTCTTAGTTGCTTTATTGGGAATTGAATTCTTCATTCAAGAGAATGGTAAGAAGCAGAAAGCGGATAGTATGTGTTGTCTGGTGATATTTGAAGCTGTTTTAATTATGTCAACAAAGCTATCTTATGACAATTGGTTATATTATGTGGTTGCATATAATATAGGAATTGTACTTTTTGTATTTATGAGGAAACGAGAATGGAAGAGCAAGCTTTTAATCATGCTTGGAGAAATAGGATTTCCTTTTTTTCTTTGCTTTGACATTATATTTTCAATTATGGTTCGGTTTGGAGTATGTGAAGAAAATCAATATATGTCGGTTAGTGCATGCATAATACATTTTGTTTTGTCTCTTGCCTTTGCTGTGATCGTGACAAAATGGGTTGAAAAGCCTATATTAAGATATGGCAAAGCCTTAGAAAGAAAAATGGCATCAAAATAATAGATTGCGCAAATAAAACGAAAAGTGACATTTTGATAGAATAAAATTATTCGAGCAATATACGGTGTCAACTACAATGTGAGGAAGATTAAATGGAAACAAAATTGATTAAAGACAAAAATTTGAGGGGGGGAGTACGGAGTTCTAATATTGAACTTTTCAGAATCCTTTCAATGCTGATGATCGTAGCCCACCATTATCTTGTGAATTCAGGGTTACTTGATTGCATTGATGCACAGGCAAGTTTGCATTTTCAGGATTATTTTCTTTTGCTATTCGGATGGGCAGGAAAAACAGGTATTAATTGCTTTGTTTTGATTACTGGATACTTTATGTGTACATCGCATATTACCAAAAAGAAGTTTGGTAAATTATTGGCCGAAAGATATTTTTATGCCATTGCATTGTGGTGTATATTCTTCTTTACTGGATATGAAGCATTTTCAGCCAAAGGTTTCTTGAAGATGATATTTCCATTTTTCACGGTGGCAGATAACTTTACCAGTTGCTTTTTACTGTTTTACTTATTGATTCCGTTCTTGAATAAGTTGATTCATGCTCTAACAGAAAAAGAACATTTCTGGTTAATGGTGTGGTGTCTGGGAGTTTATGTGGTTCTGCCGTCTTTTGCAAAAGCAAATGTTGTATTCAACTATGTAACATGGTTTAGTATCCTCTTCATAATTGCATCGTATATTCGTCTTTATCCGAAAGACTGGTTTAGTAATACGAAGATTACGGGAACGCTGATGATTGCGTCGTTGATTATATCATGGGGAAGTGTTGCGGTGTTAGCTACGCTTAGTCGCATGGTAGGGAAAAACATCGGGTTCAGCTATTTCTTTGTATCTGACTCTAATAAGGTCTTAGCTTTAGCGACAGGTGTTAGTGCCTTCCTATTTTTCAAAAATATAAAAATTGGATATGACAAGATTATCAATACAATTGCTGCCTCTACATTTGGAGTATTATTGATTCACGCTAATAGTAATACCATGCGGCGATGGTTGTGGCAAGATACGTTTAACAATGTTGGTGCTTATGAGGCTGGAAATGCGGTGATTCACGCTGTTGTGAGTGTGATACTGATTTATGTGGTATGTACAGTAATTGATATATGCAGAATCAAACTGCTTGAAGCACCACTCATGAAAAAATTGAAATAATCGGAAGACACCTGGTACGGCATGAGCTACCACGAGGATGTCGCAGCAGTAAAGGATAGCTTCAAGAAGATGCTGGAGAATGGTGTGTACAAGACTGATTTATTTGCAGACTTGTGATATACTTAAACAACTATAAAAGGAAAAATATTATCACCATGCTCAGAACGAAAGGACTGGAAGCTGGATCTTCGTGTTAATGAATATACAGAGCTGGAGATTTTCGCTGAGAAAAATTCTCCGAAGCGTGTGAACTGTCCAGAGGCCTGTGGACTGCGTCATCTTGCATTTTGCGTAGACAGCGTGAAGCAGATAGTGAATGAGCTGGCGGAGATAGGCATTGAATGTGAGCCGATCCGAGTTGACGATTTTACCGGCAAGAAGATGACTTTTTTTTATGACCCAGACGGATTGCCGCTGGAACTGCACGAATAATCATGGGAGAGAAAAGAACACATAAATCTCGGAAGCCCGGTGGAGGCCGGAAGAAGCTGAAGCCAGAATACGATGCAGGAAAGAATTTGAAAGAGCAGATGGATGGTGCTATGGTTCTCTATAATTCAAATGACTCCCTGCAGGTCATCGCCGACGCTTTGAACTTGAATCCTATCAAGGTGAGGAAGCTCCTCATCACGGCTGGTGTGTATGAATCAGAAATGGCGGAGAAGGTACGGGATACCTTTGAGGAGTACCGAGAAACAGAGTGCTATAAAGAAGCAATCCTCTCAACCGCAAATACTCTTCAGCTTTCCAAAGCCTCCGTTACCTCGTACTTACCATATCAGAAAGGTGTGTACTTCTCAAGTACAGCAGCCAAAGAGCAGATCAGTGTTGGAGCTGAGCGGCAGCGGAGATACAGAGCAATGAAGCGGTGGAGGGCTGATCCGACAGAAGAAAACTTCTGGGGAGTGGTTCTGGCTTATGCCGGGGTAAAATTTAAAACCTACTCAGGATTGCCATTTTCTTATGAAATTAGAAAAGGCAGAAATGGACAATACACGAAAGAACTGTGGATTGACAGGCGGGAGAAGAGTAAAAGTCTGGCATGGAGTTCGGTGTTATTGGCACTACGGAATATTAAAAAGGTGGGGAAAGTGGTTGATCGTCCTAAAGCTCTGGGCGATATCCGAGGCGTGACTTACATATACGGAATGTTCTACCGGTTTGGTCTGATTGATGTACCGGATGAAGTGAAGAGAAGATTTTCTTGCAGGACTGTTGACGGGAAATACAGATTGGGTGGTTAAGTCAAACATGGAAGCCAGCGAGGGATTCACGGATATTATCATTGAACCACAAAGAAAAAAATAGCACTCGGAAATCAGTCACAAAGTATTGTTGATTTCCAGGTGCTATTTAAGGATTAAAGTTGAATTTGAGAGAAGTCAATAACTAAATCAGAATAAAGACCAGCTTTTACCTGATCGGAAAAAGTAAATTCGTTGTTATCATCTGTTTCAAAGTTCCAGACAGTGATCCGGTTCTTTATTGGATCCACAATCCAGTATTCTCGGACACCAGCAGATCGATATTTGAATAGTTTTATAGAATAGTCCATGCGTCTGCTGCCAGGGGATACAATCTCCATAATCCAATCCGGTGCACCTGTGCACCCATTATCTGTAAGTTTGTTTTTATCACAAATTATGCTGATATCCGGCTCAACATAGTTTTTATCATTCTCATTTAGAAAAACAGCAAATGGAGCAATATAAATTTTACAGGATCCCTTCTTTGAATCAATATAGTCTGCAATCTTACGGTATAACGTTCCGGTAATTTCCTGATGTAGTCTGCTCGGCGGTGCCATGTAATAAATATGACCGTCAATCAGTTCGGCTCTGGTTCCTTCTGGAAGCTTGTAAATATCGTCGGTTGTATAAATCTGCTCTTTTGGTAATGGCATAGAAGAATACTCCTTTCTTGAACGTATAAAATGTAAAGAATATGGCTACTCAGATTCGCGAAGAATTCTTTGCTTAATAGCTTCTTTAATATAGCCGTTAGCTGATTCGCCGGCTATTGCTGCAACCGTTTTGATTTTGTTATATAATATAAGTATAACATTTAATCAATGCTGTGTACATAGTCAAAAGCGACAAAAACTACGTATTGAAAATGTGGTAACAAATACAGTTGGAATGTTTGTTGGATGGCTGATATGGAAGATAGTATGTAAGTGCCTCAAAACATGGCAGAGTGCAAAATAGCAGTTCGTCTGCTACAATGTACCCAACATGAATTGAGGCAATTTTTTATAGATGATATTTAGAGTTAAATACTTTAGTTTATATGTGATTGATATAATGCATATGCGCTCAAAGAAAATCTATCATCAATTTTCCCCTGACGAATCCAATCATCCATTTTATTGACAGGAATTTCTATAATCTGTTTAATTCCTTCGTGAATTTGCTGGTTCTGTTGAAAAGATTCGATTTCTACCAAATATACATCAACCCTGTTGCCTGTAAGTCCGCTGTCAGAAATTACGTTTCCGAGCAGAATTGGCTCATTGACGATGGTTGCGCCTATTTCTTCTTTTAGCTCTCTTGCCGCATTTTCAGATGAAGTTAAATTATCTTCTGAAAATCCTCTTGGAAAACTATACTGCATTTTTCTTGGTGCGTGTCGATACTGATTTAGCAATAAGAAGTTATTTTTGTATTTCGGTATCATAACAACCCCGTTTTTTCCGTTTGGTGAAACAATTCGTTCGTAAGGGAAGAACTTTTTCGGAGTCTCGGAATTACTGTTTTTTATAGGATCTACAATCAGTGTATTGAAATTACTCTGATATACGACTCCGAATTTATAGCCATATAATTCTTCTAACTGCATCAGATATTTTGTTATTGATTCATCATTCACATCTGCAATCGGATATATCGAAGAATTTTTAAATAAATCTTCATGAGCCCCATTCTTTTGGTATTTGATGTATTTTTTTAGTTCAGGTGAAAGGACTAATGAAATAGGAACCGATTTATTTCTTTTTTCACCGGCCGCAATGTCTCCCATGCAGTTATTGTTGTAAATAGCTGGTTTGGCAAAAGAAATATCGATAGCATCTTTGATTAGTTTGCCTATATCTCCAAGTGCATCTGACAGAGAAGATAGTACTGGAAACACATGGGCAAGCCCAGAGGTGACCGCTTCACTGACGATCAAAAGAAACAACCATTCCAGTGCCTGACCGGCGACTGATTTTAGACCGGCAGGAATATGGATCCATTTTATGCATGGCAGTAGAGCCAGTTTCTTTGTGGTAGAAAATGCTGTCATATATATCTGAAGCTGATCCTGAAACAGATCTAAGCAACGATCAATGGCAAAAGCCAGAAACAGACATATGATTGCAAGTAACAGGTGTTTTCTTATTGAGGCATGAATTTCTTTTTTATGGTGTTGAACTTTCTTGTTGAAATTGTATTCATATCGATAAATAATGCTTTCATTTTCCGCTGTTGTTTTATATGACACGTATCCTGTGTAGCGAGCCGCTATTTTGAACCTGGGTAAAGCTTTCAGCTGTTCAAATTCTTTAAAATACATTGTTTCATCTAATAAATATTTTTCATCAGCAAGATTTCCATCATGCCAGTCCTGGTTTAAACGATTAAAAAAGTCAGAACGAAAAGTTATTTTTTCACCGCTGAAATTCTCGGACAATTCATTTACATCATAATGCTTTGTAACATTACATATACTTAGCTCGCAGGCGTAATTATAGCAGATATTGATAATTGCCTCTGCATATTGATATGGAGTTTTGCATTTGGATGCATCTTCTTTGAATTTTTGCTTTATTTTATGTAAATAAACAGATCGGTCATTATTACCATTTTGATAACATGAGAGATTCTTTATAATATGGATTGCTTTATCCCATAATGGATCTTGCGGATTTTCAAATTCAGTTACAAATGTAATAATATTTTGCATTTTTAGTTTTTTATATTCTTCGGGAGCTTTCGGAGGAATATAAATATCGTGTAATGCGCTCAAACGTAGTACGGTTGAGAGCAGCCAATATAATTTTTGCAATATATTACGCATTTCCTGTACGACAGACTCTTTTGAATGGTTGACAGTTTTTTCATCGAATAAAGAACTTTGTTTTAAAATTTTCTTTTTTTTCTGAGTTTCTTCTGAGTTTTCCGGGCTTATGGTTTCATCGTATACAAGCTCTTCAAATAGTTTGATCAGCTCATGTTCGGAGCGATTTGTACCTGTAGAATACTCAAATATTTCAGAAAGATCTGAATATAATAAACTTCGTTTGATTAAGGACAAAAGTCTTCTTTGAGAAGATTTTACAGGCAGTGCAGAATAGATAAATTGTTTTTCTGATTCAACAGAGTTGATTAAATACTGGGATAAACTTCGTATATCACCATACTGGGATATGCGGATTGCGCCATTTTCAAAAAGTCTGATAAAATATTTCTGGTATTCGGAATCTTTTAATAAACTAAAAAATCCTCTGGAATCCACTAATTGATTATAGGTTAGCACGACAATATTTCCGTTGTTGACAATTTCATTATATAAAGCTTTTTGTCCGGCTATTATTTCTTCATCTGTTTTTCTTACTGAATCGAGTTCAAATAAATATACGTATTCCCTCATAGAGTAGTCCTTTCTGCTTATCAGTTATTTTTAAGTATCTGATATACATAATTTTCGGCTATAATCTTCGGTGTGTCAACTACTTAAATATTGTTGGGATGGATATTCTGCTTGGAAAATGAGAAAATGGGATTAGTAAAAAAGAAAATTTTAAGAAAAAAGTAGTGGTTTTACGTATTTAGGGCTAGCCGACGCGCTAGCGTCTTGGTACAATCTAAGTATAACTATGGTGGAAGGCTTGGAGGCACTAAATGAAAAAGTATGCCTGCCGGACGGCGATGATACTTGCTTTTCTACCGTATAAAACGCCGTAGATGCCGACCAAGAAGGAAGATTGGATGGATCAGATTATAAAGTTGTGAAGGAGAACGTCAAATGAGAAAAAGTACGAGAGGCTATTGTAAATATTGCAGTAAAGAATACACCAGAACAGGCATGGTAAAACATTTGCAAACGTGTAAGAGAAGAATTGATTTATATGAAAAGACAACAGAAACCGAAAAATATTTTGAACTGCTGTTATATGGAGCGTACAATAAAGATTACTGGCTTATTATACAGATCAAAGAGAATGCAACATTGGATGATCTGGATCAGTTTATCCGTGATATCTGGGTAGAATGCTGTGGACATTTAAGCGCGTTTGAGATTAATGGCGTAAGCTATGAAAAGGAACCAGATGATGATTTTTGCTGGGATGAGCCGGCAGAAAGCACGGAACACAAATTAAAAGAAATACTTGAATCGGATATGTTGTTTGGATATGAGTATGATTTTGGATCTACTACGGAACTTGCGATCAAAGTATTGAATTATTATAATGCACCAAAGCAGAGTAAAAAAGTGGTGATATTATCCAGAAACAATCCACCGGAATTTCAGTGTTCGATTTGCGGGGAACACAGAGCATCCTGGATAAATGCCGTGGATATTTATGGTGAAGAACCATTTTGGTGTGACGAGTGCGCAGACAAGCTTGAAGAGGGCGAATTTGATGAAGAAATTGACAGTGAAGAGGTGTGGCTACTTCCGGTTACGAATTCTCCAAGGATGGGAGTCTGCGGATATGAAGGAAGCAGTGTGTATCCGGAGCAGTTTGAACCGGATGAAATTTGTTAGATAAATACAGATATAATTAGTTCACAAAGAGAAGGAAAAAGCTATGTCGATTAAAGAACGAGAGGAGCTTTTATTTCAAAAATTAAGAGAAAAAGATACCAGTATTGTAGCCGATGGAGTGATTTGCGAGCAGGAATTTTTAAATGCCAGATATAAGATCGTATATATCCTGAAAGAAGTAAATGGTGGAAAAAGCTGGGATCTGCGAGATTTTGTTTATGAGGGTGGAAGATCACAGACTTGGGATAATATTGCACGCTGGACGGAAGGAATTCTGTCCTGGGAAAAAGAATTTTTGTGGTCTGAGATGGAGACAGACAATGAACAAAGACGCTTGCGGGAGTTGAAGAAAATAGCAGCGGTCAATTTGAAGAAAACTTCTGGTGGACGTACTTCAAATAATGGTGAAATTTACAGGGCAGCAGTTGATCATCATGACATTATCAAGAAGCAGATTGATTTGTATAAAGCAGACTTTATTATTTGCTGTGGCACGGAGTATGTTTTTATGGATGCATGTTATAAGGACAGAGAGGTTGAATGGAAAATGACTTCAAGGGGAATCTGGTATTTCAGAGATGGCAAATCTGTTGTCATCTCATTTTCGCATCCGGAAGCAAGAGTGAAAGATGCGTATTTGTTTTATGCATTGACGGATGCGGTGAAGGAGATTATGCGCTGTGAAGAGTTTGAAGAACAACTATAGGGATTATAAGGAAAAAGTTTTGTAAAATCTGCAAGTGAAAGCAGAAGTATCATATATTGTAATTAGAATATGACAGGATACGGGCAATGATGGAGGTTTGCCATTTTAGATGGCAGATGATAATATAATCTGTATAGAGGCAGAAAGGAAGTGGATACAGATGGGGATTTTCGTAAATCCAGATAATTCGGCGTTTCAGGTTGCGTTGAATTCAGAAATATATGTTGATAAAACAGGTTTGTTGGAATATACCAACAAAGTAATGAATACATTGCAGGGATATATTTGCAATAGCCGTCCACGCCGATTTGGAAAATCTGTCACGGCAAATATGCTTACAGCCTATTACAGCAGGGGATGTGATTCGGAAAAAATGTTTTCCGGATTTGAAATTAGTAAGTACTTGGATTTTAGAACACATTTGAATCAATACGATGTAATTCATTTGGACATTCAATGGTGTATGGAGCCGGCAGGCGGCGCGGAAAAAATTGTTTCGTATATTACGGGAAAAACGCTTGCGGAATTACGGACATATTATTCAAATGAATTGCCGGAAAAGATAAATTCTTTGTCAGAAGCGCTGGCTGTAATTAACAATAAAACGGGAAATAAATTCATTATTATTATAGACGAATGGGATGTACTGATCCGCGATGCGGCTGCGGATAAAAAGGTTCAGGAAGAGTATATTAACTTTTTAAGAGGGTTATTTAAAGGAACGGAACCAACAAAGTACATTCAACTTGCATTCCTGACGGGTATTTTGCCTGTTAAAAAAGAGATATCACAATCTGCATTAAATAATTTTAAATTATATTCTATGCTTAGTGCAGGACCACTTTCTTCTTATATTGGATTTACTGAAGATGAAGTGAAAGCTTTGTGCGAGAATTATGATCGAGATTTTGAAGAAGTAAAAAGATGGTATGATGGATATCAACTTGGTCAATATCATGTCTATAATCCGAATGCGGTTGTAAATCTGATGATGGAAGGGGAATTTCAGAGTTACTGGTCTGGAACAGCTTCATATGATGGAATCGTTCCGTTGATCAATATGAATTTTGACGGTTTAAAGACTGCGATTATTGAAATGGTGTCAGGAGCAGCTGTAAAAGTGGATGTTGGATCTTTTCAAAATGATATTGTCAGTATTGTGAACAAAGATGATGTTCTGACTTATTTGATCCATTTAGGGTATCTGGCATATCTTAGTAAAACGGAAGCGGCATTTGTGCCGAATGAAGAGATAAGACAAGAGCTGATTCGCGCCACACGTAGGAAAAAGTGGAATGAATTCCTTGATTTTCAACAGACATCCGAAACATTATTAGATGCTACATTAGATATGGATGGGGATGCGGTAGCAGCGCAGATTGAAAAAATCCACAGTGATTATTGTTCTATGCTACAGTATAACGACGAAAATTCTCTGAGCAGTGTTCTGGCAATTGCATATTTGAATTCGATGCAGTATTATTTTAAACCGATTCGGGAATTGCCAACGGGACGGGGATTTGCTGATTTCATTTATATTCCTAAACCAGAATACAGGGATGATTACCCGGCACTTGTGGTTGAATTGAAGTGGAATAAGAATGCGCAAACTGCGTTAGGACAAATTAAAGATAAAAAGTATCCGGAATCTGTATTGAATTATACGGGGAATATTTTGCTGGTGGGAATTAATTACGATAAGGAAAGTAAGGAACATCAATGCTTGATTGAACAGTATGTGAAATAAAAGGATGTAGTTTTACCAGGCGATATTTTTGTGGAGCAATACACAGTTTACATTTTAGAATCTGTGGAAAATATAACGAAGAAAAATGGAAAATAGATGAAAAAAGTAAGATGGATTATTTTCGGAATGTTAGTAGCTTTGCTTACAGGATGTTCTGGAAAAAAAGCTGCAGAAACTTCTGCGGATGCAAAAAATGTGAAAAATACGCTTGATTTTGTAGATGCACACGGCGAGTGTTATACGGTGGAAATCAATGAAGCAGTTGCAAAAAATCCGTATGATAATGCACTTTTTGCAAAAACTGAAAATAAAATTAGCTATGAAGATGACAAATACACTTCGAGGCTGGGTGTGGATGTATCTGTTTTTCAGGGAGATATTGACTGGGAGCAGGTGAAAGCAGCAGGCTATGAATTTGCAATTCTACGAATCGGATATCGTGGCTATGGCGAAGAAGGTACGTTAAATGCAGACGAGAAGTTTGAACAGAATCTGAAAAATGCCCGAAAAGCTGGAATGGATGTTGGTGTTTATTTTTTCTCGCAGGCGGTAAATGAAGAAGAGGCTGATTTTGTTCTGGAACATTTGAAAGGGCAGGAGCTTCAGATGCCGGTTGTGTATGATCCGGAGCATATTCTGGAGGACGAAGCACGGACGGATGGTGTAACGGGAGAACAATTTACCCAAAATGCGAAGGTATTTTGTAAAGCAATAGAAGAAGCAGGATATGATGCCATGATTTACAGCAATATGCTGTGGGAAGCGTATGAACTGGATCTGGAGAAGCTGTCAGATTATCCGGTCTGGTATGCAGATTACGAAGAACTTCCGCAGACGCCGTATAGGTTCAGTATGTGGCAGTATTCCAGTACAGGAAGCGTGCCTGGGATTGACGGAAATGTGGATTTGGATATCCAGTTTGTAAAAAGATAAAAATTTACTGATTTCTGAAAAAGTATTTGTTGCGATTTGCAGGAAAATGTAGTACCAAATCGTAGACATTGATGGAGTGATTGCCGCGGCTGATGAAGTGTGATAGAATAAATTTTATGATGTTATAGACTGAGCATAGTATCGCTGATACTTGTATGACGAAATGTCTGATTTTAACTTTATGCAAGTTGTGTATGGATAATTGAGCACAGAGATAAACAGATTGCATAAAGTTAGAAAAATTCAGAAAAGGCACAGAAAACCAGGCAGGGAGAATGGAAAGAATGAAACCAGTTTACGAAAGATTTATCGAGAATCCGGATTTTACGAAACCGGAATTTGTCGAATTGATAAAATGTGCAGAAGATCCGGAGGCAGTCCGGAGACTGAAAGAAGAAGCAGTCCGTATTCGGGAGATTTATTACGGGAAAAAGGTATTTACCAGAGGACTGATCGAATATACCAACTATTGTAAGAATGACTGTTATTACTGTGGAATCCGCAAAAGTAATGCGAATGCAAAGCGCTACCGTCTGACAGAAGAAGAGATCATGGCATGTTGTGAGAATGGCTATGAGCTTGGATTCCGGACGTTTGTCCTTCAGGGCGGGGAAGATGCTTATTATACAGATGACCGGATGGTAGAGATTATTAAAAAAATCAAGGAAGCATATCCGGAATGTGCGCTGACGCTGTCGATTGGTGAGAAGTCTTATGAAAGTTATAAAAGGTTCCGGGAAGCCGGAGCGGATCGTTACCTGCTTCGTCATGAGACGGCGAATGAAGAGCATTACCGGAAGCTGCATCCGGAGAAAATGAGTCTCGAAGTCCGGAAAAACTGTCTGTATGATCTGAAGAAGCTTGGTTATCAGGTGGGGGCTGGCATGATGGTTGGTTCACCTTATCAGACGACAGAGGATCTTGCAGAGGATCTGGTATTTCTGAAAAAATTGCAGCCGGAGATGGTGGGGATTGGACCGTTCATCCCACACCACGACACGCAGTTTGCAAAAGAACCGGCAGGAAGTGTGGAGATGACACTGTTTCTGCTCGCTGTGATCCGGATCCTGCTGCCGAAGGTACTTCTTCCGGCAACGACAGCACTTGGGACGATGGATCCGCTTGGCAGAGAGAAAGGGCTGCAGGCAGGAGCCAATGTTGTGATGCCGAATCTTTCACCGATAAAGAACCGGAAGCAGTATGAGCTGTATGATAACAAGATCTGTACCGGAGAAGAAGCGGCAGAATGCCGTGGATGCATGGGAAGACGAGTGGCAAGTGTCGGATACGAACTGGTGACAGAGCGTGGAGATGCAGTGTAAAAAAAGTATGATGGATGGAATCGAACAGATTTTCTGTAAAAACTTGCTAAAATTATGCTTTTGATTTTAAACAGATATCACAAAGAAGAAAAATTATTTTTGCAAGAATCAAAAGAATCTGTAGAAAGAAAACACTTTTCGATACATTTCGATGGATTTCACAAGCTATCGAACCGGCATTTTCAGCGGTAAAAGAATCTCCCTTTTTACCACTAGGAAAATATACGCAGGATATGCTACTATATAGAAGTCGACAATACTTATACGCGTAAGAACAGGAGGAACTTGATTTAGCTGTTTTCTAATGAGAACCCGCAGACCTTTCTTGTACAATGCGGTATCATAAATAAAATATTTTATTTTAAAGCAAATTGAAATTGTATATAGAGAACCATATATACAAGCCGGACACAGGGGAATGGGACCGTAAAAAGTTTCGTTCCCCTGTGTTTGGTTGGAGAATGAAAGGTATCGTTTGAATTTATGTTTCAGGCTTCTGCATTTTATCCCTACCGAAACTTACAGTTTTATGGTATGATGAAAAAGTATGTAATCATCGCAGAAAAAGTCGTTTATGATAAAAATATGAGGATTACACGAAAGAGGAAGCCAGCCTGGAAAAGGTCTTGTTTCCGATTCCGAATTTTGGGAGGAATATAATTTGAGTAAGAAAAATGAGTATCAGGGACATCTGATCCGTGAGGTTTACCCGGATTCCATTGCCGAGGCGATGGAGATCGAGCCGGGAGATGTCCTTCTGCGAATAAATAACCAGAAAATAGAGGACGTTTTTGATTATCGTTATATGATCAAGGATGAGTATGTAGAAGTACTGATCCGCAAGCCGGATGGGGAAGAATGGCTTCTGGAGATCGAGAAAGAATATGACGATGATCTGGGGGTTGAATTTGAAAATGGTCTGATGAGTGATTACCGTTCCTGCAGTAACAAGTGCATTTTCTGTTTTATCGATCAGATGCCGCCGGGAATGCGTGAGACCTTGTATTTTAAAGATGATGATTCACGTCTGTCTTTCCTGCAGGGCAATTATATTACCTTGACGAATATGAAACAGAAGGACGTGGACCGTATCATTGAGATGCAGCTTGCACCGATCAATATTTCCATTCAGACCACTAATCCGGAGCTTCGCTGCAAGATGCTGCACAACCGTTTCGCCGGGGAAAAGCTGAAATTTGTGGATGATCTGTACGCCGGACATGTGGAGATGAACGGGCAGATCGTACTCTGTAAAGGAGTCAATGACAAGGACGAGCTGCGCAGGTCTATCGAAGACCTGATGAAATATCTGCCATTTATGCGGAGTGTGTCGGTGGTTCCGGCAGGACTTTCCAAATACAGAGAGGGACTTTATCCGTTGGAACTTTTCACGAAAGAAGAAGCAGAAGAGACTATTGACCTGATCGAGAGTTATCAGAAGAAAGCATATGATGAATACGGGCTTCATTTTATCCATGCAAGTGATGAGTGGTATATCCTTGCAGAGAGGGATTTCCCGGAGGAAGGACGCTATGACGGGTATATCCAGCTGGAAAATGGTGTTGGCATGATGCGGCTTCTGCGGGATGAATTTTATCATGCATTGGAGGAGTTTCTGGCAAGTGAAGAGTATCCAAAGTTAAAAGAAGAGACCGCACGGACATTTACCATTGCGACCGCAAAGCTTGCTTATCCGACCATTCAGGAATTCGCAGACCGGATCATGGAAGCATTTCCGAAGGTAAAGATCACCGTTGTCTGTATCCGCAATGATTTCTTCGGCGAGACGATCACCGTATCCGGGCTGATCACAGGACAGGATCTGGTGGCGCAGATCAAAGAGCGGCAGGAAGCAGGAGAGGATCTGGGAGACACGCTTCAGATCCCGATCAATATGCTGCGAAGCGGAGAAGAGGTCTTTCTGGATGATATGACCGTACAGGATGTGGAAGCGGCACTTGGCATGAAGTTAAAAGCCGTGGAGTCCGGTGGAAAGGATTTCCTTGACGCGGCACTGAATTTGGATTATCATACAGAACGGAACAATGAGAACTTTGTATACATCAAAGCATACGACAGAGAGGATGAGTAACTTGAAATTTTCAAAACAGATGTCTGAATCGATCAAACTCGGTGTGATCCTTGCAATCGCAGGCGGATTTATGGACGCCTATTCTTATATGTGCAGAGGAAAAGTATTTGCCAATGCGCAGACTGGAAATATTCTGCTTCTTGGAATCAATATTTCAGAGAGAAACTGGCAGATGGCACTTCATTATCTGGTACCGGTGCTGGCATTTGCCATTGGAATCGCCCTTGCAGATCTGGTGAAAATACGGACGAAAAATCTGACACTTCTGCACTGGAGACAGATTTCGGTATTCTGTGAGGCAGTGATCTTACTGAGTGTCAGCTTTATCCCACAGAATTTTAATCTGGCGGCGAATGCACTCACATCCCTTGCGTGTGGGATTCAGGTGGAAAGCTTCCGCAAAATCCATGGAAACGGAATTGCAACCACCATGTGTATCGGAAACTTACGAAGTGCGACCCAGCATATGTGCAGTTATGCGAACACGAAGGATAAAGAGTATATCAAGAAAGGACTTTTGTACTATGGAATCATCTTCTTCTTTGTGATCGGTGCAGTTATCGGAAATGCCTGTGTGGAAATGTTTGCTGAAAAGGCACTTCTGATTGCTTCTGCAATTCTGGCAATTGCTTTTGTGATGATGTTTGTTGATGGAGAAAAAGAACAATGCAAATAAAGCAGATCGCGTATATAAGATCCGATTTTGTGGAAAAATTCGGGATTCCGCGACAGAGTAATCTTGTGGATACCCGGGCAGAAATCCATTTTCTGCCGGAATATCAGAATGCGGATGCGCTGCGGGAAATAGAGACGTATGATTATCTGTGGCTGATCTGGGAATTTTCGGAGTCGATCCGGGATACCTGGAGCCCGACGGTACGTCCACCGCGGCTTGGTGGTAACAGACGGGTGGGAGTCTTTGCCACCCGTTCTCCATTTCGTCCGAATCCGATCGGACTTTCATCGGTTAAACTTACGGGTGTGGAATTTCGGGAAAAAGAAGGACCGGTGCTGATCGTAGAGGGAGCGGACCTTCTGGACGGAACCCCGATTTACGATATCAAGCCTTACCTTCCGTATGTGGACAGTCATCCGGAGGCAAGGGGCGGTTTTGCAGAAGAAAAAAAGGATTACAGACTGGAAGTGAGTTTCCCGGAGCAGTGTCTGGAACTGATCCCGGCAGAAAAAAGGACGGCGCTGATCCAGATCCTGGAACAGGATCCAAGACCTTCTTACCAGAAGGATCCATCCCGGATTTACGGTATGGACTATGCAGGGATGGGAATCCATTTCCGGGTAGAAGAAGGAACACTTATTGTGACGGAGGTAGAAAGATTATGAAAATCTATCTTGCACCGATGGAAGGCATTACAGGTGAGGTATACCGCAGGGCGTACCACACCTTTTTTGAACCCATGGATAAATATTTCACCCCTTTCCTGAACCCGAATCCTAAAGGAAAATTCAGCAGACAGGAATGGAATGAGATCCTTCCGGAAAATAATGAGGGCATGTATACCGTACCGCAGATCCTGACCAACCGCGCCGAAGATTTCATCCGCCTGGCCCGGCAGCTGAAAGGATTCGGCTATGAAGAAGTCAATCTGAATCTCGGCTGCCCTTCTAAAACAGTTGTAAACCGGAAAAGGGGATCCGGCTTTTTGTTTTATCCTGATGAACTGAACCACTTCCTTGATGAAATCTTTGATAAACTCGATATGAAGATTTCTATCAAAACAAGAAGTGGCAAATATGAACAGGATGAGTTCGAAGAACTTCTGGATATTTACAATCATTATCCCCTGGAAGAACTGATCCTTCACTCAAGAGTCCAACAGGATTATTACAAAAACAGACCCGACTGGACGACCTTCGCCTACGCCTTCCGGAACAGCAAAAATCCTCTGGTCTATAATGGAGACATTTTTTGTGTGGAAGATTACCAAACCTTCCACCAGAAATTCCCCGAAACAGAATGCATCATGCTCGGAAGAGGAATTCTGATGAACCCATTTCTTCCGGCAGTTATAAAAGGGGAATCTACATTTGACACCAAGAAGATTGCTACATTCTGCGATCATCTTCTTGATGCCTATATCGAAAAATCTCCAGAAGAAAAAAATGCAGTAGTCAAAATGAAAGAACTCTGGTGGTATCTCGGCAAAAATTTTCAAAACAGCGAAGAATATCTGACACAAATCCGCAAAAGCCAGACCATCCGGGAATACCGGATGGCGGTAGAAGGTTTATACAGAAACTGTACGTATTTACAATAATAAAAATGCAGTTTGATGAAACAGCCAAAATACTAAAGAAGAAACCTGTCCCATTCCGATGATTGTGCAATGGAGAGAAGACTCAAAAATCATTGAAGCCTCTGCTGAAAATGATTTTCGCTTTCAGAGGCTTCTCGGAATGGTTTGCACAATGGAATGGGACAGGATTCTTTTTGGGACGCATCTTGCGACAAAATCCCCTATTTTCTAGTAAAATTGCATAAAAATCCAGGCGTTAGCTTTGACTAAGATTCACAAAAATCTGAAAAACATTAGAAACTTCTACAATTATCTGATAAAATAAAGAGGTAGGGATTCGGCAAGTCTAAGAAAGAAGGAAGAAAATGTACGAAGTAGGAGATTTAATTGTTTATGGCCGGACAGGGATTTGTGAAGTGACCGAAATTACGACGCTGAAAATGGATGGAGTACCGAAGGACAAACTGTATTACATTTTGAGACCGGTACATGAGAAACACGGAAAAGTATTTACACCGGTAGACAATGAAAAAATTGTCATGCGAAGAGTCATTTCAAAAGAAGAAGCAGAAAAACTGATCCGTGAGATCCCGCAGATCGAGGGACTCTGGATCGGAAACGAGAAGCAAAGGGAAGAAAAGTACAGAGAATGCATGAAAAGCTGTAAATGCGCAGAGTGGGTGCGGATCATCAAGACACTGTATGAACGGAAAGTATCCCGCCTGAAGCAGGGAAAGAAGATCACGGCGACCGATGAACGTTATCTCCGGATGGCAGAAGGCAACCTGTATTCGGAGCTTTCCATAGCACTTGGAATTCCGGAAAGCGGAATGGAAGCATATATATCGAATAAAATAAATGAGACAGAAGAACCGGTACTTTGCTAATGCAGAGGACCGGTTCTTCCGGGTATAACGGGAGCGAAAAATGGTAACGACAGCACAGAGGGATGATTTTGCAGAATATTTGGCATTTCCGGCTGTTTTCTGAAAAATGGGTTCTTCAAATAGAAGCCATTCTATGCTATACTGTTTTGGATAAGATTGAAAATGAGGTGAAATCATGGATAAAGAATTAGAACTTGTGGAGCATAAAGCTTCGATCCTGATAGATGCGTTACCATATATCAGAGACTTTAACCAGAAAACGGTGGTCATTGAGTACGGATGTGCCGAGTGGCTCAGCGGAGTGGAAGAGCAGAGACTGATGCAGGATATCGTCCTCTTAAAGAGTGTTGGTATGCGCCCGATCGTAGTACATGATACCCGTATGGGACTGGACAAATTCCGTGAGAATAAGCGGATCGCCAAGCTCCTTGAACTCTGTGGAGTTAAGGCGATCGGTATCTGTGGTGTAGATACAGAGACTATTGGTCTGATGCTGGATAATGATTATATTCCGGTCATCGTGCCAAATGATATCGACAACGAAAGCGAATATATCGATCCGAAAGAGACTGCACTTGAGATTGCAGAGAAAATGCAGGCGGACAAGCTGGTTTATCTGTCAAAATATCCTGGAATCTACAAAGATGAAGAGAGAAAAGATATTTATTATAAGATTACCGTCCCGGAAGTAGAAAAACTGCGCAAAGAACGTAATTTCCCGAAAGAATTTGACGAGATCATCGGTTATGGCCTTCAGGCATCGAAAAATGGTGTCAACCGTGTGCATATTTTGGACGGAAGAATCCGTCACGTTCTTCTGATCGAATTCTTCAGTGTAAACGGAGCAGGAACGATCTTCATTGAAACAGAAGCAAAATTATATCTTCATGAGCTTGGCAAATAGGAGACCGGCTCGATGAAGAAAATGACAGGAAAAAATACACTGATGCTCTTTTTGACGGCATTCATCTGGGGATCTGCATTTGTAGCACAGAGCGTAGGGATGGACTATGTAGGACCATTTACATTCAGTTGTGTGCGTTCCTTTATCGGAGGAATCTTTCTGATCCCGTGTATCTGGTTCCTGGATCAATGGCGCGCCAAAAATGACGGGACAGAGGGAGGAAAAAAGGCAGTTTCCAAAGAAGAAAAAAAGATGGAACTGCTCGGTGGAATCTGTTGTGGTCTTGCACTATGCGTGGCAACCAATCTGCAGCAGATCGGAATGCAGTACACAACGGTAGGAAAAGCCGGATTCATCACAGCTCTTTACATTGTGCTTGTGCCGATCTTTGGAATTTTTCTGAAAAAGAAAGTAGAAGCAAGAATCTGGGTAAGTGTCATGATTTCTGTTGTGGGCTTATATCTGCTCTGTATCACCGACAAGCTGGTGCTTGGAAAAGGGGACACACTGGTTCTTCTGTGTGCGGTCGTATTTACGATCCACATTCTGGTGATCGATTATTTTTCACCAAAAGCAGACGGTGTGCGGATCGCCTGCATCCAGTTCTTCATAACCGGAATTCTGTCGGCAATCCCAATGTTTTTATTTGAAACACCACGTCTGTCAGATATTTTCGCAGCAGCAGTACCGGTACTTTATGCCGGAGTCCTCTCAAGCGGTGTAGCCTACACCCTCCAGATCGTAGCCCAGAAAGATGCCGACCCAACCGTGGCATCTCTCATCCTCAGCCTGGAATCCGTCTTCTCCGTCCTCGGAGGCTGGATGATTCTCGGTCAGAAACTAAGTATCCGAGAAATAGCAGGATGCATTCTGATGTTCAGCGCCATCATCCTCGCCCAACTGCCCGGAAAGCCGGAAAATAAAGAAGCATAGCTCCTCAATTGGTTGAAATTGTGGTGTCAAAACCAAACCACTCAGTGAGCCAAAGCTACCGCTTTCCGTTCATTACATTGAACACACACCAAAACATATAAATCAGGGAAAACCAGCAGAATGTACAAATGATTTTGTTTCAATTCCAATTGTTGTGCAATGGAGAGAAGACGCAGGGAATTGTGGAAGCCATTGCTGACACAATCCCCGCATTCAGCGGCTTCTCGGAATGGTTTGCACAACGGAAGTGAAACAAAATCATTTGTACATTCTGCGTCAATTCCTCCAATTCTACAAAATTTTGCGCTACCCACCCTCAATGTAACAAACTTAGAACTTCCATTTTAAACCCAGGTATGCTATACTAAACCCAGGTATGCGAAAGTATCTTAAAAACCAAGAGACAGGAGCAAAGACAGATGAAAAGAGTTCTTTTAAAATTAAGCGGAGAAGCACTTGCAGGAGACAAAAAGACAGGTTTTGATGAGGCAACATGTATTGGCGTTGCAAAGCAGGTAAAGCAGATCGTAGATCAGGGAATCCAGGTTGCAATCGTAACCGGAGGCGGTAATTTCTGGAGAGGAAGAACCAGCGAGACGATCGACCGTACCAAAGCGGACCAGATCGGAATGCTTGCAACAGTGATGAACTGCATCTATGTATCCGATATTTTCAGACATGTAGGTATGAAGACAGAGGTTTTCACTCCATTTGTCTGCGGAGCATTCACTTCCCTGTTTTCAAAAGATGCAGCAGTGGAAGCACTGAACGAAGGAAAAGTAATCTTTTTCGCAGGTGGCACAGGACACCCGTATTTCTCAACGGATACAGGAGCTGTTCTCCGTGCAATTGAGATTGAAGCAGATGCAATGCTTCTTGCAAAAGCGATTGACGGAATCTATGACAGCGATCCGAAGGTGAATCCGGAAGCGAAGAAGTATGATGAGATTTCTATTCAGGAAATCATCGATAAGAAGCTTATGGCAGTAGATCTGACCGCATCGATCATGTGCCTTGAGAATAAGATGCCGATGCTGGTATTCGGACTGAACGAAGAGAACAGTATCGTAGAGACAATGAGCGGTAATTTCAACGGAACAAAGGTGACTGTATAAGCAGCACCCATTAAGGGAGGATAACATATGAACGAAAAATTAAAAATATACGATGAAAAGATGCAGAAAACCATCCATGCACTGGATACAGAGCTTGCTTCTATCCGTGCAGGACGTGCAAACCCGAATATTCTGAACAAATTAACTGTAGAATATTATGGAACACCGACACCGATCCAGCAGGTGGCAAACATTTCTGTTCCGGAAGCACGTATGATCCAGATCCAGCCATGGGAAAAGAAGATCATCAAAGATATTGAGAAAGCAATCCTGATGTCTGATATCGGAATCAATCCAACCAACGATGGTACAGTAATCCGTCTGGTATTCCCGGAACTGACTGAGGAACGAAGAAAAGAACTGGTGAAAGATGTTAAGAAAAAAGGAGAAGCATCCAAGGTTGCAATCCGTAACATCCGCCGTGATGGAAATGATGCATTCAAGAAGCTGAAAGGAACAGACGTTTCGGAGGATGAAATTCAGGACCTTGAAGATCAGATCCAGAAGATGACTGACAAATACATCAAAGAAGTTGATGCAGCAGTCGATGCAAAGTCAAAAGAAGTTATGACAGTATAAGAAGGAAAGATAAGGGGCGGCGAGATGTTTGGCGCCTCTTTTCCTTTTTTATATCAGCAAATTTAGTATCAATGCAAGAGAGGGTTAAAAGATGAATGTACCGCAGCATATAGCCATCATCCTTGACGGTAACGGACGATGGGCGAAAGCAAAGGGGATGCCGAGAAACTACGGGCATGCGCAGGGCAGCAAGAATGTGGAAAAGATCTGTGAGGCTGCTTATAAGATGGGTGTCAAATATCTGACGGTCTATGCGTTTTCCACAGAGAACTGGAGCCGTCCGCAGAGTGAAGTGGATGCACTGATGAAGCTTCTTCGTAACTATATGAAAACCTGTCTGAAGACGGCGGAAAAGAACCGGATGCGTGTCCGCGTGATCGGAGACAAGACAGGTCTGGATGAAGATATCCGTACCAGAATTAAGGAACTGGAAGAGGCATCAAAAAATAATGACGGACTGAATTTCCAGATTGCGATCAATTATGGAAGCAGAGATGAGATGGTCCGTGCCATGCGCAAGATGACAAAAGACTGTGCAGATGGTAAATTTGCACCGGAAGAGATTACAGAAGAACTGTTTGAAGGATATCTGGATACACATGGGATTCCGGATCCGGATCTTCTGATCCGTACCAGCGGGGAACTCAGGCTTTCCAATTATTTGTTATGGCAGCTTGCTTATACAGAATTTTATTTTACAGATGTTCCGTGGCCGGATTTTTCAAAAGAAGAATTAGAAAAGGCAATTGGGCAATATAATAGCAGAGACAGAAGATATGGCGGAATCAAGGAGGACGAAGAAAATGTTTAAGACGAGATTACTCAGCGGAATTGTACTGGTTATCATTGCATTTGCAACGATCTTCCTTGGCGGGGATGTCCTGTTTGCAACACTTCTGATCATCAGCCTGATCGGAGTTTCCGAGCTTTACAAGGTTGTAAAGATTGAGAAAGCACCACTTGGAATCGTAGGGTATGCAGGCGTGATCGCGTATTATTTTCTGATACGTGCACAGAAAAAAGAAGATTTGATGATGTTTGCGATCATTTTACTGGTTCTTATGATGGCAGTTTATGTATTTGCCTTCCCGAAATATGTGTCCGAACAGGTCATGACCGCATATTTTGGCGTATTTTATGTGGCAATTATGTTATCCTATATTTATCAGACACGTCTGCTAAAAGATGGACTTTTCCTTGTGGGACTGGTATTTTTATGTTCCTGGGGATGTGATACCTGTGCGTACTGTGTGGGTGTGCTGATCGGAAAGCACAAGATGGCACCGAAGCTCAGCCCGAAGAAATCCGTGGAAGGCGGAGTTGGCGGACTGGCTGGAGCAGCACTTCTTGGCGCGCTTTATGCCCTTGCGATCAACAAATGGGGCGGTGCTTCGGCAGGAGTCGGCGAATATGCGCTGATCTGCTTTGTCGGTGGTATCATTTCCATGATCGGGGATCTTGCGGCATCTGCGATCAAGAGAAATCATGAGATCAAGGATTACGGAAAACTGATTCCGGGACACGGTGGGATCCTGGACCGTTTTGACAGTGTGATCTTTACCGCACCGGTGATCTATTATCTGGCAGTTGCACTGATTTAATTTACAAACCAGCAGGAGTGTGTTTTACAGGGATGCACTTTGGTTGTAAGACAGATTGAAAATGCGTCAGTGAAAATTTTGCTGACAGGAGGTTTCAAATGAAAAAAATAGCAATATTAGGTTCAACAGGTTCGATCGGAACCCAGACTCTGGAGGTTGTCCGTGAGAACAAAGATATCGAAGTGACAGGGCTTGCGGCAGGAACAAATGTGGAGCTTTTAGAAAAGCAGATCCGTGAATTTCAGCCGAAGCTGGTTGCAATGTGGACAGAGGAAAAGGCGAAAGAACTGAGAGACCGGATCCGGGATCTGGATGTAAAAGTAGTTGCAGGGATGGATGGACTTCTGGAGATCGCAACGATGGAAGAAAGCGAAATCCTTGTTACTGCAATTGTCGGAATGATCGGGATCCGTCCGACGATCGCTGCGATCAAAGCAGGGAAGGACATTGCCCTTGCAAATAAAGAGACACTGGTAACAGCAGGACATATCATTATGCCACTTGCAAAAGAATGTGGTGTGAAGATCCTTCCGGTGGACAGTGAGCACAGTGCCATTTTCCAGTCTCTGCAGGGAAGCCATGGAAAGAAAGAACTGAAGAAGATCCTGCTTACGGCATCCGGTGGTCCGTTCCGTGGAAAGAAGCAGGAGGATCTTCTGAACATCCGTGTGGAAGATGCTTTAAAGCATCCGAACTGGGCGATGGGACGTAAGATTACCATTGATTCTTCGACCATGGTCAATAAAGGTCTGGAAGTTATGGAAGCCAGATGGCTTTTTGATGTGGATATTGATGATGTGCAGGTGGTTGTGCAGCCACAGAGTGTGATCCATTCTATGGTAGAGTATGTGGATGGAGCCGTGATCGCACAGCTTGGTACTCCGGATATGAAGCTGCCAATCCAGTATGCACTCTATTATCCGGAAAGAAGATTTCTTCCGGGAGAACGTGTGGATTTCTGGAGTATTGGACATCTTGATTTTGAAAAGCCGGATATGGATACCTTCTACGGACTTGCACTTGCTTACGAGGCAGGGCGGTGCGGTGGAACACTTCCGACGGTATTTAACGCAGCAAATGAACTTGCAGTCAGCCAGTTCCTGAACCGGGAGATCAAATATCTGGAAATTACAGAGATTATCGAAGACTGCATGAAAGCACATAAGACAATCGCGAATCCGACTGTGGAACAGATTCTGGACACAGAGCAGGAAACGTATGACAGAATCAGAAGCAGGAGGTAGCAAATGGGAATCGTACTGGCGATTTTACTTTTTGGATTCATCGTGTTTTTCCATGAACTGGGACATTTTCTTCTGGCGCGGATTAATGGAATCAATGTGTATGAATTCTGGATCGGAATGGGACCGACACTGGCACATAAAAAGATCGGAGAGACAGACTACTGTCTGAAAATACTGCCGATCGGCGGTGCGTGTGTGATGGGGGAAGATGAAAAAGACGATCTGTCAGAGGGAAGCTTCAACAGCAAATCGCCGTGGCGCAGGATCTCGGTCATTGCCGCAGGTCCGGTATTTAACTTTATTCTTGCCTTTATCGGAGCATTTATCATCATCTGTTTTGTGGGTGTGGATAAGCCGGTTATTGGAGCCGTGAATGCAGGAACACCGGCAGCAGAAGCAGGACTTCAGGCAGGCGATGAGATTGTGAAGATCAATGACAAAAGCATTCACATTTTCAAGGATATTTCCACGTACAACCAGTTCCATCAGGGAGAGACGATGGAGATCGTGTACAAAAGGGATGGAGAAAAGAATACGGTTTCCGTAACTCCGGAGAAGAATGAAAATGGATACTATCTGATTGGAATTACAAGCAGTAATTATGTGAAGACCAATGTGTTTGAAACTGCTGCGTACAGTGCGTATAATGTGAAATACTGGATCGATCTGACGGTTGACAGCCTGAAACAGCTTGTGACAGGACGGATCGGAGTGGATCAGTTATCCGGACCGGTGGGCGTTGTGAGTGCAGTTGATACAACCTATAAAGAAAGCAAGTCGGGAGGAGCGCTTCTGATATTCCTGAACTTGTTGCAGATGACGATCCTGCTTTCAGCCAACCTTGGAGTGATGAATTTACTTCCGCTTCCCGCACTGGATGGAGGCCGGCTGGTATTTCTGATCGTGGAAGTGATCCGTGGAAAGCGGGTGCCGCCGGAAAAAGAAGGGTATGTGCATCTGGCAGGAATGGCACTTCTGCTTTGTCTGATGGTATTTGTGATGTATAATGATATCCGGAGGATTTTCTTTTAGCTTCAGGTTGGTACAGCAGATTAGAGTAAATAAAAGATGAAAAGCATCTCGGTTGGGTTCAATTGAGGTGCTTTGTGTTAAGTGCAAAGAAACAGTCTATAGAAAATGTCTGGCAAGAGTGACATTATTTCATACAGGGAAAAAGCCGCAGGGACAGGCATTTAACCATGTTATGGATATGAAAATAAGTTTACAGAAAGAAGGATGGAAAGATGCGAGAGCAGCTTACAGAAAGTGATGTAAAGAAGATCGAAGAGGAGATCCAGCACCGCAAGCATGTCATCCGTAAGGAAGCGATTGAAGCGGTCAAGGAAGCGCGTGCACAGGGAGACTTAAGTGAGAACTTTGAATATCACGCAGCAAAAAAATATAAAAATCAGAATGAAAGCCGGATCCGGTATCTGGAAAGAATGCTGAAAAATGCGGAGATCGTATCCGATACTTCTGAAGAAGGTGTTGCCGGGATCAATAACCGTGTAACCGTATATTTCCCGGAGGATGATGAAGAAGAGACTTATAAACTGGTGACTTCTATCCGCGGAAATTCAATTCACAATTATATCAGTACCGAATCTCCGATCGGGAAGGCAATCTTTGGACATAAGGCAGGGGAGACTGTGAAGGTGAAGGTCAGCGATGATTATTCGTATGAGCTTGTGATCCGGAAGATTGAAGATACGACGGATGATGAGGAGGATAAGATCCGGGCGTTTTAGTTTGAAGAAGGGGGCTGTGGATGTGAGTGAAAAAGCAGAAATTACATTCATGCAGACAAGGCTGATAAGGCTTGCGTCAGAAGAATGGAAGATGCCATTAGAAAGAGTTCTTGAAATATTTAAGGAAACAGATGTATTTGGTTACATCGAAAAAGGTTATGGGATTTTTCATTGCGAGGGTGATGAAGCAGTGCTGGAAGATATTGAGGAATTTCTTGAAAGTAAAGGGGGGAAGGTCTGATGCTGGAATTAGCTGATGGAATGATATTATATCATGGGAGCTATTGTAAAGTTGCAAAACCAGAGCTTGAAAAGTGTGCAAAGAGAAAAGACTTTGGCAGGGGATTTTATCTGACTTCTTCAAAGGAACAGGCGGTTAGTTTTCTGAAGACTTCTATTTTAAAAGCAGCTGCGAGTGGAAAAATAGGAACAGATCAGACATGGGGATATGTGTCAAAATTTAGAGTTGACTTAAAAAAAGAACTTAACAGTTATATTTTTCAAAACGCAGATGTGGATTGGTTACATTGTATTACGGCACATAGAAAGAGAAACTCATTTAATGCGATTGAAAAAGAAATGTCGCAATACGATGTGATTATAGGAAAAATAGCAGATGATGCGACAAATGCAACGCTGACGGCTTATATTGCAGGTGCATTTGGTAAAATAGGAGACAGAGAGGCAGATGAATTTTGTATTGGACGTTTACTGCCTGAAAAATTGCAAAACCAGTATTGTTTTAAAACGGTAGAAGCACTTGAGTGTCTGAAATTTATGGAGGCTGAGAAAATATGGCTGAAGAAATGATTTCAAAGGAGCAGATGGATTATACAATTGATGTATTGATTGCAATGGTTGTGGAAGAACTTGCGGAAGATTTGCATGAGGAGCCGAACAAGGTATTATATGATTTCCTTCAGTCAAAAATTGGAAAAGCACTTTACGATGAATCTACAAAGCTTTGGTGGAATGGCCCTTCCTATATAGCGGATATGTATAAAGAAGAGATTTCTAAAAAGTAATTTCAGTGTGAAGAACAAATATGGATCAGGATATTCCAGAACCCATATAAAATACCAGCCCCGAAGATCGTTGCGAGAATGTATACCAGAATTGCAAGATTATTTCCGCAGAGTTCACCAATTTTTACGAAGAAAATCTGTGTCATCTGGTAGTCTGGATTGATGTAGAAAAGATTGATCTCTCCAAAGGAATCCAGAATATGATTCAGATATTCGGCGATGAGGGCAAACAAAATATAGAGCAAGGTAATACGCGAGAAAGAAGGCAGCAGATGATGTGAAGAAGCGTCAGTCGGCTGTCTTTTAATATTTTTTGCACAAGAAAGAGGAGTCATTGGTACAGATTTCTGCACCAGAAGTATACCGGACAGGATTCCTGTGATAATTAGTAAAATATGCCAGAGATAGGAGTGGACTGTCAGAATCAGAAGTGGATAGTGCATACCGCTTGTGTCGAAGAATACAGCAATTCCACCAAGGAGATTATAGGTTGCGAGAAAACCGAGAATGGTATTTCGGGCAGACTCGGTGTGGAAAAATGGATAGAGGACAAGAAGATACATCGGAAGACTGCAAAGCTGGAATGGGAAATACCACAGGTTGTAGTGCCCGTCATCCACGACGAAAGTCAGAAGTAATTGTTTCAGGATTTCGCCGGCGAACAGAAAACTGCCGATAAAGAATAAAATTTTTTCTATGCAGTGTGGTGAAAGTTTTCTTATCATATGGACTCCTCAAAATTTACTTTTGACTCTCACATCATTTTATAGGTGTAGTATACGCTGGAATCAAGTGTATTACAAGATTTATAGAGAATTTAAACAGTTATTTATAGAAATAGCCTGAAAAATTATAGAAAAATACCATGATAATATATAGTTAGAATTGACTGACCTATGTGCATGGAGATATAATTAAATATAATGATGCAGACGGAGTGGAAGATTCCTATCTGAATGCTGAATGGAGAATAATTTTATACAATAGACTTTGACGGCAAGGTGGATCCGAGCGGGAAACAGTTGGTGATATACGAAGGTGTATAGTGGGACTCGTCTACCGTTTTGGCAGACGGGTCTTTTGTGTAGAAAGGAATAAAGGTTATGTTAAAGGTAGCGATTTATGGAAAGGGCGGTATCGGAAAGTCGACGATCACGTCCAATCTGGCGGCTGCATTTGCGGCGATGGGGAAAAAGGTAATTCAGATCGGTTGCGATCCGAAGGCAGATTCTACGATCAATCTGCTTGGCGGTGAGCCACTGAGGCCGGTGATGAATTATATGAGAGAAGAAGATGAGGAACCAGAGAAGCTTTCAGATATTGCAAAAGAAGGTTATGGCGGCGTGCTCTGTATTGAGACAGGCGGACCGACACCGGGGCTCGGATGCGCGGGACGTGGGATTATTGCCACATTCCAGCTTTTAGAAGATCTGCGGTTATTTGAAACATACAAACCGGATGTGGTACTTTATGATGTCCTTGGAGATGTAGTTTGTGGCGGATTTGCAGCGCCGATCCGGGAAGGGTATGCAGAGAAGGTTCTGATCGTAACTTCCGGAGAAAAGATGGCGCTTTATGCGGCGAACAACATTTCCAGTGCGGTAAGAAATTTTGAGGACAGAAGTTATGCCAGAGTATTCGGAATCGTGCTTAATCACAGAAACGTGGAAAATGAAACAGAGAAGGTACAGGCATTTTCGGAAAAAAGCGGGATTCCGATCGTTGGGGAAATCCCGAGAAGCGATGAGATCATCCGCTATGAGGATCAGGGAATGACGGTGATCGAAGGAGACAAGGCTTCGGCGATCAGCAGAAGATTCTTTGATCTGGCAGAATTATTACTAAAGAGTGAGGAATAGAAGGTATGGCAAAGGAAGCATATTATTGTACCGTAAAAGAACTAAATGAACTGGGAAGAGATGCAATCCCGGCACAGCTTCGGTCGAATACACATCTGATCTACAGCTCACCGGCAACGCTTGCATTTAACTCACCGGGAGCCGAGGGCTTTGGAGTAAAAAGAGCCGGACTTGCCGTACCGGATTCGATCATGCTGATCGTGGCACCGGGCTGCTGCGGAAGAAATACGTCCCTGATCAGCTCCATGCGGGAATATGACAACCGCTTTTTTTATCTGATGATGGACGAGACCGATATCGTAACGGGGCGTCATTTGAAAAAAATCCCGAAGGCAGTAGAAGAGATCTGTAAATGCTGTGAAAAAAGACCATCCGTTGTGATGATCTGTATCACCTGTGTAGATGCCCTTCTGGGAACGGATATGGAGCGTGTGTGCAGAAAGGCAGAAGAAAGAGCGGGACTTCCGGTTCGTCCGTGCTACATGTACGCACTTACAAGAGAAGGAAGAAAGCCGCCGATGGTGCATGTACGTCAGTCCTTATACTCCCTTCTGGAGCCAAAGAAGAAAAAAGGAAATGTGGTTAATCTTCTTGGATTTTTCTCACCGCTGGTCGATGAGTGTGAGCTGTATGATCTGCTTGGCAGCGCAGGAGTCAGGACGGTTCATGAGATTTCCAGATGTAAGGATTATGAAGAGTATCAGACTATGTCTGAGGCAAATTTTAATCTGGTACTTCATCCGGAAGCCAGATTTGCGGCAGAGGATTTCCACAACCGTCTGCAGATTCCATTTATTGAACTGAGAAGGCTCTATCAGACGGACAAGATTGCCAGCCAGTATCAGGCATTTGGGAGAGTGCTTGGGGTGGAATTTTCCGATGGGGCTTACCGCAAAAAAGCAGAAGATGCCGTGGCAAAATTCAAAGAAAAACGGCCGGATGCAAGCTTTGCGATTGGCGAATGCATGAACGGGGATCCATTTGAAATGGCACTTGCAATGATCAAATATGGATTCCGGGTGCCGGAGATCTATGGAACACTGACAGCGGAGAACTTCATTTACCTGAACCAGTTGTCCAAGCTCAGTCCGGAGACAAAAGTTTTTTCAAACATGGAACCGACCATGCTGTACTACGATCCGGAAAAGAGCGGCGTGAATATGACCATTGGAAAGGATGCAGGATACTATCATCCGGAACAGCCGAACGTGGTCTGGAATCAGGACAGACAGCCTTATGGTTATGCAGGCGTGACACGGCTGTTTGAAAACCTTTTGGAGGTGTAACATGAGAGGACTTAGAAAATATCTGACACCATTCGCACCGGATCAGTCGGGAGCGGTGTCTGTGTTATATGAACTTGGCGGAATCATCGTCATCTGCGATGCGGGAGGATGTACGGGAAATGTCTGTGGATTTGATGAGCCGAGATGGTTTGAACGGAAAAGTGCAGTATTCAGCGCAGGACTTCGTGATATGGATGCAATCCTTGGAAGAGATGATCGTCTGGTCGCGAAGCTGACGGATGCTGCAGAGAAGATCGACGCCGGTTTTGCGGCGATTGTCGGGACTCCGGTTCCTGCAGTAATCGGAACGGATTACCGGGCACTCAGACGTATGTGTGAGAAGAAGACAGACCTTCCGATCCTTGCTATCGATACGGATGGAATGGAGCTTTATGATAAAGGTGAAGAAAAAGCATATCTTGAATTATTTACCGTATTTGCAAAGGAAAAATACGAGGTATGTGAAGAAAAAGTCGGCATCCTTGGAATGACGCCACAGGATGTAAGCGATCTGAAAGCAGCAGATAAAGTAAGAGAGGAACTGAAAAAAGAGGGAAAAGAAGCCATCTGTTATGGAATGGGCGACGGACTTGAGGCGGTAGAAAAGGCAGCGCAGGTAAGTAAAAATATTGTCGTATCTGCAGCTGCACTGGAAGCTGCAAAATATCTGGAAAAGACTTTCGGGACGCCATATGAGACGGATTATCCCGCAGTAAAAGAACTGGTTCCGGATCTGGACTATGAGGGGAAGAAGATCCTTGTGGTACACCAGCAGGTGATGGCGGAAGCAATCCGGCAGGAAATCCTGCGCAGAGATGCTTCTGCAAAAGTGCAGACAGCAACCTGGTTTATGATGAAGAAAGAGCTTGCCTGTCCGCAGGACGTGTCTTTCCGCGAGGAAGATGATTACATTGATCTTGTAAAAAATGGTGGATTTGATATCATTTTCGCAGATGCATGTATGGAAAAAATGGTTCCGGATTTTCAGGGAACCTTCGTAAATACAAGACATTTTGCAGTGTCAGGGAGACTGTGTGAATAGATGAAAAATGAAGTGACAAAACAGATCCGCGTCTATGGAATCGTACAGGGTGTAGGATTTCGTCCGACTGTGAGCAGGCATGCGGCTACGTATCAGATCCGGGGCAGCGTGTCCAATAAAGGTCCGTATGTGGAAATCTTTGCGCAGGGACCGGAAGAGGCAGTGGATGGATTTATCTCGGATATTGAGAATAAGCCGCCGAAGCGGGCAGCAATTTTGAAAATGAATATTGAGCCGGTAGAAGAAGCAGAAGACTTTCCGGAGTTTGCGATCATTGAAAGTGAAAAGACGAAAGGAGAGATTTTTGTCTCACCGGACATTGCAATTTGTGATGAGTGCAAAGAAGAAATGTTTGATCCAAAGAACCGCAGGTATCTGCATCCATTTATCAACTGTACCTGCTGTGGTCCCAGACTTACGATCCTGGATGCCCTTCCGTATGACCGGGAGCGCACCAGCATGAAAGAATTTCCGATGTGTCCGGATTGCGCAAAAGAATATTATGATCCGGCGACCCGGAGATACGATGCACAGCCGGTCTGCTGTAATGAGTGCGGACCGGAGGTCTATCTGATCGGAAGAGAAGAACGCGGGCGGGATGCGATCATTTATACCAGACGGATCATCGCAGAAGGAGGCATTGTAGCGATCAAGGGAATCGGAGGCTTCCATCTGTGTTGTGATGCAACAAATGAAAAAACGGTGAGACGGCTTCGGGAACTCAAAAAGCGTCCGGCGAAGCCATTTGCAGTCATGGCGAAAGATCTGGAGTCGGTGAAAAGAGAATGCCTGGTCAGTGAAGAACAGGAAAAGATCCTGACCGGACATCAAAAGCCGATCCTGCTTCTGGACAAAAAAGAAGACGGAAAAGAAACGCTTTGCGAAAGTATTGCACCGGGCAATCCAAAGGTTGGTGTGATGCTGCCTTATGCTCCGGTGCAGCTTCTGATCTTCGCCTATGATGATGGAATCCAGATGCCTTCTCTTCTGGTTATGACCAGTGGGAACACATCCGGTGCACCAATCTGCAGGGAGGATAAAGAAGCCATTCAGGAGCTTTCCCATCTGTGTGACTGTATGCTTTCCCATAACCGGAAGATCCGGATCCGTGCCGATGATTCGGTGATGGATTTTTATAAAAATGAGCCATATATGATCCGCAGATCCAGGGGTTACGCACCACTTCCGACCATGGTTCAGATGCCGTGGAAAGGCCAGGTGCTTGCTACTGGAGGAGAACTGAAAAATACGTTCTGTATTGGCGTAGATAGCAGATTTTATCAGTCCCCTTACGTTGGAGATCTGGAAGATCTGCGTACCGTGCAGGCTTTGACAGAAACGATCGGCAGACTGGAAACGCTTCTGGAGGCAGAACCAAAGGTTGTGGCGTGTGATCTGCATCCGAAATACAATGCGACAGTCGTTGCTGAAGAACTTGGACTTCCTGTCCTGAAGGTACAGCATCATTTTGCACATATCCTGTCCTGCATGGCGGAAAATGACTGTGAAGATCCGGTGATCGGCGTTTCCTTTGACGGAACCGGCTATGGAACGGATGGGACCATCTGGGGTGGAGAAATCCTCCGTGCTGATTACGATGGATTTGAAAGACTCGGAAGCATCAAACCCTTCTGGCAGGTGGGAGGAGATGCATCCGCAAAGGAAGGCTGGCGAATTGCCGGAGCTCTTCTTTATGGAGAACTGAAAGATAAAGAAAAAACGATCGAATGGATGAAAAAGCTGGAGCTTTGTACCGAAGCGGAAGCAAAAGTGCTGGTGACAATGACCGGGCGGCATCTGAATGCTGTTCTTTCTACCAGTGCCGGCCGCCTTTTCGACGGAGTCAGCGCGATCCTCGGAATCCGGAAAAAATCTACTTTCGAGGGAGAAGCATCTACGGCATTAGAGTTCGCGGCAGAAGCTTACGAGAAAACAATGCAGCAGCCATACACCCCCCTCATGCTTAAGTCATTTACAGAAACGGCGGAAGACCGCCTGATTTTAAATACCGGCGAATTAGTCAAAAACCTCGCCGAGAAACGACTTGCCGGAGAAGACGCCGGAAAACTGGCATACCAGTTCCATCAGGAACTTGCAAGACAGATCATATCCGCAGCCCTCACAGCAAGTCATCAGACCGGAATCCGGAAAGTTGCCCTAAGCGGCGGCGTTTTCCAGAACCGCTTACTACTACGTCTGGTAGAAGAAGGTCTGGTTAAGCAAGGCCTCATCACCCTGCACCATCACCTCATTCCACCAAACGACGGAGGACTGGCACTCGGTCAGGCAGCCTACGCAATGGCATATTTACAGAAGCATGAGATAAAGTAAAACCAGACTTTATAGATTTAGAAAATTAAAATCAGACATAAAAAATTTTAAACAAAGTTAATCTAAAGCTATTAGAACTTACAAATAAAAGAGGAAAAGGACCACCAGAGACAAGCAAATCAGGAATTGACAACAAGGCACTGCCTTGTCAATTCCCCCTTTGTCAACACGTTAAATTTTAGGAAGCGCCAGCAGGGAGAGAAAACAATTGGGACCGGCTGCATTTGCAGGAGCCCGAGCGTTCTCTTGGAAACTGCAGCCGGTCCCAATTGTTTTCACTCCCTGCGTCCCTTCCCCAAAAAAAGGAGGAATTACCCACATGTGTGTCGGATTATCAGCAAAAGTTGTAAAAATCAGTAACGGAACCGCTGTCGTTGATGCAGGCGGTGCAAAAAGAGAGGTCTCATCCCAGCTCCTGGAAAATCTGGAACCGGGCGATTACGTCATGGTTCACGCCGGAGTTGCGATCGCAAAGATCACCGATGAGGATGAAAGCGAGACCGATCAGCTTATGGAGGAACTGCTGTAATGGAAGAACAGAAGAAACGAACAGCCAGAGAGATCATAGAAAATTATGACGGACCATCAGTGCGGATCATGGAAGTTTGTGGAACCCATACCCATGAGATTTTCCGTCTGGGGATCAGGAAACTTTTGCCAAAGCAGGTAGAACTGATCTCGGGACCGGGATGTCCGGTCTGCGTGACACCGGTCAGTTTTATCGATGAAGCAATTTATCTGGCATTAGAGAAAAATGTGACGATCTGTACCTTCGGCGATCTGGTCCGCGTACCGGGAAGCCAGATGAGCCTTGCCGGAGCCAGAGAAAAAGGTGCAAAGATCCATATCGTCTACTCCCCGGCAGATGCTGAAAAATACGCCAAAGAGCATCCGGAAGAACAGGTGACATTCCTGTCAGTTGGATTTGAGACAACCACACCGGCTGGATGTCTTTCGGTTAAACAGGCAAAGGAAGATGGGATTTCCAATTATTCCCTTCTGGTTGCCAATAAGACTATGCCGGGAGCTTATGAGGCACTCAAAGGAAGTGCCGATGTATTCTTATATCCGGGCCATGTCAATGCAATCACAGGGACCGAACTCTGTGAACAGCTGACAGAAGAAGGTGTCAGCGGAGTGGTAGCCGGATTTACCGCAAAAGAACTGCTTACCGCACTTGCGGTTGCTCTGGTGCGTTTTCAGGAAGGAAAGCCGTTCTTCGTAAACTGCTATCCGAGAGTTGTCACCAGAGAAGGAAGCCGTGAGGCACAGAGACTGGTAGATGAACTGATGGAAGGCTGCGACAGCGAGTGGAGAGGTCTTGGAATTATTCCGGGATCTGGCATGCAGCTGAGAGAAGAATGGGAAGCTTTTGATGCAAGAAAGAAATACAATATGCCAAAGATCGAAGGAAAAGCAAATCCGGCATGCCGCTGCGGAGATGTACTGCAGGGAAAATGCAAACCGTCCGACTGCAAGGTATTTGGCAAGGTATGTACACCACAGCACCCGGTAGGAGCCTGCATGGTATCCGGCGAGGGCGCATGTTCGGCTTATTTCATGTATGATACCAGGGGATAAAAGTCAGAACAATCCGGTATCAGGGAAAAGAAGGAATGGAACACCGGAACAATCCGGTATCATATATGCGGAAACAACTAAGAGAGAAGGAATTTTAAAATGGAAAATAAAATAGAAACCCAGACAGTAACCATGGCACACGGAGCCGGCGGAAAGCAGACTTCAGAGCTGATCGATAAAGTATTTGCAGCACATTTTGCCAATCCGGATCTGACTGCAGATGATGCAGCAGTTCTTGTACCTCCGGTCGGAAAGATGGCAGTATCCACAGATGGATTTATCGTATCGCCTGCATTTTTCCCGGGCGGAAATATCGGAAAGCTTTCCATCTGTGGTACCGTCAACGATCTGGCATGCATGGGAGCAAAACCGCTTTATCTGACCTGCGCATTCGTCATTGAAGAAGGATTCCCGATGGAAAAACTGGAAGAAATTGCAGCAGCCATGGAGAAAACAGCAAAAGAAGCCGGTGTCCGCATTGTATCCGGAGATACCAAGGTAGCAGGAAAAGGACAGGTAGACGGTGTATTTATCACAACAACCGGAATGGGACAGATCGAGGACGGCGTAAAAGTCGGAGGAGAACTGGCACAGCCGGGAGATGCAATTATCGTAACCGGAGATGTGGGACGCCACGGATGCACGATCCTCCTTGCAAGAGAAGACTTCGGAATCGAAGCTGATGTGACCAGTGACTGCGCACCACTGTGGCATACCGTAGAAGAAGTGATGCATGCAACCCATGACCTGCATGTGATCCGCGATGCGACAAGAGGCGGAGTTGGAACGGTACTCTATGAGATTGCAGGACAGAGTAATGTTGGAATCCGTCTGGATGCTGAAAAAGTTCCGGTTGCACCGGAAGTGAAGGGAGTTTGTGGAATGCTCGGTCTGGAGCCACTTTATCTTGCATGCGAGGGAAGAATGGTTATCATGGCACCGAAAGCAGAGGCAGAAAAAATCGTAGAAGCCCTGCACAAATGCCCGTACTCACAGAATGCAGCGATCATCGGAGAAGTGACGGCAGAGCAGCCGGGCAAAGTTGTTATGACTACAGAAATCGGAACGCAGGCACTTCTGCCACAGCCGGGCGGAGAGCTGCTTCCTCGGATTTGTTAAACAATCTGAAATGCGGAGAGTAAAAAGCGAAGCGGAATCGAGCTGGCATTTCAAAAAAGAATCGACCTGACATTTCAGAAAAGAAAGGAGACATTTTCATGGACACCAGGGTAGCAGTCATTTCGATCATTGTGGAAAATCCTGCCGCGATTGAGGAACTGAACCATTACCTGCATGAAGCAGGAGAGTATATCATTGGAAGAATGGGAATTCCATATCGTCAGAGGGGAATCAACATCATCAGTATTGCCATTGATGCACCGCAGGATACGATCAGTGCCCTGTCTGGTAAGATCGGGCGTCTGAATGGGGTATCCACAAAAACGGCGTACTCGAACGTCATTACGAAAGCGGAGGAAAAAGCGGAATGAAAAAGATAGCAGTGTACGGAAAAGGCGGGATCGGAAAATCCACAACCGTATCCAATCTTGCGGTGGCACTTGCCGAAAAAGGATACAAGGTCATGCAGATCGGCTGTGATCCGAAGGCGGATTCGACCATCCAGCTCCGGCACGGAAAGGAGATTCCGACCGTACTGGAAATGTTCCAACAGAAGAAACAGAATCTGAAACTGGAAGATATGGTTACGGTTGGCTATGCAGGTGTGGTCTGTGTGGAAGCAGGTGGACCGACACCGGGACTTGGATGTGCAGGACGCGGGATCATCACCGCCCTTGAGAAGCTGGAAGAAACCGGTGCTTATGAGACCTACCAGCCGGATATCGTGTTATATGATGTACTTGGTGATGTAGTCTGCGGTGGCTTTTCCATGCCGATGCGAAAGGGCTATGCGGATCAGGTATTCATCATCACATCCGGTGAAAATATGGCGATCCATGCCGGGGCCAATATTGCAATGGCAGTAGAGAATTTCAAGAACCGGGGATATGCCTCCCTTGGCGGTATTATTTTAAATAAAAGAGAGGTTCCGAGAGAGGAAGAAAAGGTGCAGGAGCTTGCAGGGGATTTTCACACGCAGATCATTGGACGGCTTGACCGGAGCGAACTTGTGATGGAAGCAGAAGAAGACGGCAAGGTTCTGCTGGAATACGCACCGGATTCCCAGATGGCAGAGGAATACCGGAAGCTGGCAGATCAGATCCTTGCAGTGTGCGGAGAGGAGAAGCCATGTTAAAACGGGTAGGACATCCGGTGGATGAAAAAGGCGCGGCAGTAGCCATCAAGGATGCCGCATTTCCGGTTCCATTTGCACCGGGGCTTGAATTTAACTCGCCGGTTCACGGCAACTGGAACATCGTGCATACCGGAATGCTGATGCCGGAGGCAAGACAGATCTATGTCTGTGCGGATAACTGCATGCGGGGTGTGGTGCTGACAGCGGCGGAAATGAATGCGGCTGACCGGTTTTCCTTTGTGATCGTAAAAGAAGAGAATCTGTTAAATGGAAATCTGGAGGACATCACCATCGAAGGCGTGACAGATGTGCTGAATAAGCTGGAAGAAAAACCGAAAGCAGTTCTTTTATTTACCGTCTGTCTGCATCATTTTCTGGGATGCGACCTGGAACGGGTGTTTCAGGAACTGGAGGAGAGGTTCCCGGAGATTACGTTTATCCGCTGTTATATGGATCCGATCATGCAGAAACATGGACCTACACCGGATCAGAAGCTGAGAAAGGCGATTTATGAACCACTTCCAAAGCGAAAAGCAGATGAAAAAGCCGTGAGTTTTCTAGGCAGTGATTTCGAACTGGGAAAAAATGCAGATCTGAAACGAATCGTCCGGGCACATCAGGGAAGCTTCCGGGAACTGCCGGGATGTAAAAACTGGGAAGACTATCTGGCACTTTCCGAAGGAAAACTTTTTGTATCTTCTTATCCACCATCTAAGTATGGTGCGGAAGTGCTTTCAAAGCGTCTGAAACGGCCATACCTGTATCTGCCGGGCAGTTTTGATTATGAAGAGATCACAGCACAGCTGGAAAATTTCTGCCAGGCAATGGGCTATGGAAAGCTGGAGGAAACGATTTCAGTAGAAGAGGAAATTGCTGCCTGTGAAAGGGCACTGGAAAAGGCGCATGAGGTGATCGGAGACACTGCGGTTGCCATTGATTATCTGTACCATCCGCGTCCACTGGGACTTGCAAAGCTTCTGCTTACTCATGGTTTCCGGGTGACACGGATTTATCTGGACTCCATCAGTCCGGAAGAAAAAGAGGAGTTTGGGTGGCTGAAGGAGCATGCACCGGAGATTCAGCTGATTGCAACGATCCAGGTGAAAATGCGTGTACTCCCACGAAAATCGGATGAAAAAATACTGGCGATCGGACAGAAGGCGGCGTGGTTCACCGGAAGTCCGTATTTTGTCAATATGGTACAGGGCGGCGGTCTTTACGGATTTGACGGGATCCGCAGGACAGCAGAGCTTATGGTCGAAGCATTTACCGAAGAAAAAGACACGGAAGATCTGGTTGTGCGAAAAGGATGGGGGTGCGAAAGCTGCATATGAGACAATCTTATCGAATCATACCAATTTATACAGCGGACGTATCCGGCGTGTGTTCGGCACTTTATGAGCTGGGTGGCATGACGGTCATGCACGATCCGTCCGGATGCAATTCGACCTACAACACTCACGATGAGATCCGCTGGTACGATCAGGACAGTCTGATCTATATTTCCGGTCTGACAGAAATTGATGCGATCATGGGAAATGATCAAAAATTTCTGGATGATATCAAAGAGGCAGCAAGGGAGCTGCATCCAAAATTTATTGCCCTTGCAGGGTCCCCGATTCCGTATATGAATGGAACCGATTTTCCGGCACTGGCGCAGGTACTGGAGGAAGAAACCGGAATTCCTGCATTTGCAGTACCGACGAACGGAATGCATGATTATGTGTATGGGGCAGGAATTGCATTAGAAGAGATCGCGAAGAGATTTACCGGGGAAAAGACAGGACGGATTCAGGCGCGCACCGTCAATCTGCTTGGTGTGACACCGCTGGATTTTGGACCGGTATCTCATGTAGAGGTGCTGAAAGAGAACCTGAAAGCCTGTGGATGGAAGGTGCTGTCCACCTGGGCAATGGGAGATGAACCGGATGCATTTTTGCAGGCAGGAGAAGCAGAGGTGAATCTGGTGGTATCTTCAGTCGGACTTCGTGCAGCGAAGGTGCTGGAAGAAAAGTTCGGAACCCCGTATGTGGTTGGAACGCCGATTGGTTCTTATACAGAGCGGATTGCGAAAGCACTGGAAGAAAAAGAGCAGATATCATATCGAAAAGACCGGATGCAGGGAAGAAAAGATCGGAAGGTGACGTTGATCGGGGAGCCTGTGATCATGGAATCCCTGGCGGCAGGAATCGAAGAAAAGTATGACTGCCGTGTGGAGGTGCTTTGTCCACTGGAAGAAACAGATGGCTTACTGGCAGATGGGGACAGATGGGTTCATGGAGAAGAAGAGATGGAAGAGGCATTGAAAGCTGCTGAGATCATTGTGGCAGATCCGTTATATAAACCGATCTGTCCGAAGAACTGTGAATTTTATGAGCTGCCGCATATTGCATTTTCCGGAAGGATTTATCTGAAAAAGCTTCCGGTGCTGGGAAAACTGGTTTAAGGACCGGATATGCGTGCCGAAGCAGCGGTTATGAAAAAAGAATATCTGTAAAAAGAGAAAATGCTTTTTGGAGAAAGATCTGAGAAGGATTTTCTTTTTTTATTTCCTAGGAAATTCCGAAGGAACTTCCTAGGAAATAAAAGGCACTACGTGCCGGAGATGCGCACTCGCACGAAGATGAAGAAAGTCGCAAGCGACTGCGCTCGGCGCGAGAATATGCCAAGGCACATTCTTTTTTCTTTCATTTTATGGGTTACTGACAGACCGTCTTTTTTGAAGGTTAAAATAGCAGAAGAACGTGACAAATGGCGGAGAAATGCAGAGTAACGAGGTAAAAGGTGAGAAAAAAATTACAAATAACATTAAAAATGATGCTGTTTTTTTGCGAAAGAACTGCTATAATCTACTATGTATAATTAGAATTTGACGAATGAATATATAGTAGGTGTACGAATATGAGGAAAAACAGAAAAAAAGGATTTACAATGGTCGAACTGATTGTAGTACTCATCATCCTTTCGATCATTGCAGCAATCGCAGTTCCGTTTTTTATCAATTACTGGCGGAAAGCGGAATTTAGAAAAAATGAGGAGAATGCCAAGACAGTCTATCTGGCAGCAGAGTCGAAGCTTACCTATTACCGGTCATCCGGTCAATGGGACAGCTTTAAGAAGCAGGTTGAGAAAAAAGGGATCAAGTATAGCGGCTCGGATCTGAAGCTGAATGGTAAAATTTATGCGATCACGCTGGATGCAGATTTTTATGACAGCAAGAATTCAAAGAAGAATCCGGTGCTTACGCTGATCGATGATTATACCTATGATAAAGATATATACAAAGGTGCGATCGCAATTGAAATTGATATCGAATCCGGTGAAGTGTATTCTGCATTTTATGCAACAAAATGCGACAGTCTGAATTATGCCGAGAAAGATGAAAACCATTCGCTTACCATGCTTGACAGGGAATATGAAAGCAGAAGCAAACGACTGCTTGGTTATTATTCTGCAGATGATACGGTAAATGCAGTCAATCTTGGTACAACGAAGCTTCGTATTGCAACGATCAGTCTTCAGAACAGTGAACGGTTGTCGCTGAACTGGTCAAGTAATGTCGGCAACAGTCTGGACGTAAGCTATGAGATTACTTTCTATTTAAAAGGAAGTGACAAAAAGCTTTTCAGCATGGTTGTATCGCCATATGATCTTCGGAAAAACGGATGGTCCATTGATCAGAATAAGTCGGACCGTGGACAGATGGCATCGGTTACTCTGAAGGATGAAAACAATAAAGAAAGTGAAGGATGGGAGTTCCCACTGACCTACAGCGATAATAAGTACTCTCTGGTTCTTGATGCCATGATGTCTGCGAAGACACAGGCAACGCTGGCATCGGATCCATCTGCTTATGAGAAAACGTTGAGCACAAGCATCTGCCGTCTTGCTTCGATGACATCAGCAAAAGATCTTGCAAAGGCACAGAATATTTATGCGACGGTAAAAGCAACATCTTACGCAGGAAAGGATTCGGCAAATCTGATCCAGAAGGAATATAAAGACAGTGAGTCGGTATCATCTAATACAGCGAATACCATGTATGCGGACAGCACATCCAAAAATGATGTAAAGATTGCTGCGTACCGTCATCTTTCCAATATCCGGTATTATGCAGAGGAAGGAAATCCGACCTTCACACTTACCAATAAAAATATGGACTGGACTTCAGCCGGTACCGGTGTGTATCAGCTGACGCAGCAGGCTTCGGGTAATGTCTCCGGACAGAAGAATGTCCTGAAGCTGTCCTGGAAAGAAAACAGTAAAACTTCGGTCAGTGATTTCCCGGTGATTGCAGAGCTTCCTGCAGGCTATACGTTAAAAGGAAAGGGAGGAAGTACGCTGCTCTCGAATCTGAAGCTGGGTGAGGACTCGATTATTGATGATACAACAGCAGACGAACTTCAGACTGCTGCAGCAGTACAGAAAACCAGGAGAACCGAAACGAAGGCAGCAGGTCAGGTGAGCAGACCAGAGTATCTGGGACTGTTCTGTGAAGTAAAGGGAACAATCGAACAGGTGACGATCCAGAATCCGAAACTGACCTTTGGAACGGAAAAGGCAGATACCAGGAAGTATTCGTCACTGAAAGGAATCGGAATCCTTGCCGGGCGAAGCGAGGGAAATATATCAGATACGGCAGTGACCGGAAAAGATACGGCAGTCAATGTATCGCTTGAACAGACTGGTGCAGGGGCATCCGACAGATCTGCTATGGTAGCGGTCGGCGGAATGATCGGAACGATGGCAAATGCAGATGGCACTACGGTAGCAACAGGGAAGGCAACAAAGCTTTCTATGTCAGGGACTATGAATGTCACGATCCCGGATACTAACTCCCAAAGTGCGGCAAGAGGTATCGGCGGGATTGTCGGATATGCAAATCTGCCAACCAAAAAGAATGGTGCCAAAATTGAAAAATGTGAAAACCATGCGAATATTAACGGTAATTACTGTACAGGCGGAATTGCCGGAAAGGTAACCGGTACATTAGAGGCTGCGACCTATCAGGATGGTGTGTTAAGAGAAATGTCGGACCTGACAGACTGCAGTAATGACGGACTTGTACTTTGCACCGCTTCTTCCGCTACAGACGGCTCAGAAGAAGGAAAATATTTTGGCGGCGTTGTCGGGTACGGGAAACAGACGCTTCTTTATGGAGCTTCGAGTGCAGCCGGACAGACGGGGTATGTTTATGATGTAACCCAGAAAGATGAATTACTTCGTGGAGAATATGTTGGTGGAATCATTGGATACGGAAACATTTCCATGCTTGCCAACTGTTCTACAAAGAGCGGTGGATATGTTCTGGGATCTAGGTATGTCGGCGGAATCGCCGGTGGCCTTAGAGGTCTTGACCAGGCGATCCGGGCGCACGGCGGAGTCTCTGTCACAACCAATGGAAACTATGTGATCGGAAACAGTTATGTGGGAGGAATCGTTGGTGAGAATGCAGATGCGGTTGTACTTACGGACTGCATCAACAATGGTGTGGCAGCAGGTTATGAGGAATATGTTGGAGGGATTGTTGGATATAATGCCAGCGAAGCGACAATCTCAGACTGCGCAAGCTACTTATCCGATTATGATAATTCTATTTACAATACGATCGTAAATAACTGGGAAGCAAAAGCGGATTATGCAGGTGGAATTGCAGGATATAATGATGGCACCATTCTGTTTTCCGAGGAAAGCCAGAATATTACGGTCAAATCTGTTTCCAGTATCGTGGTTGGAGAAGATTATGTCGGGGGCGTAGTTGGATTCAACGATGTGAATGCCACGATCAAGGTAAACTATACCCTGATTGGTGGACGCATTTATGCATTCGGAAAATGTGCAGGCGGTGCCTTTGGATTAAATGCGTCGGCGTCTGTGACGGAATCAGACTTAAAGATCCGTCCACAAGTGTGGAAGGTCAGCTTTTTGTCGGCGGATGTATTGGAGCGAATCTGGTAAATACAAATAACGATCTTGTGATGGATGGAATCCATACAGATAACATCCTTGGTACGATCAAAGGAAAGGCATTCTGTGGTGGCGTGGTTGGATATATCAGCACCTATTCTACAACAGAAGGAGAATTGCGGGAAAATGCAGATAAACTGCTGCCGGAGCTGAGTGCGGACAATATCCCGGTATATGCGAGTGGATATACCAATACCAATACGGCAAAGATCACAGTCACAACAACGAATAATCTTCCGATCACTGCCAGTCTGTATACAGGAGGGATTCTTGGATACAGCGAAAAGAACAGTAAGATCGTAGTGAAGAATTGTACCAATTCAGGAAATATTTCTCTGACATCTGCGGCGTTTGGTGAATCGGTCGGAACGGTGAAGCTGGGGACATTTGCAAAAAAAGAGATTGATTCGGGCATAGATCTGCCAGATGAGGCGGAAAATCTGGAGCTGCACCTGGTAGGTGGAATTGTCGGAGTCAATCTGAAGAATCAGATCATCGACAACTGTACCAACAAGGGAAGTTTATCCGGCTTCACAGGAATCGGCGGAGTGGTCGGACTGAATGCGGGACTCATTTATCAGTGTACTCTCAGCGAGCATTTTGGAAATGCAGCGCTTAGTTATGTCGGTGGAATTGCCGGACTGAATATCGGAAGCGATACGACATTTACAGATGGAACAAGAAACTACACAGCAGGAACCATTGAAAAATGTAGTACCATGTCAGGAAAGACCATTTCCGGTAATCAGAATCTGGGGGGAATCGTCGGCTGGAATCTGACCAAAGGTGTGATAAGAGAGAACACCAGCTATGCAAATATTTCTGCTGCCAGTGATAATGTCGGTGGAATCGCAGGTAGAAACAGCGGTACGATCCAGGTTGCTGAAGACGAGAATATCAGCCGCAGCATTATGAGCAGTCACGGAACAAATGTGGGCGGTATTATTGGTATTAATGAAAAAACAGGAACTCTGCGTGTTACCGGAGATGGCGGAACAAACGGAGAAATTGTAGCTGTCGGAAGCGGAGCACGGATCACCGGCTATGAAAATGTCGGTGGAATTGTTGGAAACTATCTGGGTCAGGATTCTCTTGGCCAGTCCGGAACACAGTATCTGATATGTAAGGCGAGTCAGGTACGGGCAACCCATGGAATGGTCGGAGGAATTGTCGGTACAACCAGTGGAAATGTGACCAATACAATCAACCGGGCAGGAAAAGTAACTGCGGATTCCGGATATGCGGGAGGAATTACGGCAGTTAATGCGGCAAAGATTTCAAACAGTAAAGATTACGGAAGTGTGAGCAGCAGTTCCGGATATGCCGGAGGAATTGCGGCACAAAATGAAGCCGATGGAATCATTGAGAACTGCAACGTTCAGGGAACAAAAACGAAAAAGGCAGAGATTTACAGTCTGGGCGTTATGGACGCAGGAGCAATCTGTGCGGTGAATAACGGGACGATCCTTGGAAGTGCACCGGAAGAAAACGTAGTGATCAGCGGAAGTGCGGTCAATATCGGAGGAATTACCGGATTGAATAACGGAACCGTAGGAGATTCCCAGGCGACCGGAAGAGTGACAGAAATCACAACCATGCCGGAAATCAATGTACAGCAGACTGCGCTGGTTGTCGGAGGCGCTGTCGGCATGAACCAGGGGACGGTGGCGAGAGTTTCAGTAAAAGGTGTGGACTTTAAGAATTTCAGTGGATATAAATATCTTGGCGGAGTTGTTGGGAGCAATGGAAATGCTACTGTTTTACAGAATGGGGCAAATGATGTTTCGGTTATCAATTGTACTTATTCCGGAGAAATAAAAGAAGCAAGTAGTGAAGCGGGAAACTCTTATGGCGGAATTTCCGGAATTAATTATGCACTGCTGAGAGATAATGAAGTTACTTATATTAAAATGAATATTCAAGGAGTTTACAGTGCCACAAGTTCAAATACAGCAGAACAAAAAGAAGCACTTTCAAGTCATGCCGGTGGAATTACTGGGAAAAATGAGGAAAATGGCTGTATTGAGGGGTGTATGCTTGCAGATAATGAGTCAAGCAGTCTGAGTGCAGAGGCTGGTATGCTCGGTGGAGTAACCGGATTCAATAAGGGCGAGATCGTGATGTCAGGAAGTGGAAAAACTTCTGAAATAATCTATGATAATGAACAAGAAGATACGCTTGATGCGATGAATCTGAGAGCAAGAAATTCCGGATTGAAAGAAGATGGAAGTAAGTACATCAACTATAATAATTGGCTGAGTCGAAAAATATATTCTGATAATACAAGTATTACATCCGTAAAATTGCAGATGTATATGAATGCAAATGGAAATTTGGGAGGAATTACTGCATTTAACGGAACTACAGGATCTGTTAATAAGTGCGTATCGGGAAACTGGTTCATCTTGAATAAGTCACAGGCGCTTAGTGTAGGTACCGGTGGAATTATCGGAATGAATGAATCGGAAAATGATTCGACATATTTGATTAATGGTGCGTTTGTAGGACGTGAGCTGTCGAACGGAATTTCTAACCGATTTGCGGGTGGAATCATTGGAAATCAGAACAATTCGACATCCAGTGACTGGAATATTAAAAACTGTATTAATTACGGAACAATATATTGTTATAATACCCATTATTCTGGTGGAATTATGGGACAGTGGACAGGAACCGGAGGAACCATAGAAAAATGCCGCAATTACGGAAATTTGCAGACAACCTTTGGTGCAGACTGGATTGGTGCATCCGGAGGAATTGTAGCACAGCTATATCATCCATATGAACAAAATACATATAATGTTATAAGTTGTAACAATTATGGAAGTATTTACAAACAAAATGGCTCAAGCGGAAGCGGTGCAAACGATAGTGCGGGAATACTAGGGAATATCACAACTTACAGAACAGCTAATGTCAGTCGGGGACAAAGTTTTATAGTACAGATTCTTGATTGCGTAAATGAATCAGGTGTACAGATTTATTCGGCATCTATGGCATCGGGGATTTTTGGCTTCTTGTCCTGTGATAATGCGAATGGTACAGCTATACAAACATCGACGCAGAATGTTGTTATGCGAATAGAAAGATGCCGGAATTTTGGTAATAAGTTAAATGGCGATAATTTTGCTACTGGTATTTTTGGAGACCGGTATAGTGAAAATAATGCGGCCGGTGCATCATGGTCGGAAAATACGATTGTAAAGGATTGTTATTCGCTGAATCTGGGAAGTAATAATTATAACAAAACAAAATATCCGATTTATTCAGTTGCAAGTGATTTTACAAAAAAAGGAAGACCAAAGGCTATGCCTGAAGAAAACCGGAAAGGCAATTATTATCTTGATGGATCAAATTCTACGAATCCATGGGCATTTACTAATATTAGAATTTCCAAAAGTAAATCGGGGAGTGGAAGCGCTCAAAATGGTTTGACGGAAGGTGGCTTGCAGTCATACGGAAAAGGCGACTGGAAAGATTTTAATACCTATACATTTGATTATTTCTTTATGTATGATATGGATAGAGAACAATATTTTGCTACATACATCTATCCGCAAAAGACGGTAAATGGATCTTCATGCCGGCTGGATGATCGTTACATAAAATATAATAATGAAGTTATAGGTGAAGTCTTATTTTATCTGGATAAAGGGGAAGTGCCAACATGGAATAAATTATATGGAACTTATATTTCAACTCCGGATAATGTGCTTGTAGAAGATACCAGAACCAGTTATCGGCGTTTGGAAGGAATTGTTTCGAATTCCGGAACTGAGAAGATCCTTGCTCCGGCTTCGGCAGAAGCCACAGTTGCTGATGGAAAGATTTTGATGCTGGTTACGCCAAATGATCTTGTGGGGGCTGCAACACCGGAAAAATGCGATCCATTTGCTTATGTTGTATCAATCACGGATGAACAAGGTATGACAAAAGAACATGTGATGTATACAGAAGAAGCGAGCTTTGATATACCGGCAGGAATGTCAGGGACGCTAAAGATTGCAGTCAGATCAAAGAGCATGTACGATAATATAGAAGAGTCAGAGCCTATAACAGCAGAGGTGAGACAGGGAGAAGGAATACTGCCGACTCCGGATGTAAAAGTAGAGCTGATTGAAACCGGAACAGGATCGGGACAATATACCTATCGTTATAGTTTAAATAATCTGGATGTTTATAACAAGAAGTATTCAGGATGGCAGGTAAAGATCAGCCTGTTTGGTCGGTATGAAACATTGATTCTAGATGCTAAAAATCCTACAGGAAAGCTTTCCATTGATTATTCTGAAAAGTGGTATCAGATTAATGCGCAGGCGATAGGAGAAGACTATCAGTCATCAACACTTACTTCTGTACCCGTATATCTCCCGAATTATCAGCCGCAAATTAAGGTGGGAACTTATAACGGCAATGACAGAGTAAAAGCAACAACATCAATCAGTGGTAGCAGCCTGGATGATCTGAAGATTGATGTTACGCTTGAGGGAGCAAATACAAATATTGTAGAAATCCCTACCATTTATCGTGCAGAACTGATTGGAACATGGAAGAGCGGAACTTCAGAAAAACAGAATGTTGTGTTTGCAAAAACCGATATGATGTCAGTATCCAAAGGAAATGCAGTAGCAACATTTGCAAATCTTCCAGATTATCTGCGGGATGCATCGAACCTGAAGATTCGTCTCTGGTATTCACAGTCTGGTCTTGGACCGGTCTACACTTATTATGATGTAGATACAGAAAGTGCTGCAAATATAACTGAGCTGGCTGGTGTTGAAGAGCAGACCGACGGAACAGAAAAATGTGAATGGAAGTATAGTTTCAGTACGGTTTTGAAGAATAACAGTGGATATTTTAATGATTATAACTATACTTCGGGCAGACTGTTCACCTGGCTTGCAGCCCCGGTACTCGATCAGAAAGACGGATCCAACCTGGAACCGACCTACGATGATGAGAACCGGATGCAGTATACCTTCTCATGGGACAAGAATGTAGCTGCGACATCCGATCCGAAGTACAAGATCGAGATGACCGGTATTGATGCAGACGGAAAGGAAGTTACGATTGATACAAGCGCATATAAAGAGAGCGGGCGAAGCTTTACCGCAGACGGAGATGACTGGAATTACACTCAGATCCGGTTGAAAGTAACCCGTATCGGAGATGCATCAAAAGGTCAGATCGGACTTTCTACCACAGCGACCTACAACGTATCACAGCGTCTGGAAAAACCGGGACAGCCATCGGTAGTGAATGTGGATGAAAATGAACTGAACTACAGTGTCAGCTGGGAAAAAATCGCAGATGAGACGTATTGTATGGGATATCAGATTTATGTTCGTGAGTACAGCAATTCTGGCGAGCCTGGAAAAGAAACAGCCATGGGAGATGTGGTCTCGAAGCGTGAAGCAAAAGATGGCAGCTATTCAAAGACGATCGATCTGGAAGCTTATGCGGGTAAACGAATCGTTGTCTATCTGGTAGCCAAAACAAGTAATAAGAATGTCTATGTAGACAGTGCTCCGGGTGTGACCTATGAACTGGAGATTCCGAGCAGACTTGCAGCTCCGGTACTGAATAGATGGCAAGTCAGCTGGACACACGATAAGGAGAAGCCGGTAGATGCGGAAGATTTCAAAAATGGAACAGCAGATGGTCTGAGAATCGACATTACCGCATCAAAAGAGAGCATTCCACCTGGAGGCAGTGCATACCTTCTGAAAGCGTATGTATATAATACACAGGCAGATGCAGAAGCTTCTACGGTAGAAAATCCAGGTAAGAATGTAGTAAAGATTTATCCGCAGACTTATGAGGATAATTTCGTTCCGGTTCAGATGAACATGGAAAACGCACAGGATTATTACCACTTTATGAATAATTTCTCGATTCGCTATGCCGGTAAATGGATCGCGTATTACACCAGAATTTCTTCCGGTAACAGCAGTGTCAGCTCACGGTGGGTGAAAGTCGGAACGGTACAGCTTCCGTATGCAAAACTGACAGCACCGGAAGTAGAAGCAGATACCGTGGGAGAAGAAGAGAAGGTAAAAGTAACCGATACGCCGGAAGTGCCTTCCCATGAAGAACAGTGGAATGCAGAGCGTACGGTGCTGAAATGGAGCAGTATCGACTGTGCAGAAGTCTATTCGATCAATCTGAAAGGAAAACTGACAGAGACAGAAGCCGGACAGGATAATAAGCTGGAAGGAAAACTCCGGGTTATCGAAACGACAGAAACGGTGGAGGGAGAAGAACAGAAGAAAGTAGAACTTCAGCAGTATGTATACCGCAAGGTAAAAGAGAAGACAGAGACTTCTGAGGAAGAATGGAAATGGATCTGGGAGAATGTGAAGGAAAAAGAAGATGATTCACAGGAAGATGTACCGGATGAGGAAAAAATCCATACTTTTGAACCGGAAGTATACAATGTGACGATTGAGTCAAATTATGTTTCAGACAGTGGAGCTTATAATTATTACACAATTACGCTGAAACCGGTGATTATCGCCGAGCCAGACGGAAAAGGCGGATTCCGTTACACTTTGAAACTTCCGGATCTGGAATCTGTGAAAGATACGAATGAAGTTTCTGTGGAACATGGTAATTTTATCGTGACAGAAACGGCAGTGTTTAAAGCAGATGTACTTGCAAATGTAAAAGCAGAAGACGCGGGAAGTGGCAACGGAAGTGATGCATATGTGGCATCAAAGGAAACTGAGATCAAATGGAGTCGGTAAATATGGAGGAAGCTATGAGACATACAGGCTGGCAGCAGCTGAAAGCAAATGAAAAAAAAGGTGTATCCATGGCAGTGGTGCTTTGCGTATCCGCGTTCTTTATCGCTTTTGCGGCTGCCATTCTGTACACGGCGGGACTCATGACGGCGCAGTCGAATCTGCGCCTGAAGGAGGAGCGCTGTTACCAGCTGGCAAAAAGCTATGCAAAGGTATTGGATGGAGAACTGAAAGCCGGAAATACTTCTTCGGGTACGAATTTCTATATTTTTGCGAACAGCTTTCTGGAAAATTCCCAGTACGCGGTTTATAACGATGAAACAGCGTCCAGTGCAGAGGCGACGAAATACAAATTTGTTGCAGATGGGACGAATATAGAGGATCTTTCGAAAGGGCAGATTGAAGACGGATATGGGAATCTATGTATTTCTCTTGCAAAAGAGAAGGTTGGAAGTTCTGCAGGGGATTTGAAAAACGGAGAACTTGATGTCAGTACGGCAACTGATTACACGGCACAGATCGAGGCACTGCAGAATACAGTAGTCAGGCAGTATGTGCTGATGGTTGGAGTGACCGCTTACTATGAGGATGCATCGTATACTTATACCGCAGAATATACAAGAGAAGAAACTTATGATGTGAAGTTTACCTATAAGGGACAGAATATCATATGGGTAGCAAATGAGACCGGAGGGGGCGTCTGGAAGGTCGGAAGTACGGCCGGAAACGAGTGCGTTTTTTCAGATGGTGGAAAAATCGAATATACATACCAGACCAGTGAACCGCTTTCACGGAAATTTGTGGAAGACACGGGAGAGATTACGATAACAGGAGGCGATGGCGATGCACAGAATTAAAAGAATAAAAGCGAAAGCCGGAGAAACCCTGGTAGAAGTCATGGCGAGTATGTTCATTTTCCTGATCATGTTCGGAGTGCTGGAGGGAGCCATTTCCTACAGCAATTCGGCATTGAAAAAGAATAAAGAAATCCGTGCAGACAATGCGGCTGTCCTTGAGGGACTGCAGTCTTCGGAAGAAACGGTAACGGGAAGCCAGAAGAAGATCCGGTTCCGTGCGGCGGATTCCGGTCTGACACAGATTGGAAATGTAGTATTTTCCGTAGATGCAACTCTGGATAGCAAACAGGTCACTTATACAGATGCTGAAAACCGGAAGCAGAATACAATCTTTTATCTTTATGGACCGGTGGCAGCTTCATCAGAGTCCAGACAGACAGATGCTGAAGGAGGAGACTGATCATGAAACGACTGAGGAGCCTGCTTCAAAAAAAAGAAGGAACGACGCTGGTCGAGACTATGGTATGTCTGCTTCTGATCAGTATTATGCTGGCGATGGCAGCATCCGCTTTAAGTGCAGCATCCCGCATTTTTGTCCGGGTGCAGAGGATGCAATATGCACAGTCTATACTGGATACCGCAATGACGGAATTGAGAACAATTACCCAAAATGCGAGTGGGTATGTGAAAATCTATGATATTCCGGCAGATTCAGTAGAAAAAAGTGAAAACATTACAGGAAACATTACAAAAAGTACTGGAAATTTGCGCGGAAATACGGTAGAATTTATAAATGAAGAGGGTTATGTCGTCCTTGTTTCTACGAACGGATGCGAGGATACGGACCTGTATATTCAGAACAATCGAACCGGTCAGGCGTCGGCTGTGGACAGTGGGCAGTTACTGACCAGATATTATTTCCGCAATAGCTCAGAGAACAGTTATATCTATTTGAAGGATGGAGTTCCGGTGGCGCGCGCAGTTGCCACGGTATTTGGAACAGGGTTTTATATGAACAATTATCTGGAAGTGATCTATTCTTTTCCGGAAGGAACCAAAAGTGGTGATCAGGTAGACTGGATCAGCGCGACCGTGAATCTGTACAGTGACAAAGAACTGACGAATCTGGTTGCTACGGACTCAGAAATTCTGGAGTTTAAGCACAGTGTGCTTTGCTGCGAGGAGATTACGGCAAAGGAGGAGACAGGTTCAGATTGAGAAAATTTATATTTATATGATATGAGCGCATGCACCGAAGCGTTTATATAGAAACAAAAGATACTTTAAGAGGAGTGACGAAACATATTTAAGAAAATGAAAGAGAACAAGAAAAAAGGTTTCACACTGGTAGAACTTATCGTTGTACTGGTAATTCTTGCAATCCTGGCAGCTCTGCTGATCCCGGCACTGACTGGATATATTGATAAGGCGAAGAATAAATCAGTTGTTGCTGAAACACGTCAGGCTGTAATGGCTGCTCAGACATTGTATGATGAAGAATATGCTAAAATTAAAACTGGTGAAACAGTTACACTTGATACTACTGGAAAATTTACAAAAGAAGAAATTGCATCATTAGCAGAATTAGGTAAAGATACAATTATTAATGTAACGGTAGAAAATAATAAAATTAAAACATTGGTTTATGATAATGGTCAGAAGAGATGTACATATAATCCTGCTAATAGCAAGAATAATTCAGATGGCGATTATAATGTTGGAAAATCTGGTGAAGATACAACAACTGGTGGGAATACAAATTAAATTGTAATTTAACGAGAACATTGATTTTTATCGTACATAAAAAGTGAAAGATTAGAAAAGGAAACGAAAGCGTGGCTGTTAACAAAAGTGTGCAAAATGCAATTAAATACCGTTGGATAAGGTCGGCACTTAACGTTTTACTTATTCTTCTGCTTACGATCGTCCTCATTATACCTGGGGTGCTCCGGTTGATTTATCGGGCAGACTCCCAGGTGGCTTTGGGAAATGCAAAATCGGTGCGGGTAGCATTCCAGGTAATCGGGACTGAGGCGTACGGCAGTAATGGATCATTCGGTGACACTTCCCATAAGGGAGGTGTCGCCGACGGTTTATATGATGAAATCATTAAACTCAGTAAAGCACCCGGAGATTTCTGGGTATTACAGACCGATGAGACCGGTTATCAGGTCCTTCGGTTTATTTATCAAGAAGGGGAATATACTGTCTGGTATCAGGCAGACGATCCTTCACCATATAAGGTGTATCATGAAGAGACCATGATCGATACCGGAGATTGAGATGTTAGTAGTTTTAGAAGGAATTTTATGGACGATACGGTTCTTTTTCGGAGCCTGTATCTTTAGTTTTTTAACGGTCGTGATCGACCGGTTACCCCGTGGGGAAAATTTAGTACGCGGGAGAAGCCACTGTACAGGCTGTGGCAGAGAACTGACTGCATGGGAACTGATCCCGTGTGTGAGTTTTCTGTGTCTGGGCGGAAAGTGCAGAGGATGTGGGGAGCGGATCCCTTTAAGATGTTTTTGGACAGAACTTACAGGTGGAGCAGCTTTTATCGGCTGCGTGACCAGATATGGCTGCGGCAGATCAGGCGTAATATCGCCAAGAGGCGCAGTGATTTTTGCATATTTAGGAATATTACTTGTGGTAGCCCTGATTGACTGGGATACACAGATGATTTATGATAGATTTCATATTATGATTTTGATACTTGCAGTTTTTGATTTCCTGCTTTATCCGGAGCGGGGAATTGTGACAAGATTGATCGGTGCTCTGATCATTTCCGTACCGATGCTGATCCTGGCACTGGTGATCCCGGGAGCATTCGGGGGCGGAGATATCAAGCTGATGGCAGCAAGCGGACTGCTTCTTGGCACGGCATCTACCGTGTGCGCGATGTTTATCGGAATTGTAACCGGAGGCGGTTATGCGGCGGTGATGCTTGCCGGAAAGAAGCTTGAGAAGAAAGACCAGTTTGCATTTGGACCATTTCTTGCACTGGGACTTGCAGCAGCCGTTTTCTGGGGAGATCAGATTGCAGCGTGGTATCTGCATTTTCTGTAGAGGAACTGCAAAGAAGTGAAATAGAAGATCCATCATGTGAAAATGACATGGTTTGATGTTAGACAGAAGAGAGGATTTGTGGAGGATGGCGAAATTTCGATATGTCGCAAAAGACATGGGCGGAAAAACCTACAGAGGAACGACAGAGGCGACTTCAGAGGCGGCACTGATCCAGCAGCTTCGGGAACAGGAGCTGTTTCTGGTAGAATCGAAGAACCTGACAAAAGTAAAAGGATATAAGAAATTAAAGGCAAAACAGCTGGCAGCATTTTGCCGGGAGCTTTCTACGCTTCTGGCATCTGGTGTCAGCCTTGTGCGTGCTATGGATATTCTGGTGGACCAGGAAGGACTGGATCCAAAAGAAAAGGAGATCTATAAAGATGTACTTCAGGATCTGAGAAAAGGGGTTCCTCTTTCTGAGGCGATGGAGTCCAAACAATGCTTCCCGGATCTGATGATCGGAATGCTCCGGTCAGGGGAGGGAAGCGGAAATCTTGATCAGGTGACAGACCGTCTTGCCGTGCAGTATGAAAAAGAATATAAGCTGACACAGCAGGTTCGCTCTGCAATGACTTATCCTTGCATTCTTCTGGTGCTGTGTGTAGCGATCGCAATTTTGATCGTTACCTTTATTCTGCCACAGTTCCAGTCTTTGTTTGATCAGATGGACAGCCTTCCGTGGGTGACGACCGTTCTGATTGCAGCTTCTGATTTCCTGACAAAGAAATGGTATCTTGCGATCCTGATCGTAGTGATTGTTTTTGCACTGGTCCGGATTATTATGGGAATCCCGGCAGTCCGACATCAGATCGATTACCGGAAGGTTCATCTTCCAATATTTGGAAAACTTTTCAAAGTTGTCTATACGGCACGTTTTGCCCGTACTTTAAGCAGTCTGTATTCCAGTGGTATGCCGATTGCACTTGCAATCAGTGTTGCCGGGAAAACGATCGGCAATGTCTATATCGAGGAACAGTTTGAAGAAGTTGTGACCGAGGTCCGGAGTGGTGTGCCGCTTTCACGGGCACTCAGGCAGGTGGATGGACTGATGAAAAAACTTGCCAGTACGATCCTGGTCGGTGAGGAAAGTGGACGGCTGGATGTGATGCTAGATTCGATTGCCGTGTCTATGGAAGAAGAGGCAGAGCAGGCGACAAAGCAGATGGTTACATTACTGGAACCGATCCTGATCATTTTTATGGCGCTGATCGTCGGATTTATTATGATTGCAGTCATGCTTCCAATCTATCAGTCTTATGCAGCAATTGAAAATGCATAGCAGGTGATTACAGGAAGCTGAGTTTAGATACAAAGGAGGAACAAGATGAGCGATACCGTCATCATTTTGCAGGATGAATGTATTCTTGCTGCTGAAGGAAAGGCAGGCAAATCACCAAAGATCCAGAAGGTAGAACGGATACCGATCGATGTATTTGGAGATCCTTTTGAACAGTGGAAAGAGGCATTGGATAAATATAAAAAGAAACACAACCCATCCCAGGTGAGACTGGTGCTTCCGACATCCTACTCATCTGCCAGAGTAACGCAGATCCCTTATGCCAAGGGAAGACAGCTTACCAGGCTTGCGGAGAATGTCATGGCGGAAAATGGCAGTGACTGGGTACAGGATTATGCGGTGATCAAAGCAGACAGAAAGAAAGGAATCTGTCTGTGCTGCGGAGGCGCGGAAGAGGATGTCCTGAAAAAGATCCGGGAGCTGACAAAAGAGGTCGGGATTTCGGTTCAGTGGATTTCTGTCCCGATGGAGTGTTATCTGAATACACTGGGACAGTTGAAATCCTACCAGAATGATACTGAGATCGTTCTCCTGTTTGAAGAAGGAAGTGTGACGAGCATTTTGTTCCGGGAAGGCCAGTATCTGTATTCTACAAGAAGCCGCATCTTCAGTGAGAGAGGAACGCTGGATTTTGGTACGGAGATCGTGCGGAATATTTCCGGTATTTTGCAGTTCTACTCCACCACAAAATCTGATGTGCCGATCACAAAAGTATTTTACGCCGGATGCAGTACGGATGATTTTGAAGTCAGTGAGGACGGAATCCATGCGATGAATCTGGAAGTAGAACCGTTGGATGCAGAATTTGATTTTGCCCCTCCAGAAAATGTGGATGACTGGCTGATCTGCATTGGTGCCATGATCAGTACCAGGCAAAAAGAGATCAATTTAAACAAGGTCTGGAAAGGAGAGGGCACGGCTGGTGTAACGAAAAAAGAAAGTCTTGCAAAGCATCTGATGTTTCAGGCGATTACGTTTGGTATCTGCCTTGTGGCCTTGATCGCAGTGATGGTCTGGAATTATGCAGAATCTCACAAGAATGAGAAAATTGAAGACTGGATCAACGATCCGCAGATCCAGAGCGAATATCAGGAAGCAAATGCGGTACGTGAAGAGAGCGACCGGCTGGATTCCATACAGAATCAGGTCGAACAGACGAAATCCAATCTGGCAACCTATCCGGATCTGGATGCGGAGATGATCGCGAAGATCGTGGATGTGGGCGGAAGCGCCATGACAGTCCAGATTAAGACGATGGATTCCGAGACGGGAGAGCTTACATTTAATGCGGTCAGCTCGGCGGTTATTGATATTCCGGCATATGTAAGAAAACTTTCCGAGACAGGGCTGTTTTCAACGGTAAATTACAGTGGATATTCGTACAATGACGGAGAATATTCGCTGATGCTTTCCTGTGTGTTAAAGGGAGCAGAGACAGGAGGTGAGGATCAGTGAAAATCGATATGGAATTAAAACCAGGTGACGTGGTCCTTTTAAAGGTGCTTGCCTGTGTATTGATCCTCTTTTTCATGGCGCGTTTTCTGATCTTTCCGGGAATGGAAAAACATCAGGATCTGGTGGCAAAAAAAGACGACCTGACGATCGAGAAGCAGGAAATGCAGTGTACGATCAGCAGTAAGGCATCGACGGAGAAGAAAATCGCGACGCAGAAAGAAAATCTGAAAAAAGCACAGGAAGGTTTTTATGACCTGATGGAAAACCGGGAGGTCGATTCCCTGATTACGGGGCTTGCACTGAAACACGATCTGTTTCCGGTGTATTTGAATATTGAAGATCCGGTGGCAGGTATTCCGGCGGCATATCAGCTTTCTGAAGCTTCAGAAGATTCTTCGGCAGAAGAGTCGCAGAGTACACTTCCGTATGTTCAGTATGTGAATACGACAACGGTTACGATCACTCTGCAGGGACAGGAAGCGCAGATCCGGGAACTTCTGGATGATATTGCGAAGAACTATCCGGGAATCCAGGTGCGTTCTTTTGATATGCAGTCCGGCACTTATGTGGACAGCAGCCTGCAGAAGACAGAGCAGATGAACTGTAATTGTGTACTGGCTGTATACACCTGTGGAGAACTTAGTAATACTAAAGGAGAGTAAGCGAACGTGAAAAAGAATCTGAGAATCGGAGAGATTCTGGAAGAAAAGGGTTATGTGACCGGAGAGCAGATGTCACAGGCACTTGCCTATCAGAAAGAACATAGAGAGATGCGAGTTGGACAGATTCTGATGGAACTGGGATTTGTCACGGAAAATCAGGTACTTGAAGCACTGGCGAACAGACTGAACCTGGAAATTGTAGAAGTATCACAGATCCAGGTCAATCTGCAGGCAGTAGGGATGATTTCGAGAGAGCTTGCGGAAAAAAATCTTTTCCTTCCGGTCAGTCTGAAAGGAAAAGTACTGGGACTTGTCACTAATGATCCACTAAATTATTTCGCACTGGAAGAAGTCAAGCAGCAGACCGGGTGTCAGCTGGAGATTTATTTGAGTGAGGAAGTACCGCTGCGTAAGGCGATTTCCTACTATTATGCGGAAGTCAATGCGCGGAATGCGGCAGAGCAGGCGAATGTGGGATTTGCGACAACGGAGGAACTGGAGATCGAAGATCTGGATGCTTCCAATGATGAGGCACCGATCATCCGGCTTTTAAATTCGCTGATCGAGCGTGCAATCAAAACCGAGGCGAGTGATATTCATATTGAACCATTTGAAAAAGAGACGAAAGTCCGTATGCGTATCGACGGTGTGATCATGGAATATGTCACGATCCAGAGAAATATTCATGCACCATTGATCGCCCGTATCAAAATCCTGTCCAATTTGGATATCGCAGAGAAGAGAATCCCGCAGGACGGACATTTCCGTGTTAAGATCAATGACAGTTTTGTCAATATCCGTGTTTCCGTTTTGCCGACAGTGTTTGGGGAAAAAGCGGTTCTGCGTATCATGGCAGCAACCGGACATATGGAGCATGCAGATCATTTTGGAATGGATGATTTCAGCTATAATCAGTTTTTTCCGATGCTGAATTATCCGAATGGAATTATTTATATTACAGGACCGACCGGAAGTGGAAAATCAACGACACTTTATATGGTTCTGGAATATTTGTCCGGAAGACATGTCAATATTTCCACGATTGAGGATCCGGTGGAAAAGAACCTGCCGGATATCAACCAGACACAGGTTAATCCGGTAGCCGGTCTGACCTTTGATGTAGGACTGCGGGCCCTGATGCGTCAGGATCCGGATATCATCATGGTCGGAGAGACTCGTGACGGTGAGACTGCCGGAACATCGGTCCGGGCTGCGATCACAGGGCATATGGTTTTAAGTACCCTTCATACCAATGATGCGGTATCAAGTATTGTCCGTCTGGAAGACATGGGCGTGGAGACGTATCTGGTTGCCAATTCTCTTGTCGGACTTGTAGCACAGAGACTGGTTAGAAAAGTGTGCCCGCACTGTGCAAGACAGATGGAGACAACCGAACAGGAACGTCTTTTCCTTGGGGAGGATGTGCGTGTGGTTACAAGGGGAACCGGATGTACCAAGTGTAATAACACCGGATATAAAGGTCGGGTTGCAGTTCATGAGATCCTTGCGATCAACAATGATATCCGGCGGATGATCATCAATCATACATCGATCGAAGAGATCACACGATATGCAAGAGAAGTGCAGCATATGCGGACGCTGAAGGAAAGTGGACTGATCCTTGTGAAGGAAGGGAAGACAACGCCGGAAGAGCTGCTTAAGATCAGTTACGAATAAAGCGGTTCTGCTTTTTGGCAGAACGGGGAAGATGGAGGAAAGAAGAGATGTCACAGCTTGGAAACAGTCAGGAAAAAATAGATACGATCATCCGTGAGGCAAGAGAAAAAAAGGCTTCGGACATCCATCTTTCGGAAGGAATGCCGGTCTGGTACCGTGTCAACGGACGCCTGATCCAGGCAGAGACACAGATACCGTCAGAAGAAATGGCAGAGATGCTGACGGACATTTTAAGTGAGCGTCAGAGAAAACTGTTTGATACGGGAAAGGATGCGGATTTTGCGATCCGTACTTCAGATGGTCATCGCCAGAGAGTCAATGTGTTTCGTCAGCAGAAGAAGATGGCGGCAACGATCCGCCTTCTGAACGCGCATATTCCGACGCTGGAAGAACTGAAGATGCCAACGCTTCTTTATCAGCTGGCAGAAGAGCCACGCGGTCTGATCCTGGTGACAGGACCGACCGGAAGTGGAAAATCAACCACACTTGCGGCAATGATCGAGCATATGAACCAGGTCAGTGACCGCCATATTATTACGATTGAAGATCCGGTTGAGTATGTCTATGAGAATAAAAAGTCCCTGATCCATCAGAGGGAGGTAGGAGAAGATGTGGAAAGCTTTGCAGCGGCACTTCGCAGTGCACTCCGTGAAGATCCGGATGTGATCCTGGTGGGAGAGATGCGTGATTATGAGACGATCCAGGCAGCACTTCTTGCAGCAGAGACAGGACATCTGGTGCTTTCAACACTGCATACGACCGGTGCGACGCAGACGGTAGAACGTATCATTGATGCCTGCCCGACCAGTGGACAGAATCAGGTGCGCATCCAGCTTGCCGGGACCTTAAAGGGGATCATCAGCCAGTGCCTGATCCCGTGTGAGGGCGGTATGGCGCGTGTGGCGGCGACAGAGCTTCTGACCGGTACGGATGCGATCCTGAATCTGGTCAGAGAGGGAAAGACACATCAGATCGGAAGTATCATGCAGGTCAGCGGAAATGCAGCGATGCATACCCTGAATATGGATCTGTCAAGACTGGTAAAGCAGGGCTATATTTCCAGAGAAAATGCGCTTGCCTATACGAATAATAAGGCGGAGATCCAGCAGTATCTGTAAGGACGGAGCCGGAAAATCATAACAGAAAAGTGGAGCAGTACCACGGAGAAAATCCGGTGGTTACTGCTCCATTATGATTCGAGCAAGATTATCCGGAAATTTTACACCGGCCCAGATACCATTTTTCAACCAGTCCGATCAGTGCGTACAGCAGCATGGCGATCACGCAGAGGATACAGATACTCATCAGCAGCCAGTCGAGCTTGAAGACCTGGCTTCCATAAATGATCATATAGCCAAGCCCTTCCCTGCCGCCGATAAATTCTCCGATGATCACACCCACCAGGCAGAGCCCGATATTGACTTTCATGGTGCTGATGATCGCCGGAATACAGCTTGGAATGACCACTTTGGTGAGCGCATGAAGCCGGTTTCCGTGAAGTGTATAGATGAGCATGATCTTATCGGAATCTACTTCGGAAAATTCGGAGTAAAGGTTCAGGATACTTCCGAAGATCGCAACCGACATTCCGGCTATAATGATCGTTGTGCGGTTTGCACCGAGCCAGACGATGAGCAGCGGGGCGAGGGCAGATTTTGGCAGGCTGTTCAGGACCACCAGATAAGGCTCCAGGATTTCCGAAAGCTTCCGGAAGAGCCAGAGAAGGACGGTGACAAAAAGGCTGAAGAAGATCACCAGGATAAAACTGACCAGGGTTTCGTAAAGGGTTATTCCAATATGACGGAAAATACTGCCGTCACCGGTCATTTCCAGAAAACACAGGGCAATCCGGGAAGGGCTGCTGAAAATGAAAGAGTCGACCAGCCCTGTATTTGCTGCAAATTCCCAAAGGAAGAGAAAGGCAAGCAGGATGGAGACTCTGGAAACGGCAACGATCCGTTTATGTCGGCGGTGCATATTCAGGTAATGCAGCTGGTTTTTAGATAGTTCATTCATCCGGGTTCAGCTCCTTCCAGATCAGATTGAAATAAGTCTTAAATTCCGGGGCATTGCGGCGGGCAAGCGGGGAAAGTCCCGGATCAGAAAAGGAAACATTGACCGTCTGCCCGATGGTTGCCGGTCGGCTTGTGAGAACAAGGATCCGGTCGGCGAGACTGACTGCTTCGGCAAGGTCATGGGTGACAAGGATCGCTGTTTTTTTCTCTTTTTTGATAATCTGCCCGATGTCATCACTTACATTTAACCGGGTCTGATAATCCAGGGCAGAAAACGGTTCATCCAGAAGCATGATATCCGGTTTCAGGACCAGTGTGCGGATCAGTGCGGCTCTCTGGCGCATTCCACCGGAAAGCTCGGACGGTCTTGCATTTGCAAAGGCATTCAGACCGTATTGTGTAAGAAGGGCTCTTGCCAGTGCGCGGGAACGGGTGGTCAGTGCGTGTTGGATCTCGAGACCGAGAAGAACGTTCTGATAGATGGTACGCCATTCGAGCAATTCATCCTTTTGCAGCATATAGCCGATGCAGGAGGTATTGTCCGGATGATAGCTGCCGTTTATTTTGATGAGACCTTTTTCCGGGGTGAGAAGACCCGCAATCAGGTGGAGCAGCGTGGATTTTCCGCACCCGGAGGGACCGACCAGAGCAATAAATTCTCCTTCGCGGACCGAAAAGGTGATGTCTTTCAGAGCGTAGGTTTCTCCTTCCAGTGTATGGTAAGCATAATGAACGTTTTTCAGTTCCAGTGCATATTGCATGATAATCCTCCAGATACAGAAACGATCACTTTCTTTTACTTTCAGTTTATGAGAAATAAAAAAAAGCGTGTGTGAATCCGGCGGGAATGGAGTGGAAAAAGAAAAACAGGGCAGAAAAGATATTGTGCGAAGAGAATAGCTGCACTATAATAAGAAGCAAATCTGCAATATGAGGAGAGATGAACAGATGCAGAAAAAAAATTACCAGAAAGAACTGGATAAAAAGATAGAACAGATCGTATCGGAAAAGAAGGTTCCACGCCTGTTCCTTCACAGCTGTTGTGCACCATGCAGCAGTTATGTGCTGGAATATCTGTCGGAATATTTTGAGATTACGGTTTTTTATTACAATCCAAATATTTTTCCTGAGACCGAATTTGAAAAGCGGATCCATGAACAGGAGAAGTTGATCCGTGAGCTTCCGGCGAAGCATACGATCCATTTTCAGGCGGGAAATTATGACAGTGAAAAATTTTACGAGATGGCGAAGGGACTGGAGATGATTCCGGAAGGCGGTGAGCGGTGCTTTAAGTGCTATGAACTCCGGCTACGGGAGGCGGCAAAGCTTGCCAAAGAGGGTGACTATGATTATTTCACCACCACACTTTCCATCAGTCCGCTGAAAAATGCGCAGAAGCTGAATGAGATCGGGGAAAGACTTGCCGGGGAATATGGAGTGGCTTATCTGGTTTCGGATTTTAAAAAGAGAAATGGATATAAGCGTTCAACCGAGCTGTCAAAGATTTACGGACTTTACCGCCAGGACTATTGTGGCTGTATTTATTCCAAAAATCAGAGAGAACGGGAAAAGAAACTCCGGGAGGAAGAGGGAAGTTCTGTGAAAAGTTAAGAGGGGAACTTTACAGAATCCGACATTCTGTGGTACACTAAAGCACAGAATTACGTTGAAGAAAAGAGGGAAAGCTATGGCACAGTTATGGGGAGGACGTTTTACGAAAGAAACCGACAAACTGGTTTATAATTTCAATGCGTCCATTTCATTTGATAAACGATTTTATGAGCAGGATATCCAGGGAAGCAAGGCACATGTTATGATGCTGGCAAAGCAGGGGATCCTGACAGACGATGAGAAGCAGCAGATCCTGGACGGACTGGAGAGTATCCGCAGGGATGTAGAGAGCGGAAAGCTTGAGATTACAGAGGAATACGAAGATATCCACAGTTTTGTAGAGGCAAATCTGATCGACCGGATCGGGGATGCAGGGAAGAAGCTGCATACCGGAAGAAGCCGTAATGACCAGGTTGCACTGGATATGAAGCTTTATACAAGGAGCGAGATCACAGCACTGCAGGGACTGGTTGTAGATATGCTCCGCGAACTTCTTGCGATCATGAAGGACAACACCGAGACGATCATGCCGGGATTTACCCATCTGCAGAAAGCACAGCCGATCACACTGGCACATCATATGGGCGCTTATTTTGAGATGTTTAAAAGAGACCATATGCGTCTGAAAGATATTTACAAGAGAATGAATACCTGTCCGCTTGGATCCGGAGCACTTGCAGGAACCACTTATGATCTGGACAGAGCATACACCGCAGAGCTTCTCGGATTTGACGGACCGACACTGAACAGTATGGATTCGGTATCGGATCGCGATTATCTGATCGAGCTGATGAGTGCACTATCTACGATCATGATGCACTTAAGCCGTTTCTCGGAAGAGGTGATCATCTGGAATTCCAATGAATATCAGTTTGTCGATATCGACGACAGCTACAGCACCGGAAGCAGTATCATGCCGCAGAAAAAGAATCCGGATATTGCAGAACTTGTTCGTGGAAAGACAGGACGTGTATACGGTGCGCTGACTTCGATCCTGACTACGATGAAGGGAATTCCGCTTGCTTACAATAAAGATATGCAGGAAGACAAGGAACTGGTATTTGATGCCATCGACACTGTCAAGGGATGTCTGGCTTTATTTACCGGAATGCTCGCAACCATGAAATTCAATAAAGAACGTATGCTGGAAAGCTGCAGACACGGATTTACCAATGCAACAGATGCAGCTGACTATCTGGTAAATCATGGCGTACCGTTCCGTGATGCACATGGAATCGTAGGAAAGCTGGTACTTTATTGCATTGATAAGAAGATTGCGTTAGATGATATGTCGCTGGAAGAATATAAGGAGATATCTCCGGTATTTGAAGAAGATATTTATGATGCGATCAGTATGGAGACCTGTGTCAATAAGAGAAATACGATCGGTGCACCTGGACCGGAAGCTATGAAAAAGGTGATCGCGCTTCACGAAGCGTATCTGGAAGAGTGCTAATCGTTATAAGGAAAATGCGCATTGCTGGTCACAGGTACTGGGAACAGTAACATGAGCGTTAATAAGTAGACATAGTTTTTCAATTGTCAGGGTTGAAAAATGTCGGAAAATGCGCTATGATATACAAATCACGCGTACAAATGTGCGCATCAAAAAGACAAAACAGGAAATGAGGACATAAAAATGGATCAGAAATTAAGAGTAGGTATTCTTGGTGCAACAGGAATGGTAGGACAGAGATTTATCTCTCTGCTGGAAAATCATCCGTGGTTTGAGGTAGTAACACTGGCTGCAAGCCCGCGTTCCGCAGGAAAGACATATGAAGAAGCAGTCGGAGACCGCTGGAAAATGGACACTCCGATGCCGGAAGCAGTCAAGAAGATCGTTGTACATAATGTCAACGAGGTAGAAGAAGTTGCAAAGACAGTTGACTTTGTATTCAGTGCAGTTGATATGTCAAAAGATGAGATTCGTGCGATCGAGGAAGCATACGCAAAGACAGAGACACCGGTTGTATCTAATAACAGTGCCCACAGATGGACACCGGATGTACCGATGGTAATCCCGGAAGTAAACCCGGAACATTTTGCAGTTATCGAAGACCAGAAAAAGCGTCTTGGAACTACAAGAGGATTTATCGCAGTAAAACCAAACTGTTCGATCCAGAGCTATGCGCCTTGCCTTGCAGCATGGAAAGAATTCGGACCGAAAGAACTGGTTGTTACAACCTACCAGGCAATTTCGGGTGCAGGAAAAACCTTTAAAGACTGGCCGGAAATGGTAGAGAATATCATTCCATTCATCGGCGGAGAAGAAGAAAAGAGCGAGCAGGAACCGCTTCGTGTTCTCGGCAGAGTTGAAAATGGACAGATCGTAAAAGCAGATTCTCCGAAGATCACATGCCAGTGTGTACGTGTACCGGTTCTTAACGGACATACCGCTGCCGTATTTATCAATTTTGAAAAGAAACCAACCAAAGAGCAGCTGATCGAAAAACTGGAAAGTTTCAAAGGCTTCCCGCAGGAAGCAGAGCTTCCGAGTGCACCGAAGCAGTTCATCCGCTATATGACAGAAGACAACCGTCCGCAGGTAAAACTGGATGTAGATTATGAGAACGGAATGGGAATCTCGATCGGACGACTCAGAGAAGATTCTATTTATGATTACAAATTTATCGGACTTTCCCACAATACAGTCCGTGGTGCGGCAGGCGGAGCAGTTCTGTGCGCAGAGACTCTGACTGCAAAAGGATTTATCACAAAGAAATAGCTTTTGCGGGGAAGTTTAAAAGAAGTTAACTTTTCTTTCTTCTGATTCAGTGGTAGAATGAAATCATACCAGTGTAAAGGAAGATTGAAGGTGGGCTAATATGAAAAAAGAAATGCAGAACTATACACAGAACAGAGAACTGTCCTGGCTGAAGTTCAATCAGAGGGTACTGGAGGAAGCAAAGGATTCTTCAGTACCCCTTCTTGAAAGAATGAAGTTTGTATCCATTTTTACAAGCAACCTGGACGAATTTTTTATGATCCGCGTAGGAAGCCTGTATGATATGTCGCTTACGGATAACAGCACGATCGACAGCCGTTCGGGGATGAATCCGAAAGAGCAGCTGGATGCAATCTTTGCGGCTGTGGCACCATTGTATAAAGAGAGGGACAAGACCTACTCGGAGATCAAGAAGCTGCTGAATCCATACGGTGTCTGTGGACTATCGATAAAAGAGCTGGAGCAGCAGGAAAAGAAGTATGTGAAAAAGTACTTCAAAGACCAGATCCTACCGATTCTGTCTCCACAGATCGTGGATGCCAATCATCCGTTCCCGCATCTGCTCAATAAGGAACTGTATGTGATCGCAAGTCTGAAGCAGAATGGAACTTCCATGATCGGAATCGTACCGGTTCCACAGTTTGTGTCAGATATCTTATATCTTCCGGGCCATGATATCCGTTATATCCGTATGGAAAAGGTGATCATGGAATATCTGGATGTGGTGTTCGACAAATACGAGGTATCGAACAAGAATTATATCTGCGTGACAAGGAATGCAGATGTGTCGCCGGATGATGAGGCACTGGAGATCAATGATGATTTCCGCCTGCTGATGCAGGAAACCCTTCACAAGCGCCGCAGAATGGCAGTTGTCCGCATGGAGACAGCGGAGCCGCTGGATAAGGAACTGGAAAAGTATTTCTGTGACAAATTTAAGATCATACCGGCACAGATCTACCGGACCAAGATGCCGATGAAGCTGGATTATATTTTTTCGATTATGGATAAGGTTCCGGCATCGTTGAAACGTTCTCTGATCGACGAACCGTTTACTCCGCAGCCGTCCCGCTATCTGACGGATGGAAAAGTGATTCCGCAGGTAAAGAAAAAAGATATACTTCTTTCTTATCCGTATGAGAGTATGGATCCGTTTCTGCGTATGATCAAGGAAGCGGCTTATGATCCGACCGTTCTTACGATCAGGATCACAATCTACCGTCTGGCAAAGAAGGCACGGCTGGTAGAGTACTTATGTGCAGCGGCCGAGAACGGCAAAGAGGTTACGGTTTTGATCGAGCTGAGAGCCAGATTCGATGAACAGAACAATATTGACTGGTCCGAACGTCTGGAAGAAGCAGGATGCCGTGTGATTTACGGATTTGAAGGTTATAAGGTGCATTCCAAGATCTGCCTGATCACTTACCGGAACCGCAACAATATCGAATACATTACGCAGGTGGGAACCGGAAACTACAATGAAAAGACGGCAACCATGTACACTGATGTATCGCTGATCACAGCGGATAAGGGAATCGGAGAGGATGCAGCCATCTTCTTCAAGAATATGTCCATTGGCAATCTCAATGGAAGCTATCAGCACATTATTGTTTCACCGACCAGTCTGAAACCAAAGGTGCTTTCGCTGATGGATGAGGAGATCAAAAAGGGAACGAACGGGCGGATCATCATGAAGATGAACTCTGTGACGGATGTAGATTTTATCCAGAAGGTTTCCGAGGCATCAAATGTAGGGGTGAAGGTGGATCTGATCGTCCGTGGGATATGCTGTATCCTGCCGGGAGTCAAAGGGTACACAGAGAATCTCCGTGTGACCAGTATTGTCGGACGTTATCTTGAGCATCCACGTATTTTCCTTTTTGGAACCGGAGCGGATCAGAAGATCTATATCGGTTCCGCAGATATGATGACGCGTAATACGGAAAAACGCGTGGAAGTGGCATGTCCGGTTTACGATGAAACTATCAGGAAACAGCTGACACATATGCTGAAGATCATGCTGGCAGACAATGTAAAAGCGCGTGAATTAAAGAGTGACGGCAAATACTACAAGAAAGAAAAAGGAACTTCAAAAGTCAATTCCCAGGAATATTTTATGCGTGAAGCAATCACCGTCAGACATCCGGAAGGACGGACAAGAGAAAGCTTCATTGATAAAATCCGGAAGATTTTTCGAAGAAAATAATTTGTTTTATGTTCTGAATATGATATGATAAAAAAGTGGAGCTGGTATCAGCTTCACTTTTTAAACGCTGTGAGAGCGGTTATGGCGTGAAAATACAGGAGTACAAAATTATTATATGGGTAAATCGGTATATATTGCAGAAAAGCCGAGTGTGGCACAGGAATTTGCCAAGGCACTGCATTTGAATTTGAAAAGAAAAGACGGATATCTGGAATCAGATGAGGCGATCGTAACCTGGTGTGTTGGTCATCTTGTCACGATGAGCTATCCGGAAGTATATGATGAAAAGTATAAGAGATGGTCTTTGCAGACACTGCCATTCATTCCGCAGGAATTTCTCTATGAGGTGATACCGGGAGTAAAGAAGCAGTTTGAGATTGTAAAAGGAATCCTGACCAGGAAGGATGTAGACCGGATTTATGTCTGTACCGACTCGGGAAGAGAAGGAGAATACATTTACCGTCTGGTGGAACAGATGGCAGGCGTAAAAGGGAAAGAACGCCGGCGTGTGTGGATCGACTCCCAGACGGAGGAAGAGATCCTCAGAGGAATCCGTGAGGCGAAGGATCTGTCGGAATACGATAATCTGTCAGCGTCGGCCTATCTCCGTGCGAAGGAAGATTATCTGATGGGAATCAACTTTTCCAGACTTCTGACACTCAAATATGGAAACAGCATTTCCAATTATCTTGGGAATAAATACACGGTTGTATCTGTCGGACGTGTGATGACCTGTGTCCTTGGAATGGTCGTAAGGCGGGAACGGGAGATCCGTGAATTTGTGAAAACGCCGTTCTATCGTGTGATCGAATCGGTAAATGTAGACGGACATACTTTTACCGGTGAGTGGCGTGCGGTGAAAGGCTCGGCTTATTTTGAGTCTCCAAAGCTCTACAAAGAGAATGGGTTTAAAGAGAAAGAGGAGGCCAAAAAGCTGATAGCTGCTTTGAAAGAGGGAACATCCCCTCTTACATGCCGGATTGTATCCATCGAAAAGAAAAAAGAGAAAAAGAATCCGCCACTTCTGTTTAACCTTGCAGAGCTTCAGAACGAATGCTCCAAACGCTTTAAGATCAGTCCGGATGAAACGCTCCGCATTGTGCAGGAGCTTTACGAGAAGAAGCTTGTCACCTATCCGAGAACAGACGCCAGAGTGCTTTCGACGGCAGTATCAAAGGAGATCACAAAGAACCTGAACGGACTGAGTAAATACCAGACGGCTGCACCATATATGCAGGATATCCTGCAATACGGAGCATATAAAAATCTGGCAAAGACGCGTTATGTCAATGACAAGCAGATCACGGACCATTATGCGATCATCCCGACAGGACAGGGACTTTCAGCGCTGAATTCGGTATCTGCAACGGCTCATCATGTATATGATGTGATCGTCCGGAGGTTTCTGAGTATCTTCTATCCTCCGGCAGTTTATCAGAAAGTGGCACTGGTAACACAGATCGGAAAGGAACAGTTTTTCTCCAACTTCCGTGTGCTTGCGGAAGAAGGATATCTGAAGGTGGCAGGGGTCCCTGCACCAAAGAAAAATGCAAATGGAAATGACGCGGAAGGAGATGGAAGTGATAACAATGTGGATCTGGATGCCGCATTTTTCGCATCCATCCAAAAGTTAAAAAAAGGTGATATCCTGGATGTGAAATCACTGGATATCAAAGAGGGAGAAACTTCACCGCCGAAGAGATACAATTCCGGTTCCATGATCCTTGCAATGGAAAATGCAGGTCAGCTGATCGAGGATGAGGAACTTCGTGCGCAGATCAAAGGAAGCGGGATCGGAACCAGTGCGACCAGGGCGGAGATTCTGAAAAAGCTTTTCAATATCAAATATCTGGCACTGAATAAAAAGACGCAGGTGATCACACCGACGCTTCTTGGAGAAATGATCTATGATGTGGTGTTGAATTCTATCCGTTCACTTCTGAATCCGGAGCTGACGGCAAGCTGGGAAAAGGGGCTTAACTATGTGGCAGAGGGAGAAATTACATCGGATGAATATATGACAAAACTGGATCATTTTATTGTCAGCAGAACCAATGGGGTATTGGGACTGAATAACCAGTATCAGTTAAGAAGCTGCTATGACAGGGCAGCAGCATTTTATAAAAAAGAAACCAAAGGCAGAGCATCGAAAGGAAAGAAAGAATGAAAGAAATAACGGTTAAAGAAATGTATACACTGGAAGAGACGATCGCAAAGGATTTGTTTGAAGGAGTGACCTACCCGTGGGAAGTACTTCCGAAAATCAGCAGTTTTATCCTGGAACTGGGTGCGTCTCTTCCGGAAGAAGAGTATGAAAAACGTGGAGAAAATGTGTGGGTTGCCAGAACCGCAAAGATTGCACCGACTGCATTTATCGGCGGTCCGGCGATCATCGGAAAGGACGCAGAGGTAAGACACTGTGCGTTTATCCGTGGAAATGCGATCGTAGGAGAAGGCGCAGTTGTCGGAAATTCTACCGAGCTGAAAAATGTGGTTCTCTTCAATAAAGTACAGGTTCCACATTATAATTATGTGGGGGATTCAATCCTTGGATACAAGTCACATATGGGAGCAGGTTCTATCACATCTAATGTGAAATCCGATAAAAAACTGGTGGTTGTAAAGACGCCGGAAGGAAATATCGAGACCGGTATGAAAAAGTTCGGTGCGATGCTGGGTGACCATGTAGAAGTCGGATGTGGAACCATTCTGAACCCGGGAAGTGTAGTAGGACCGCATACCAATATTTATCCACTTTCTTCGGTGAGAGGATTTGTGCCGGGAGGAAGTATTTACAAATGTGCAGGTGAAGTGGTTGAAATGAGACAGGAGTAATGACGGATGAGGCTTACAATACTTGGAACGGGAAATGCAACAGTAACGGAATGCTATAATACCTGTTTTGCCCTCTCGGATGGAAACAGGCATTTTCTGGTGGATACCGGCGGCGGAAACCGTATTTTAAAGACGTTAAAAGACACCGGGATCCAGCTGGAAGACATTCACGATATTTTTATTACCCATGAACACATCGATCATCTTCTGGGCGTGATCTGGCTGATCCGGATGATCGGGCAGAAGAAGATCGGCCAGGGAAAATATGAGGGGAATCTGCGGATCTACTGCCATGAAGAGCTGGCAAGATCGATCCGCACGATCGCAGAACTTACGATCCAGAAAAAGGTGACGAAATATTTTGATGACCGGATTCTTTTTGTGCCGGTGCATCACGGAGAGACAAAGGAAATCCTTGGCTGTCCGGTCACTTTTTTCGATATTTTTTCCACGAAGGCAAAGCAGTTCGGGTTTACGATGCTGCTTCCAGACGGAGTGAAGTTTACCTGCTGCGGTGACGAACCATACAATGAGAAAGATTATGAATTTGTGAAAGGCAGCGACTGGCTGACCCATGAGGCGTTCTGCCTGTATGGAGAAGCAGATAAGTTCAAGCCTTATGAAAAGCACCACAGTACCGTGAAAGAAGCATGTCAGCTTGCCGAGGAGCTTCAGATTCCGCATCTGATCCTGTATCATACGGAGGAGACGCATCTTAAGGAGAGGAAAGAGCTTTATACGCGGGAAGGACGGGAGTACTATCGCGGGGAGTTGTTTGTGCCGGATGATCTGGAAGTGTTTGAGCTTTAGATTGTTGGACGGGCGGTCTGCGGGGATAGAAGACGGACGCGATTTTAATAAAATAAACCGGGCAGATTTAGTTGTGCAGGGCATTCCGATGAGCCTCTGAATGCGAAAATTATGTCAGCAGTGGCTTCCATAATTTTTGAGTCTCATCTCCATTGCACAAAAGACAATCTGCCCGGTTTATTTTATCTCAGTCGAGAAGACTCCCACCTCTTCAGGTGGTGAGTAATAGCAAATTTGTCTCAGTGGGAGTCCAATCTCCGACTGAGATAAACGCTCCGCGAGGATGCGCAGTGATTCTGATAGGAATATGTCAGCTTCGCTGACCAGAATCACGCGCCAAGTCTCACGGATGTTCGACTTGTATAAAAGCGCTGTGCGCTGGCTATGAGGGGCAGACCCTGGGTGCTGGAGAGTTGAAAGCTGTGATGTGAGAGAAAGGGAGATATCCGGCGCAAAGAGGGGGAATTATGAGAGGTTCAGAAGGAGAGGGAGGAAAAGAGAAGAAGTGTTCTGGTTGTGGGGAAAGGGGGAGATGTGTTATGATGGGGAAGTCAGAAGCTTTGGGGATCTGGGCGTGAAAGGTTTTCGGGAGGGGTTCGGTTTCTTCTCCGGGAGAGCGTGGGCGCGAGGATCTGTTTTAAAAATGTAGTTGACAAACCAGAACATATGTACTAATATAGAACCAGAACAAACATTCGTTCGATGGAGAGCGTGGGCGAAGAATCTGGGATAAGGAGATTAATGATGGCGAATAACACAATGAATGATGAGAATAAAAAGAAAGCATTAGACGCAGCAATTGCAAAGCTTGAGAAAGATTTTGGTAAGGGAGCAGTTATGAAGCTGGGTGATCCGGCGGCACAGGTGCATGTTGAGACGGTTCCGACCGGTTCTCTGAGTCTGGATCTGGCACTTGGTGTTGGTGGTGTTCCGAAAGGACGTATTATTGAAATTTATGGACCTGAATCAAGTGGTAAGACGACCGTTGCATTACATATGATCGCAGAAGTACAGAAAAGAGGCGGCATTGCGGGATTTATCGATGCAGAGCATGCACTGGATCCGGTATATGCGAAGAATATCGGTGTAGATATTGATGAACTTTACATTTCGCAGCCAGACAGCGGAGATCAGGCACTGGAGATCACTGAGACAATGGTACGTTCCGGTGCGATTGACATTATCGTAGTCGATTCTGTTGCGGCACTTGTTCCGAAGCAGGAGATTGAGGGTGATATGGGTGATACACATGTAGGTCTGCAGGCAAGACTGATGTCACAGGCACTCAGAAAGCTGACACCGGTTATCAGTAAATCAAACTGTGTTGTAATCTTTATCAACCAGCTGCGTGAGAAGGTTGGTGTTATGTTCGGTAATCCGGAGACAACAACCGGGGGACGGGCACTGAAGTTCTATTCATCTGTCCGTATGGATGTCCGCAGAACTGAGACTCTGAAGCAGGGCGGAGAGATGGTTGGTAACCATGTCCGCGTGAAGATCGTGAAGAATAAAATTGCACCTCCGTTCAAGGAAGCAGAATTTGATATCATGTTCGGAAAAGGAATTTCCAGAGAAGGAGATATTCTGGATCTTGCGACGAAGATCGATCTGGTCAATAAGAGTGGTGCGTGGTATGCATACAACGGAGAAAAGATCGGTCAGGGACGTGAGAATGCAAAGTCTTATCTGACTGCACATCCGGAGATTATGGAAGAGATTGAAGAAAAAGTCCGTGCGCATTACGGAATCGGTGCAGAAGGGCAGGAAGCAGCAGAAGAACCGGCACAGGCTGCTCCGGCAGATGCTGAAGAAGTGATGGATGAGGAAGAATAAAACATATGATGAGAATTACCCGAATCGAGCCAGTTACAAAGACAAAGTATCGGGTATCTGTTGATGAGCAGTTCGCCTTTGTGGTTTACAAAGGCGAACTGTCCCGTTTTCACCTGAAAGAAGAGTGTGAACTGACAGAGGATACTTATGCAAAGATCAAAGAAGTCCTTTTGAAGCGGGCAAAGCTTCGTGCGATGCACCTGCTCAATGACATGGCAAGAACTGAATTCCAGCTCAGGGATAAACTAAAGCTGGGCGGTTATCCATCGGAGATCACAGAAGCGGCGGTTGCCTATGTGAAATCATTTGGATATATCAATGATGATGCCTATATCCGAAACTTTATAGACAGCAGGAAAGATAAAAAGAGCAGACGGGAGATTTATGCCCTTCTGAGACAGAAGGGCGTGGATATGAACCGGGCGGAAGAGATCATGGAAGAGATGTATGAAGTGCATTCTGATCAGGAAGCAATCCGGGAGCTTCTTCGCAAAAAACACTGGGATTTTGCCTGTACAGATCCGAAAGAAAAGCAGAAAATATATGGATATTTGGTGCGGAAAGGATTTCGTTACGAAGATATCCGTCAAGTAATACAAGTTTGCGATTGGAATGCTTGACATATTTGTGAAAACAGTATAGAATTTAAGTGTTGTATTTGTACAATGAAAACTAAATAAGGAGGTGCTCCTGTGCTGATACCTATAATTATTGCTGTAGTTGTTACGCTTATAGTAGTAATGCCGGTTACTTATTTTGTTACTGTTTCCAAGCTGAAGAACGATGCGAATTCTAAGATTGGGAACGCTGATGTAAAAGCAAGGGAAATTATTGATGATGCTTTGAAGACAGCAGAGACAAAGAAGAAGGAAGCACTTTTGGAAGTAAAGGAAGAGTCCATCAAGACAAAGAATGAACTTGAAAAAGAGACTAAGGAACGCAGAGCTGAACTTCAGCGTTATGAAAAGCGTGTACTTTCAAAAGAAGAATCTCTGGATAAGAGATCTGCGGCAATTGAGCAGAGAGAGACTGCATTTACTGCAAAAGAGACAGCGATGAAGCAGCGGGAGGCTGAAGTTGAAGAACTCAGCCAGAAAAGAGTACAGGAACTAGAAAGAATCTCAGGACTTACCTCCGAACAGGCAAAGGATTATCTATTAAAAACTGTTGAAGAAGATGTGAAACATGACACTGCCAAGATGGTGAAAGAGCTTGAAACACGTGCAAAGGAAGAGGCTGACAAGAAGGCGAAAGAATATGTTGTCACCGCAATCCAGAGATGTGCGGCAGATCATGTGGCTGAAACTACGATCTCGGTAGTTCAGCTTCCAAGTGACGAGATGAAGGGTAGAATTATCGGACGAGAGGGACGGAATATCCGTACTCTTGAGACACTGACAGGAGTAGAACTTATTATTGATGATACTCCGGAGGCAGTTGTTCTTTCCGGATTTGATCCAATTCGAAGAGAAGTGGCAAGAATTGCACTGGAGCGTTTGATCGTAGATGGACGAATCCATCCTGCAAGAATCGAAGAGATGGTTGAGAAAGCGCAGAAAGAAGTAGAGACTATGATGCGCGAAGAAGGAGAGGCTGCAGCACTTGAAGTTGGTGTACACGGCATCCATCCAGAACTGATTCGTCTTCTTGGACGTATGAAGTTCAGAACGAGCTACGGTCAGAATGCACTGAAGCATTCGATCGAGGTTGCTCAGCTTTCCGGATTGCTTGCGGGCGAGATCGGGCTGGATGTCCGTATCGCAAAGCGTGCAGGTCTTTTACATGACATCGGTAAATCGATCGATCACGATGTAGAAGGTTCACATGTTCAGATTGGTGTAGACCTTTGTAGAAAATACAAAGAGTCACCGCTTATAATCAATGCGGTAGAAGCACATCATGGTGATGTAGAACCACAGTCTCTGATTGCAGGCGTTGTTCAGGCAGCAGATGCGATTTCAGCTGCAAGACCAGGTGCAAGAAGAGAAACCTTGGAGACATACACAAACAGATTAAAACAGTTAGAAGATATTACCAACCAGTTTAAAGGGGTTGAAAAGTCATTTGCTATTCAGGCGGGTAGAGAGATTCGCGTAATGGTAGTTCCAGAACAAGTATCTGATGATGATATGGTATTGCTGGCAAGAGATATTTCAAAACAGATTGAATATGAATTGGAATATCCAGGTCAGATTAAAGTAAATGTAATCCGGGAATCCCGTGTTACAGATTATGCTAAATAACACGATAATCAGAAAATGACAGCCGTTCAAAAGATTAGATCTTTTGGATGGCTGTATTTAATTTGCGCAAGCAACGAGCCAAAGTCCGTGCTTGCACGAGGCTCTGGCGACTGCCGCGATAACTTGAGAAATTCGCGGAGCGTGTTTCTCATAATTATGTGAAAAGGGAGTGTAAAACGGATGGAAAAAGAGATCAAACGTGTAAAAAGAGAGCGGGTATATCAGGGAACGATCGTTGATGTATATAAAGATTATATGGAATTTTCCAATGGAAACCATGAGGTGTGGGATTATATCCACCACAAAGGGGCTGCGGCTGTGATCCCTGTGATGGATGACGGCAGACTCCTGATGGTAAGACAGTACCGGAATGCACTGGACCGCTTTACACTGGAGCTTCCGGCAGGAGGGCTGGACCAGGCGGATGAACCGGGACGAGACTGTTCGGCAAGAGAATTGGAAGAAGAGACCGGTTATCGCAGTGATGATCTGGAATGGCTGATCACTCTTCGGACAACCGTGGCACTTTGCAACGAAAAAATCGAAGTTTATGTGGCACGAAACCTGATCCGTACCCATCAGCATCTGGATGAGAATGAATTTGTGAATATAGAGGCACATACGGTTGAAGAATTGAAGCAGATGATCTTTGAAGGAAAGATTGAAGATTCCAAGACTGCAGCCGCCATCCTTGCCTATGATGCCAAGTATAATAGATAAAGTGCACGCATAATTGACAGCTCCGGTCATATAATGAACTATGTGAAATTATTGGAGGCCGGAATGTGGAATTTTATCGGAAGAAATATCAGCTGCCCATGCTATATCTGATCGGTTTTGGAACGGGTATCTTATATGCTAATTTTATTGCGAAAAATTATGTTACGATGACTGGAATTTTCCATGAATATTTTCTAAATCAGTATACACAGGTGAAAATCATAAATGAAGATTACCTGTGGTACCTGCTCAGATGGAGAGTGATGCCTCTGGCGTTAGCGGTCTGTGTGGCAAATCTGGGGTTTCGCAGACTGACAGCAACCGGAATCCTCCTTTGGACAGGCTTTGCGGCAGGGATACTGTCTGTAGCGGCAGTTTTAAGGATGGGACTTCGCGGAATGCTGCTGTGTATTGCCGGTATTTTCCCGCAATATATTTTTTATGTACCGGCATATCTGCTATTGATCCGGTATTATTACCGTTATCCGCAAAGTGAATGGAATGGAACAAAAACAGGATTTACTGTTATGATGATTGTGGCGGGAATTTTGTCTGAGGTATATTTAAACCCCGGGATTGTACGTTGGTTTGTTAAGGTTCTTACATAGCAGGAATGTGTTCAGCCACATTTTAGCGTCAGGCGATAGAAAATGACAGAAAGCCCTCTTACTGAACAATTCGGTAAAGAGGACTTTCTACCGCTTTCTATCGCCCTTGTTTTATCAGGAGAAATATGCAGCAGCCAAATGTAAGAAGCTGGCTTGCAAGCAGTGCCCACAGATAGCCAAGAATCCCGAACTGCGGAATCAGAAACAGAACACCACAGATTCGTACTGCCAGGGAGAACAGATTGATCAGAAAAGTTTTTCCGGCAAGATCCAGACCGTTTAACACACTGATCAGTGCGGTGTTACTATAGAGAAAAGGACAGATAAATGCCAGTGTTAAGATATAATTCCCGGCTTCTGGTGTATGAAAGATCCGACTGCTGATAAAGCCGGATGCGGTAAAGAAAAATAGCAGGCAGGCAAAACCAAGAAACAGGCAGAAAAAAATAACTTTCCGTAAAAGCTGCGGAAGAGCATGCTTTTTCTGAGTATCCGGCATACTGGCAACTTCAGGGAGGAGCATTGTGGAGATGGAATTGGTGAGGGCAGATGGAAATAAAATGCAGGGAAGGGCAATTCCGGTCAAAATTCCGTAGGTGCTAAGAGAAGCGGAAATACTCATTCCATACTTTTGCAGGGCAAGCGGAATGGAAATTGCTTCCAGACTCTGAAAAAGATTCAGAAGAACTCTGCTTGCGGTCAGTGGAAGAGCAGAAAAAAGCAGGGCAGGAACAGCAGAAAGAGCCGGCTCCTGGCGTGAGGAGAAAGGCTGCCCGGCAGTTCTGAACGTATGGATGCAAAGAAATGCGGCTGCAATTTCACCACCGACAATTCCGAGGACAGCAATTGCGACAGATGGTGTAAAAGCGGTATGAACACCGGCTATATAGAGGAGGATAACAAAAAAGATCCGGACCAGCTGTTCAAATAATTGGGAGAGGGCAGGAAGCCGGATCTGCTTGAGCCCCAGAAAGTAACCACAGCTGCAACTGTGCAGAGCTGCGAATGGAAGTGCATATGCTATCAGGGAGATGAGAGAGGCACAGCGGGGATCGCCAAGTATGACTGTGGCGAGAAAAACAGCATTTTTCTGCAACAGAAAAAGACAGCAGATGGAAAGAAAAAGAGAACAAAGCAGTGCTGCTTTCAGGTAAGAATAAGTTTTTGCGGACTGCTTTTTTGCAGAAGAGGCGGCAACCAGGCGCGCCAGAGCCGTCTCGATCCCTGCTGAAGCTGCGGCATAAGTAAGTGTGTAGACAGGGAAAATCAGCTGATACAGACCGATTTCTTCGGCAGGGAAAGATCTGCTGAGAAAAATACGGTAAAAAAATCCCATTACACGAGTGAGAATGCCGGTTACAGTAAGGATAAAAGTTCCTTTCAGGAGAAAATGTTTTTGTGACATAGCAGCTCCGAAGGCATTTTTGTTTTAAAATATATGCAAGAAACAGCCTTGACAGAACATAGCAGAGGTGATATCCTCAGTTTGATAGAAATCCTAGTAAAACAGTGGGATATAAAAATAAAGAGAAGGTGATGGATTGAAGATCTCAACGAAGGGACGTTATGGTTTACGCGCCTTTATCGATCTTGCGTGTTATGGCGCAGAAGAACCAGTTTCCATCAGCAGTATATCAGCCAGGCAGGAGATCTCGGAACGATATCTGGAACAGCTCATGGCGAAGCTGAAAAAGGCAGGTCTTGTCAAGAGTATCCGTGGAGCGGGAGGAGGATATCGGCTGGCAAAGGATGCGGCGGAAGTTTCTGTTGGCGATGTACTCAGAGCACTTGAAGGAGACTTGGAACCTGCGACTTGTGCAGCACTTCATTCGGAAGACAGCTGTGAGATCCAGGGCAGCTGTATCACGAAATATGTCTGGAAGAAAGTCAATGAAAGCATGGCACAGACGGTAGACAGTATTATGATAAATACCCTTGTGGAAATGAATAAAGAAGTAAAGAAAGAAGGACAAAAAGATGAGTAAGTTAATTTATTTGGATAACGCAGCAACAACAAAAACTGCACCGGAAGTTCTGGAAGCAATGCTGCCATATTTTACAGAGCAGTACGGCAATCCGTCTGCGATCTACAGCTTCGCATCCCATAACAAAGATGTTGTGGCAGAACAGAGAGAAAGAATCGCAAACGCACTTGGCGCAAAGAGCAACGAGATTTATTTTACGGCCGGCGGATCAGAGTCTGACAACTGGGCACTCAAAGCAACAGCAGAGGCTTATCAGAATAAAGGAAAACATATTATCACAACCAAGATCGAACATCATGCGATCCTGCATACAGCAGCTTATCTGGAAGAACGCGGATTTGAAGTGACTTATCTTGATGTGGATGAATACGGAAAAGTAAATCCGGCAGATGTGGAAGCAGCAATCCGCCCGGATACCATCCTGATCTCTGTAATGTATGCAAACAACGAGATCGGAACGATTGAACCGATCAAAGAGATCGGTGAGATCGCCCACAAACATGGTATTCTGTTCCACACAGACGCTGTACAGGCTTTCGGACAGGTTCCGATCAATGTAGATGAATGTCATATTGATATGTTAAGTGCCAGCGGACACAAGCTGAACGGACCAAAAGGAATCGGATTCCTCTATATCAGAAAAGGCGTGAAGATCCGTTCTTTCGTTCATGGTGGGGCGCAGGAAAGAAAACGTCGTGCAGGTACAGAAAATGTTCCGGGTATTGTTGGAATCGGTACAGCAACAAAACGTGCGGTTGCTACGATGGAAGAACGTACAGCAAAAGAGCGCGAGATGAGGGATTATCTGATCAAACGTGTGATGGAAGAAATCCCGTACACCAAGCTGAACGGACATCCGACAGACCGTTTGCCAAATAATGCAAACTTCTGTTTCCGTTTCATTGAGGGTGAATCTATGCTGATCCGTCTTGACATGGCAGGAATTTGTGGATCCAGTGGATCTGCATGTACATCCGGATCTCTTGATCCATCCCATGTACTTCTTGCAATCGGACTGCCACACGAGATTGCACATGGATCTCTGCGCCTGACTCTGAATGAAGAGATCACAAAAGAAGACATTGATTATGTAGTAGATCAGCTCAAGACAATCGTAAGCGATTTGCGAGGAATGTCACCACTTTATGAAGATTTTGTAAAAAAACAGAATAAATAATACGATAGAAAATACAGCTTTAGGAGGAATTTACAATGTATACAGAAAAAGTAATGGATCATTTTCAGCATCCACGTAATATGGGAGAAATCGAGAACGCAAGTGGAGTGGGTACTGTTGGTAACGCCAAGTGTGGTGATATCATGAGAATCTACCTTGATATTGATGATAACGGAATCATCAATGATGTAAAATTTAAGACATTCGGATGTGGCGCGGCTGTTGCAACAAGCAGTATGGCGACAGAACTTGTAAAGGGAAAACATATTTCAGAAGCAATGCAGGTGACAAACAAAGCCGTTATGGAAGCACTTGACGGACTGCCGCCGGTTAAGGTACACTGTTCTTTACTGGCAGAGGAGGCAATCCATGCAGCGCTGTGGGATTATGCAGAGAAGCACGGGATCAAGATCGAAGGACTCCAGAAGCCGAAGAACGATATCAGTGAAGGTGAAGAAGCAGAAGAGGAAGAGTATTAGAATTTTCTGCGGGAGAAAAGAGAATGGCAAAAAAGAAAGTGGTAGTCGGGATGTCGGGTGGTGTCGACTCATCGGTAGCGGCATATCTTCTGAAAGAACAGGGGTATGATGTGATTGGTGTTACGATGCAGATCTGGCAGGACGAAGAATCGAAAATACAGGAAGAAAACGGCGGATGCTGTGGACTCAGTGCGGTAGATGATGCCAGAAGAGTTGCGGCACAGATCGGCATTCCGTATTATGTGATGAATTTCAAGAAGGATTTTCAGGAGAAGGTAATCGATTATTTTGTGGATGAATATCTGCATGGTCGGACACCGAATCCGTGCATTGCGTGTAACCGTTATGTAAAATGGGAATCCCTTCTTACGCGGAGTATGGAGATCGGAGCAGACTATATTGCAACAGGTCACTATGCGAGAGTAGAACAGTTGCCGAACGGACGCTATGCGATCCGGCATTCGGCAACCTGGTCAAAAGACCAGACCTATGCGCTTTATAATCTTACCCAGGATCAGCTGAGAAGAACGCTGATGCCTGTCGGTGAATACGAAAAAGACCAGATTCGCGAGATCGCAAAAGAGATCGGATTGCAGATTGCGAACAAACCGGACAGTCAGGATATCTGTTTTGTATCCGATGACGATTATGCATCTTTTATTAAAGAAGAAAGTAACCAGAAAATCCCGGAAGGTAATTTTGTAACACCGGACGGAAAAATCCTGGGACGACATAAAGGAATCATCCACTATACAATCGGACAGAGAAAAGGACTTGGACTTTCTCTCGGGTATCAGGCATTCGTGCTTGAGATCCGCCCGGATACGAATGAAGTTGTGATTGGGACAAATGAAGATCTGATGACGACGCGGGTCCGTGCAAATAAGCTGAACTTTATGACAGTAGAGGACCTGGAAGGCGAGATGCGCGTATTTGCTAAAATCAGATATAACCATAAAGGGGACTGGTGCACAGTCCGCAAAACGGGAGAAGATGAGATAGAGTGCATCTTTGAGACACCGCAGAGAGCGGTTACACCGGGGCAGGCACTGGTACTGTATGATGGAGATTATGTACTTGGAGGCGGAACAATTCTGGGATAGCTCAGAATTGTTCTGTTTTTTGTATATTGGGACCGGACTGCGATCCAACCAATGATTTGCAGGAAAGCCGGGGATTTACACATGAAGAATGGCAAGGAGGGGGAAATATGAGAGCGGACTGCCATATGCATACTTATTTTTCCGGAGATTCAGAGGCAAAACCGGAAGATATGATTCTTGCAGCAATCGATAAAGGACTGGAAGCAATCTGTTTTACGGATCATGAAGACATTGATTATTTTTGTGATGATATTGAATTTGTGTTTGATCCGGAAACCTATTTTAAAGAGCTTGGAGCACTGAAGGAAAAGTATGAGGAGAAACTGGATATTCGGATCGGTGTAGAGTTTGGACTTCAGCCGCACCTTGCGAAGAAAGCAAAAGCATTTACCACGGCAAATCCGTATGACTTTGTGATCGGATCCATGCATGTGGTTGGCGGGAAGGATCCTTATTATCCTGAGTTCTTTGAGGGGATTTCGGATGAAGAGGCCTACCGGATGGCACTTCGGGAGACAATAGCCGATATCAGGGCTGTAGCGGATTTTGATGTTCTCGGACATCTGGATTATGTGGTACGCTATGGAAAACACCGGGAACGGGAATATTCTTACAGCAGATTTGCGGATGAAATAGATGAAATCCTGCGGTATCTTATTGAACACGGGAAAGGGCTGGAAGTCAATACGGCAGGACTGAAGTATGGCCTTCCTTTTGCACATCCGCATCCGGATGTGTTAAAAAGATACAAAGAGCTGGGTGGAGAGATCGTCACCGTCGGCGCAGATGCACATAAACCAGAGCATGTAGGGTATGATTTTAACATAGTTGACAATATTCTCGAAGCATGTGGTTTTAAATATTATGCAGAATTCATAAAAAGGACCCCGGTTTTCAGGAAAATAAAGTGAAAAAAGGGGATTGAATTTTTGTTCTGAATTTAGTACAATAAATTACAGTTGATAAATCTTAAACAATGATAAGATTTATCAAGAAAAATGTAACTGTTATATACAGTAATACAATTTATCTTTAGGAGGACTAAATCATGGCAGTAAAAGTAGCAATCAATGGATTTGGACGTATTGGACGTCTTGCATTCAGACAGATGTTTGGAGCAGAGGGATTTGAGATCGTAGCAATCAACGACCTTACATCTCCTAAGATGCTGGCTCACTTATTAAAATATGATTCAACACAGGGAAAATATGAATTAGCTGATAAAGTATCTGCTGGAGAAGACTCCATCACAGTAGACGGAAAAGAAATCAAAATCTACGCTAAAGCTAATGCAGCTGAACTTCCATGGGGAGAAATCGGAGTAGATGTAGTTCTTGAATGTACAGGATTCTACACATCTAAAGCAAAAGCTCAGGCACATATCGATGCAGGTGCTAAACACGTTATCATTTCTGCACCGGCAGGAAATGACCTTCCTACAATCGTTTACAATGTAAACCATACACAGCTTACAAAAGATGATGCAATCATCTCTGCAGCTTCTTGTACAACAAACTGTCTTGCACCGATGGCTAAGGCTCTTAATGACCTTGCTACAATCAAATCTGGTATCATGTGCACAATCCATGCATACACAGGTGATCAGATGACTCTTGACGGACCACAGAGAAAAGGTGATCTGAGAAGATCTCGTGCAGCAGCAGTTAACATCGTTCCGAACAGCACAGGAGCAGCTAAAGCAATCGGACTTGTTATTCCGGAACTGAACGGAAAACTGATCGGATCTGCACAGCGTGTACCAACCCCTACAGGATCTACAACAATCCTTACAGCTGTAGTTGAAGGAAATGTAACAGTTGAACAGATCAATGCAGCTATGAAAGCAGCTTCTAACGAATCCTTCGGATACAACGAAGATCAGATCGTTTCTAGCGATATCGTAGGAATGAGATTTGGTTCTCTCTTCGATGCTACCCAGACAATGGTACTTCCGCTTGAAAACGGAACAACAGAAGTACAGGTTGTTTCTTGGTATGACAATGAAAACTCTTACACAAGCCAGATGGTAAGAACAATCAAACACTTCGGAACATTACTTTAATCCGCAGCGTTTGCTTGGACAGAGTGAATTGATTCTTACTGGAGTATTCCAGAGATAGGCTCAATCAAGGGTCCGGTCTTCAGGGACCGGATCCTTTTATATTGCACAGGAGATTTTGCTTTCTAGGCAATATAAAAGGCACGATGTGCCAGAACACATTCTTTTAAATGAAATGTAAACAGGAGGCAGGATTATGCTTAACAAAAAATCTGTAGATGATATCAATGTAAAAGGGAAAAAAGTCCTTGTAAGATGCGATTTTAACGTACCGCTGATCGACGGAAAGATCACAGACGAGAACCGTCTTGTTGCAGCACTTCCTACAATCAAGAAACTGATCGCTGACGGAGGAAAAGTAATCCTCTGCTCACATCTTGGCAAACCGAAGGGGGAACCGAAACCGGAGCTTTCTCTTGCACCGGTTGCAGTAAGACTTTCAGAACTTCTCGGACAGGAAGTAAAATTCGCAGCAGATCCTGAAGTAGTAGGACCAAATGCAAAAGCAGCAGTTGAAGCTATGAAAGACGGAGAGGTAATCCTTCTTGAAAATACACGTTACAGAGCAGAAGAAACAAAGAACGGAGATGAATTCTCTAAAGAACTCGCTTCTCTTTGCGATGTATTCGTAAACGATGCATTCGGAACAGCTCATCGTGCACACTGTTCTAACGTTGGTGTTACCAAATATGTTGACACAGCAGTTGTAGGATATCTTATGCAGAAAGAAATCGACTTCCTTGGAAATGCAGTAAACAATCCGGAAAGACCGTTTGTGGCAATCCTTGGTGGAGCTAAAGTTTCAAGCAAGATTTCTGTAATCGAAAACCTGATTGATAAAGTAGACACTCTGATCATTGGTGGAGGTATGTCTTATACATTCAGCAAAGCACAGGGCGGAACCGTTGGAAAATCTCTTCTTGAAGAAGATTACTGTGAATATGCACTGAACATGATTCAGAAAGCTAAAGACAAAGGCGTAAAACTTCTTCTTCCGGTAGACAACGTAATTGCAGATGATTTCTCAAATGATGCAAATATCAAAGTTGTTAAAACTGGTGAAATTCCGGAAGGATGGGAAGGACTTGACATCGGACCAGAGACGATCAAGATCTATACTGACGCTGTAAAAGATGCAAAGACAGTAGTATGGAACGGACCTATGGGTGCATTCGAGATGCCGAACTTTGCAAAAGGAACAGAAGAAGTCGCAAAAGCACTTGCTGAGACAGATGCGGTAACAATCATCGGTGGTGGTGATTCGGCTGCAGCAGTTAACCAGCTCGGATACGGTGACAAGATGACTCACATCTCTACAGGTGGTGGAGCTTCTCTTGAATTCCTTGAAGGTAAGGAACTGCCAGGTGTAGCAGCTGCTAACGATAAGTAAAAAGCTTAGTGAAAGTAAGCGCAAGCGCGGCTTGAGCTTAGCGTTTACTTAGTTCACCGCACTTGGCGAGGTGTTTTCGAGCCTAGTAAGGTGAACATTCATTATCAAGATAAGGGAGATTATTGCAATGGCAAGAAAGAAAATTATTGCAGGTAACTGGAAAATGAATATGACACCTTCAGAGGCTGTAGAGCTTGTGAATACACTCAAACCTCTGGTTGTGACAGAAGAGGCTGACGTGGTATTCTGCGTACCGGCAATCGATATCATTCCGGTTGTAGAAGCTGCAAAAGGAAGCAACATCCAGGTTGGAGCAGAGAATATGTACTTTGAAGAAAAAGGTGCATACACAGGAGAAATCTCTCCGAATATGCTTACAGATGCCGGTGTTAAATATGTTGTTCTCGGACACTCTGAAAGAAGAGAATACTTCGCAGAGACAAACGAGACTGTGAACAAAAAGATGCTGAAAGCATTTGAACACGGACTTACACCGATCATGTGCTGTGGAGAAACTCTTGAACAGCGTGAACAGGGTGTGACAATGGACTTCATCCGTCAGCAGGTTAAAGTTGGATTCCAGAACGTAACAGCAGATCAGGCTAAGACAGCAGTCATCGCTTATGAGCCAATCTGGGCAATCGGAACTGGAAAGACAGCTACAACAGAGCAGGCACAGGAAGTTTGTAAAGCAATCCGTGAATGCATCGCTGAAGTTTATGATGAAGCTACAGCAGAAGCAATCCGTATTCAGTACGGTGGATCTGTAAATGCAGCTACAGCACCGGAATTATTCGCACAGCCGGATATTGATGGCGGGCTTGTAGGTGGTGCTTCTTTAAAACCAGATTTTGGCAAGATCGTAAACTGGAAATAGTCAATTATACCAAGGCGCAGGCAGAAATGCCTGCGTTTTTCAACTGTCAAAGTTTTAACAAGTGCTTGCAAGCATACATAAAATCATGTACAATATTTAACTGAAAGAGAAATCAAACGCTTTAAGACAAAATGAAGGAGTGTAAGACGATGAGTAAAAAACCAACAGTTTTGATGATCTTAGACGGTTACGGTCTGAGAGATGAAAAGAAAGGCAACGGTATTGCAGAGGCAAACACACCGGTTATGGATAAATTAATGGCTGAATATCCATTTGTAAAAGGAAATGCAAGCGGACTTGCTGTAGGACTTCCGGACGGACAGATGGGTAACTCAGAAGTAGGTCATATGAATATGGGCGCAGGACGTATCATTTACCAGGAACTCACCAAGATCACAAAAGCAATCGATGATGGTGATTTCTTTGAAAATAAGGCACTTCTTGCTGCCTGTGAAAATGCGAAGAAGAACGGTACAGCTCTTCATCTGATGGGACTGGTATCTGATGGTGGTGTACACAGCCACATTACACATATTTATGGAATTTTGGAACTTGCAAAGAGACAGGGGCTGGACAAAGTATATGTTCATTGCTTCCTTGACGGACGTGATACACCTCCGGCATCTGGAAAAGAATATGTTGAACAGTTAGAAGCAAAGATGAAAGAAATCGGTGTAGGTGAAGTTGCAAGTGTTTCCGGACGTTACTATGCAATGGACCGTGACAACCGCTGGGACCGTGTAGAAAAGGCATACGCAGCACTTACACGCGGCGAAGGTGACACAGCAGCATCAGCAACAGAAGGAATCCAGGCTTCTTACGACAAAGAAGTAACTGACGAATTCGTAGTACCATTTGTAGTAACAAAAGACGGTGCACCGGTAGCAACTGTAAAAGACGGAGATTCTGTGATCTTCTTCAATTTCCGCCCGGACCGTGCAAGAGAGATCACCAGAACATTCTGTGCGGATGAATTTGACGGATTTGACAGAGGAGAACGGATCAAGACGACTTATGTATGCTTTACAGAGTATGATGAGACAATCCCGAACAAGACCGTTGCATTTGTAAAAGAAGGTATTACCAATACATTTGGCGAATTCCTTGCAGCAAACAACATGACACAGGCAAGAATCGCTGAGACAGAAAAATATGCACATGTTACGTTTTTCTTCAACGGCGGAGTAGAAGAACCGAACAAGGGCGAGGACAGAATCCTTGTCAAATCTCCAAAGGTTGCAACTTACGACTTGAAGCCGGAAATGAGCGCATATGAAGTATGTGACAAGCTTGTAGATGCAATCAAGGCTGATAAGTACGATGTGATCGTAATCAACTTTGCTAACCCGGATATGGTTGGTCATACCGGTGTAGAAGCCGCTGTGATCAAAGCAATCGAAGCAGTTGACGAATGTGTAGGAAAAGCAGTTGATGCAGTGAAGGAAGTAGGCGGACAGATGTTTATCTGTGCTGACCACGGAAATGCAGAACAGCTGATCGATGAAGAGACAGGAGAACCATTTACCGCTCATACAACCAATCCTGTTCCGTTTATCCTTGTAAATGCGGATCCGGCGTACAAGCTTCGCGAAGGCGGATGCCTTGCAGATATCGCTCCGACACTGATCGAGCTGATGGGAATGCAGCAGCCGGCAGATATGACTGGAAAATCATTATTAGTAAAATAGTAAATATATTTGCCCGGAATCATGGAAATGGTTCCGGGTGTTTTGTTGTCAGAAGAGCAAAACATACCGCAGGAGAAAAGGAAAATATGCTGCATATAAATCTGTTCCAGTTTTTTTGAAAAGCGTTAAAATGAAAAAATGCATGAAATGAAAAGCAAAAATTCAAAAAATCACATTTAAATCAACAAAAATCACGATATGTCATATTTATATGCAAGAATTGGTTGACGAAAAATCATTTTTCCTATATACTTACTACTTGTAGTGAGTTTTGATGTTGTCAAAACAGCTGAAAGAAACTGCAGATAGCAGATTTCGGAAGTATAAAGTACGGCAGGAAACACACAATGGTTAGTGATGATTATGGGAGGTTTTCAAGATGACTGCATATAAAGATATGAGTAGAGAAGAACTGCTTGAATTAAAGAGCAGACTGGAAAAAGAATTTGAAGATGTTAAAGGAAAAGGTCTGAAACTGGATATGTCCAGAGGTAAACCGTCCAAAGCACAGCTTGACCTTTCTATGGGGATGATGGATGTACTTAAGAGCACATCGGATCTTGTCTGCGAAGAAGGAGTAGATTGCCGTAACTATGGAGTGATCGACGGAATCAAAGAAGCAAAACAGCTTCTTTCTGATATGATGGAAGTACCGAAGGACAATATTATCATCTTTGGTAACTCCAGCCTGAACGTAATGTATGATACTGTTGCAAGAGCGATGACACATGGTATCATGGGAAGCACCCCTTGGGCAAAGCTTGACAAGGTAAAATTCCTCTGCCCGGTACCTGGATATGACAGACATTTTGCAATCACCGAACATTTTGGAATTGAGATGATCAACATTCCGATGACATCGGATGGACCGGATATGGATCTGGTAGAGCAGTATGTGGAGAATGATCCGGCTGTAAAAGGTATCTGGTGTGTACCGAAGTACTCAAATCCACAGGGAGTTACCTATTCTGATGAGACAGTACATCGTTTCGCCAAATTAAATCCGGCGGCAGAAGATTTCCGTATTTTCTGGGATAATGCTTATGGAATCCATCATTTGTATGAGGATAAACAGGATTATCTGATCGAGATCTTGATGGAATGTAAAAAAGAGGGGCATCCGAACATGGTTTACAAATTCGGTTCTACTTCCAAGATCAGTTTCCCAGGTTCTGGTATTGCAGCGATTGCAGCATCGGATGAAAACCTTGCGGAAATCCGCAAGATGATGTCCGTACAGACCATTGGACATGATAAATTAAACCAGCTCAGACATGCGCGTTTCTTCGGTGATATTCACGGAATGGTTCAGCATATGAAGAAACATGCAGATATCTTAAGACCGAAATTTGACACCGTATTAAGTGTACTGGAAGGTGAGCTTGGCGGACTTGAGATTGGTTCCTGGATGGCACCGCGTGGAGGATACTTCATTTCCTTCGATGCGTTGGAAGGATGTGCCAAAGCAATCGTAGCAAAAGCAAAAGAAGCCGGACTGATCATGACAAAAGCGGGAGCAACTTTCCCATACGGAAAGGATCCAAAAGACAGCAATATCCGAATTGCACCGTCTTTCCCGACACCAGAAGAACTGGAAGTCGCAGCACAGGTATTCGTGCTCAGCGTAAAACTGGTAAGTATTGATAAAATTCTTGGCGAAAAAGTAGAAGTTGAAGAAGCTTAATATATGTGAGAAAACAGTGGATTTTCCGGAAGGAGAGTTCACTGTTTTTTTAAATAAAGGTTGTGTGGTCGATTTTACAAAAGAAAGTCCTCCAATTCCATTGTGCAAACCATTCCGATGAGCCTCTTAGAGCGGAAATCATGTTCAGCAAAGGCTTCCATGATTTCTGAGTCTCATCTCCATTGCACAAAAAGTGAATTGGAGGACTTTCTTTTGTAAAATCGACCGTTTAACTGTACTGGCGAAAATGACGGTGCTGAATTCGGAGAGAAAAACACTGTAGATAACGAAGAAGCTTCGATGAAAGATACGCTTTTTCAGTAGGGGAGAGTGAATTTTATCAATGAGGGGAATTCATGGGAGTGCTGTGGCAGAGGGGAGATTTTTGGAGGATATTAAAAAGATAATTTTTGAGGGGATGGAGATATAGATATACTAATGTGTTTGTTTAGTGCTATGGGGAGATTGTGAGGGAGGAATGGAAGATTTTGGAGTAGAAAATATCCAAAAGATAAAAATCTGTAATTAGAGTAATCTTTTATTGGGAAGTATATCGAAAAGAGAGTAAATCTTATCAAAAAATAAAAAAGTTTGTCATAGAATCTCCACACACACCTTCCTTCTGACTAAAATTTCCTAAATCTTAGTCATTATCACACACTTCCCTTCCGGCTGCGACTCCTAAACCCTAGTCAACCACGCTCAAAAAACTTTCGCATATGTAAAACAAAGTTACCAATACACAGACCAGAGGAAACAAAGTACTCCCTCACATGAATTTGCACTACGGAGTTCAAGACTCAGGAATCGTGGAAGCCTTTGCTGAACACGATTCCCGCCCTAAGAGGCTTGAACGAAGTGGTTAGTGCAACTGAATGTGAGGGAGTACTTTGTTTCCTCTGGTCGTCTTATCGCAACCAAATATATTTTACATATCCTAAAATTCTACATCTTCTTCTGCGCAGTCGAAAGCATCAGTTTGATACGGTTCAGCTGGTTTACTTCGCTTGCTCCCGGATCATAATCGATTGCAACGATGTTGGATTCCGGATGACGGCGGCGCAGTTCTTTAATAACACCTTTTCCGACTACGTGGTTTGGCAGGCAGGCGAAAGGCTGTGTGCAGACAATGTTTGGTGCACCACTGTGGATCAGCTCCAGCATTTCTCCGGTCAGGAACCATCCTTCACCGGTCTGGTTTCCAAGAGAAACAATTTCTTTTGCCATCGAAGCCAGGTGTTCAATATGTGACGGTGGATCGAAGCGTTTACTTGCTTTTAAGGCATCAACGGCAGGCTTGCGGAACCATTCCAGAACCTTGATTCCGAGATTACCCATGCGGGCGGTTGATTTCTTCATGCCGAGATGTTCTGCTTTAAAGTTTGTATTGTAGAAGCAGTAGAGCAGGAAGTCGGTCAGATCCGGAACCACGGCTTCGGCACCTTCCTGTTCAAGAAGATCTACCAGGTAGTTATTGGCAGCTGGAAGGAATTTGACAAGGATTTCTCCGACAACTCCAACACGTGGTTTTTTGACATCTTTTAATGGAAGAGAATCAAAATCTTCTACGATCTGGCGGCAGAGACGCTTAAACTCACGTCTGCTTGGATAGCCTTTCTTGATAAATTCGATAACTGTCTTTTCCCATTTCTTATGCATGGCATTGGCAGAGCCTGGAACAGCTTCGTATGGGCGGACACGGTACAGGCAGCGCATGAAGAGATCGCCAAATACCAGACCATACACACCCTTCAGTACAAGCGGAAGGGTAATCTTGAATCCAGGATTGCTTTCAAGCCCGCTTAAGTTGATTGAAATAACAGGGATATGTCCGTAACCGGCTTTTTTAAGAGCGCGGCGGATAAATCCGATATAGTTGGAAGCACGGCATCCGCCACCGGTCTGTGAAATAATGACAGCCAGGTGGTCGGTGTCGTATTTACCGGAAAGGATAGCTTCCATGATCTGTCCAACTACCATCAGAGATGGGTAGCAGGCGTCATTGTTTACATATTTAAGGCCCATGTCAACTGCATGCTTGTTATCATTTTTCAGTACTTCCAGTTTGTAACCTGCTTCCTGGAAAGCTGGCTCAATCAATGAAAAATGGATCGGCGACATCTGCGGACACAAAATTGTATAGGTTTCTTTCATTTCCTTTGTAAAAGGAATTTTTTCGATATTTGCCGGACGAATGGTGCGCTCCATATGCTTCTGCTCGCGGACGCGGATGGCGGCAAGAAGAGAACGGATACGGATACGTGCAGCACCCAAGTTATTTACCTCATCAATCTTGAGAGAGGTATAAATCTTGTCAGAACCGGTCAAAATATCTGCAACAGCATCGGTTGTTACGGCATCAAGACCGCATCCGAAAGAGTTCAGCTGGATCAGATCCAGATCATCTCTAGTCTTCACAAAATTGGCTGCTGCGTACAGTCGGGAATGATACATCCACTGATCCATAACGATTAGCGGACGTTCTACCGGATTCAGATGTGAGATGGAATCTTCCGTCAGAACGGCAAGTCCGTAGGAGGTGATCATCTCCGGGATACCGTGGTTGACTTCCGGATCGTAATGGTATGGACGACCGGCAAGTACGATGCCGCGGGTTCCTGTCTTTTCCATGTATGCGAGAGTTTCTTCACCTTTTTTGCGGATGTCCTGACGGCATGCAGCAAGCTCTTCCCATGCAGCATGAGCGGCATTTTTGATTTCTTCTGCTGGAAGATTCTTTGCAGAAGTAAATTCACGGACCAGTCCGGCGGTGATTGTCTCTTCACTTGTGAGGGCGAGGAATGGATTCATGAAATCCACTTCACCGTGTACGATCGGATCCATATTGTTCTTGATGTTCTCCGCGTATGAGGTGACGATCGGGCAGTTATAATGATTGTCGGCGTCGGCAAATTCACTACGTTCGTATGGTATACAAGGGTAGAATATAAAGTCTACACCCTGGTTGATCAGCCACTGTACATGTCCGTGCGCCAGCTTTGCCGGATAACACTCGGATTCGCTCGGAATAGATTCAATACCAAGTTCATAAATCTTATGTGTAGAAGCAGGAGAGAGTACCACATGATATCCCAGCTTTGTGAAGAAAGTAAACCAGAACGGATAGTTCTCATACATGTTCAGAACTCTCGGAATACCAACCGTTCCGCGTTTTGCCTCGGATGGAGCTAATGGTGTGTAACCAAAATAACGTTCATTTTTATAAGCGAAAAGGTTTGGCACATCACTCTTTGCTTTCTCTTTTCCAAGACCGCGTTCACAACGGTTTCCGGAAATAAAACGACGTCCGCCACTGAATTTGTTGATGGTCAGACGACAGTTGTTGGTACAGCCGTTACATTTTGCCATTGAGGTTGTATAGGTAAGTTCATTGATTTCATCAATGGAAAGCATGGTTGTATTTTTGCATTCTTTGAAACCATAACGTTCTCTTGCGATCAGTGCAGCTCCAAAAGCACCCATGATTCCTGCAATATCCGGACGGATTGCCTGACATCCGGCGATGGTCTCAAAGCTTCTGAGTACGGCATCATTGTAGAATGTACCACCCTGTACAACAATTTTTTTACCAAGCTCAGATGCATCGGATACCTTGATAACCTTGAAAAGGGCATTTTTGATAACCGAATAAGCAAGTCCGGCTGAAATATCGGATACTTCAGCACCTTCTTTTTGCGCCTGTTTTACCTTTGAGTTCATAAATACGGTACAACGGGTTCCGAGGTCGATCGGATGTTTCGCAAAAAGTGCTTCATGTGCAAAATCCTCTACGGTGTAGTTCAGGGATTTGGCAAAAGTCTCGATAAAGGAACCGCATCCGGAAGAACATGCTTCGTTGAGCTGTACGCTGTCCACAGTCTGATTCTTGATCTTAATACACTTCATATCCTGACCACCGATATCGAGGATACAGTCTACATCCGGTTCAAAGAAAGAAGCGGCGTAATAGTGAGATACAGTTTCAACTTCGCCTTCATCCAGAAGAAGTGCGGCTTTAATGAGCGCTTCTCCGTAACCGGTTGAGCAGGAGTGAACGATCTGTACACCTTCCGGAAGCTGGCTGTAAATATCTTTGATCGCACCGATGGTCGTACCAAGCGGATCACCGTCATTGCCATGATAGAAGGAGTACAAAAGAGTACCGTCTTCTCCGACCAGAGCAGCTTTTGTGGTGGTAGAACCGGCATCGATTCCAAGGTAGGCATTACCACGGTAGCTGGCAAGATCACCAACCGGCACCTGATGCTTTGCATGGCGGTTCTTAAATTCATTGTAATCTGCTTCACTGGAAAAGAGCGGCTGCATACGCTCAACTTCAAAGTCCATTTCAATATGGGCATCCAGCTTTTTCTGCATCTCACCAAGAGAGGTGACTACATCTTTTTTAGAGTTCAGCGCAGAGCCGACAGCTGCAAAAAGATGGGAATACTTTGGCGCGATAATGTGTTCGTCATCCAGTTTAAGAGTACGGATAAATGCTTCTCTCAGTTCGGAGAGGAAATGAAGCGGTCCACCGAGGAAAGCAACATGTCCGCGGATTGGTTTTCCGCAGGCAAGACCACTGATGGTCTGGTTGACCACTGCCTGGAAAATAGAAGCGGACAGATCTTCTTTGGTAGCACCGTCATTGATCAGCGGCTGGATATCTGTCTTTGCAAATACGCCACAGCGGGCTGCGATCGTATAAAGTGCTTTGTATTTTTTGGCATATTCGTTCAGACCGGTTGCATCTGTCTGGAGAAGGGATGCCATCTGGTCGATGAAAGATCCGGTACCTCCGGCGCAGATTCCGTTCATACGCTGCTCAATATTTCCATTTTCAAAATAGATGATCTTGGCATCTTCGCCACCCAGTTCGATTGCTACATCAGTCTGCGGTGCATAATCCTGAAGAGCGGTGGAAACGGCAACAACCTCCTGGACAAAAGGTACGCCAAGGTGCTTTGCCAGAGTAAGACCACCTGATCCGGTAATCATTGGAGATACCTTGATCTGACCGAGCTTGTAGATAGCACGACCGAGCAGATCAGAAAGGGTTTCCTGAATATTGGCGAAGTGACGCTCGTAATCAGAAAACAGAACATCATTATTACTGTCCAGAACTGCGATTTTAACAGTTGTAGAACCGATGTCAATCCCCAGGGTATGTAATTCTGTCTGATTCATGATTTAACTACTCCTTATTACAATTAAAAAATTTGTCTGTGTTTTTACCTATTAAATGTAGTTCGCAGAGAACTACAGTATCTTACATTATACGACAGAACCTTCGAAAATACAAACAGAAGTTGTGTATGGCGTTGTAGAAAAAAGTGCCTGGAAGTGAACAAAAGATGTAAATTATGTGAAAAGAGAGTAAAGAGGTGGAATGGAATTGACAAAGTAAAAAGCAGACGATAAAATAACATACGTGGAAGGAGATTTTGAATGAAGAACTGGTTAGATAAAATGGAGCGCAGATTCGGGCGCTATGCAATTAGGAATCTTACGATGTATCTGCTTGCAGGCTATGCGATCGGATATCTTTTGAGTTTTACGATGCCACAGCTTCTCACCTATTTTACACTGGAACCGGCACTGATTCTGAAAGGGCAGGTGTGGCGACTTCTAAGCTGGGTGATCATCCCGCCGAATGACAATATTATTTTTGTTATCTTTATGATGCTGTTATACTATTCCCTTGGTAATACGCTGGAAAGCTACTGGGGGGCATTTCGTTACAATGTTTACATTTTTTCAGGGATATTATTTACGGTTATCGGAGCTTTTATTGTGAATGGACTGATCGGAGGCGTTACCGGATTTGGAAGCCTTTACAGTACTTACTATATCAATATGTCCATTTTCCTTGCCTGTGCATCCATCATGCCGGATTATCAGCTTTTGCTTTATGGCATTATTCCGGTCAAGATGAAGTGGCTTGCAATTCTGGATGTGGTTCTGCTTGCGGTAGACGCAGTGCAGGGCGGTCTGATCATACGGATCGTGATCATCGCATCCCTTTTGAATTTTATTATTTTCTTTTTCTGCAACCGGAATCTGCGTGGACACAGTCCGAAACAGGCTGCCCGCAGAAAGAAATTCCAGAAGCAGATAAGCCGTCCGCAGAATCAGTATGCAGGCGGTGCAAAGCACAGATGTGCAGTGTGCGGACGTACTGAACTTGACGATCCGACACTGGAGTTCCGTTATTGCTCAAAGTGTAATGGGAATTATGAATATTGCCAGGACCATCTTTTCACACACGAACATGTGAAGTAGATGTTCTACCATAGAATCAAATTGAATGATAAGAGGAGGAAACAATGAAAAAAACCAAGATTGTTTGTACAATGGGACCAAACACCAACGACAGAGAAATGATGAGAAAGCTGATCCAGAATGGAATGAATGTGGCGCGTTTCAATTTCTCACATGGTGATCATGAAGAACAGAAGTTCAGAATGGATATGCTCAAAGAACTTCGTGAAGAGGAACATACAAACACTGCAATCCTTCTAGATACAAAGGGACCGGAAATTCGTACAGGAATCCTGAAAGACGGAAAGAAGATTAGTTTAAAAGAAGGAGAAACCTTCACTCTGACAACAGAAGATATCGTAGGAGATAATAAGAGAGTATCTATCACATATAAGGGACTGGTACAGGATATTTATAAAGGCTGCACCATTCTGATTGACGACGGTCTGATCGGACTTCGTGTAGATAGCAAGACAGAGACAGAGATTGTCTGTTCTGTAGTAAATGGCGGAGAACTTGGCGAAAGAAAAGGTGTTAACGTACCGAACGTAGCCATTCGTCTTCCGGCTATTACAGAAAAAGATAAGGATGATATCCGTTTCGGTGTAGAGCAGGATATTGACTTTATCGCTGCATCATTTGTAAGAAATGCAGAGTGTGTACTTGAGATCAAGGCATACTTAAAAGAACTCGGCGCTCCGTATATTCCGATCATTGCAAAGGTAGAGAACGCAGAAGGTATCGAGAATATTGATGAGATCATCCGTGCGGCTGATGGTATCATGGTGGCACGTGGAGATCTTGGTGTAGAGATCCCGGCAGAGGAAGTGCCGCATCTCCAGAAAATGATCATCCAGAAATGTAATGACAACTTTAAGACGGTTATTACTGCAACACAGATGCTGGATTCTATGATGCGTAATCCGCGCCCGACAAGAGCAGAAGTGACGGACGTTGCCAATGCGGTATACGACGGAACAGATGCAGTTATGCTTTCCGGTGAGACTGCACAGGGTAAATACCCTCTGGAAGCACTGCAGATGATGGTTCATATTGTAGAGACGACAGAGGAACATCTGGATTATGATTCCATTCTTGTTAAAGCCGGAGATCATCTGAAATCAGGTGTGTCCAGTGCGATTGGATATGCTTCTGTACTTGCAGCTGCAAACCTGAATGCAAGATGCATCATCACTCCATCTGTATCCGGAGCAACAACAAGGGTTGTATCCAACCTTCGTCCGAGACAGGAAATTCTTGGAATCACACCGAACGAGCGTACCCTTCGTCGTATGTCGATCTACTGGGGCGTAAGAGCACTGAAGTCTCTGGAATTCCATACAACAGATGATATCTGCAGTGGGGCAATTGATCTTGCACAGGCAAAGAAATGCGTGGACAGTGGAGATATTGTTGTCCTGACAGCTGGTATTCCTTCACCAAGCGTACAGCGTGAAAAGGGTTCTGTAAGTAATATGATGCGTATTGCAACCATCGATTAGACGAAAGAGAGATGAACAGGATGAAAAAAGAACCATTCGTAACAAAGACACAGTTAGATGAAATCGTAAAAGAATATCCGACTCCGTTTCATCTTTATGATGAGAAAGGGATTCGTGAGAATGTAAAAGCACTCAAAGAAGCATTTGCATGGAACAAAGGATATAAAGAATATTTTGCAGTAAAGGCAACTCCTAACCCATATATCCTCAATATTTTAAAAGAATATGGATGTGGATGTGACTGCTCTTCCTATACAGAGCTTTTAATGTCTGAGTCTGTCGGACAGGTTGGAGAAAATATTATGTTTTCTTCCAATGATACACCGGCAGAGGAATTTGCACTTGCAGATAAACTCGGCGCGATCATAAACCTGGATGATATCACACACATTGATTTTTTGGAAAAGACGATCGGAAAGATTCCGGAGACGATCAGCTGCCGTTATAATCCGGGCGGACTTTTCAAAATTTCCAACAGCATTATGGATAATCCGGGAGATGCCAAATACGGTATGACAACCGAACAGATTTTTGATGCATTCAAGATTCTGAAGTCCAAGGGTGCAAAAGAGTTCGGTATCCATGCATTCCTTGCAAGTAATACTGTAACTAATGAATATTATCCGACACTTGCACGTACTCTGTTTGAAGTAGCAGTCAAGCTTCAGAAAGAGACCGGTGCACATATCAAGTTCATCAACCTTTCCGGTGGTGTGGGAATCCCTTACAAACCGGATCAGGAACCGAACGATATTAAGGCAATCGGTGAAGGTGTAAGAAAAGTGTATGAAGAGGTTCTTGTTCCGGCTGGAATGGGCGATGTGGAGATTTACACAGAGCTTGGCCGTTTTATGCTTGGACCTTATGGATGCCTTGTGACAAAAGCAATCCATGAAAAGCATACGCACAAAGAGTACATCGGTGTAGATGCATGTGCCGCAAACCTGATGCGTCCGGCTATGTATGGTGCCTACCATCACATCACTGTCATGGGAAAAGAAAATGAACCATGCGATCATACTTACGATGTGACTGGTTCTTTGTGTGAGAATAATGATAAATTTGCGATCGACCGCCAGCTTCCGAAGATTGACATGGGAGATCTGCTTGTGATCCATGATACCGGAGCACACGGATTCTCTATGGGATATAATTACAACGGACGTCTTCGTTCCGCAGAAGTTCTTCTGAAAGAGGACGGAGGTACACAGCTGATCCGCAGAGCAGAGACTCCGATGGATTACTTTGCAACTTTCGACTGCTTCCCGGTTTATGAGGAACTTAAGAAGAATACGGAAGAAGCGGATAAGCTTGGAAAATAATTTCAAATAGTTCATTTTGAAAAAATGCTTGCGAACCGAAGATAAGTATGATATAATTATTTTCGGTTCGTGATTAAAAAACATGAATTTTATGCCGGCATGTCGGAATGGCAGACGAGGCAGACTCAAAATCTGTTGCGGGTGACCGCGTGCGGGTTCAAGTCCCGCTGCCGGCAGTTGATAAGTAACTGGAATTGAATAAAAGATATGAGAAGTACATTGCGATGATTCGTGATGTATTTTTTCGTATATACACAATTATTGTGGCACATTTCGTGTATCTGTAATTTTGATGGGGATCTTTTTTACCCCTTCATGTATTGAAAATATCAAAAAAAAATGTCATAATGAGATGTTGTATATTTGAACGAATAGATAGAAAAGATAGAAGTAAGTGATGAGACTTACAGAGAGGCAGTTGATTATGAGCAAAATCGTATTGATAGACGGACACAGTATTCTGAACAGGGCGTTTTTTGGACTTCCGGATCTGACAAATGCGGAAGGACTCCATACGAATGCAGTATATGGATTCTTAAATATTATGTTCAAGATCCTGGAGGAGGAAAAGCCGGAGTATCTGACCGTTGCATTTGATGTGCATGCGCCGACTTTCCGCCATGAGATGTTTGAGGCGTATAAGGGGACGAGAAAGCCGATGGCAGAAGAACTCAGACAGCAGGTACCGTTGATGAAGGAAGTTCTGCATGCTATGGGAATCCGGACGATCGAGCAGGAAGGGCTGGAGGCAGATGACCTTCTTGGAACGTTGTCCAAAAGATGCGAGCAGATGGGGATGGAAGTGGTCATTATTTCCGGAGACAGAGATCTTCTCCAGCTTGCTACAGACCATGTTGAGATTCGGATTCCGAAGACAAAACGGACCGGAACTGAGATTGAGAATTATTATGCAACGGACGTAAAAGAAAAATACCAGGTGACACCGACAGAATTTATTGATGTGAAAGCATTGATGGGAGATACTTCGGATAATATCCCAGGGGTGCCGGGAGTCGGAGAAAAGACGGCGACCAAGATTATTGTAGAATACGGATCTATTGAAAATGCCTACAAGCACGCATCCGAACTGAAGCCGCCGAGAGCATCGAAAAATCTGGTGGAATACTGGGAACAGGCACAAATGAGTAAGGTGCTGGCGACAATCAATGTAGACGCAGATTTTGCTTATGAACTGGAAGAGGCGAAGCTTGGAAATCTTTATACAGAGGAAGCTTATGTCTATTTCCAGAGACTGCAGTTCAAGAATCTGCTGACCCGTTTTGATGTGCAGAGTGAGAATTCGATTGAAGATGCATTTGTGATCGCTGTGGGAAAAGAAGAAATTCAGAAAATCTTTGCGGAGGCGGAAAAAGCGCAGACAGTGGGAGCCGTTCTATACAAAGACACCAGAAATGTACTTCCGCTGTTTGCGGGAAGTGCTGAGATAGGTGGAATTGGAATTTCGTTTGGGAAAGAGAAAATCTACTGCATTCCGGCGGAAAACGGATACAGTATGGCTGAACTTCTGGAGGCACTTGTACATGTGGCAAAGCATGCCGGACGATTTGCGGTGTTTGATCTGAAGTCATCCCTGCCTTATCTGAAAGGGTTAGAAGGAGCGGCAGAGGAGAAGTGTTTTGACAGTATTGTAGCAGCTTATCTCCTGAATCCGTTGAAAAATGATTATGGATTTGAAGATGTGGCGCAGGAGCATCTTGGATTGATGATCGATCCGAAGACAGAACTGGAAAAAATGGTCTGTTATGAAGCCTATGCAGCATTTGCGTCATCGGAAGTTTTGGAAGAAAAGCTGAAAAAAGAGGAAATGTGGAAGCTTTTTACAGAAATAGAGATGCCGCTTGTATTTACCCTGTTCCACATGGAGCAAAACGGGGTGCGTGTAGAAGCCGAAGAACTGAAAAGCTATGGAGAACAGCTTGGCGGAAAAATCGTACAGCTGGAAAAGGAAATCTATGAGCTTGCCGGGGAAGAATTCAATATCAATTCGCCAAAGCAGCTGGGCGTGGTTCTTTTTGAACATCTGTCCCTTCCGAATGGAAAGAAGACGAAAACGGGATATTCGACGGCAGCAGATGTACTGGATAAGCTGGCACCGGATTATCCGATCGTGGCAAAAATCCTGGAATATCGTCAGCTTGCCAAGTTGAAATCGACTTATGCAGATGGGCTTGCCGTGTTTATTCATGAAGATGATCACCGGATCCATGGAAAATTCAACCAGACAGTCACAGCGACCGGACGTATCAGCAGTACAGAGCCAAACCTGCAGAATATCCCGGCGAGGGTAGAACTTGGACGGCTGATCCGTAAAGTATTTGTGCCGGAAGAGGGATATGTGTTTGTAGATGCTGATTATTCACAGATAGAACTGCGTGTGCTGGCACATTGTTCCGGAGATGCAGCACTGATCGAAGCATACCGGGAGGCAAAGGACATTCACCGGATCACAGCTTCTCAGGTGTTCCATACTCCGTTTGATGAAGTGACCGATCTGCAGAGACGAAATGCAAAAGCAGTCAACTTTGGTATTGTTTATGGGATCAGTTCTTTCGGACTGAGCCAGGACTTAAGTATTACGAGAAAAGAAGCGGCCGAATATATTGACCGTTATTTTGAAACCTATCCGGGCATTAAGAAATTTCTGGATGATGCAGTTGCTCATGCAAAAGAACAGGGATATGTTGTGACCTTGTTTGGCAGAAGAAGACCGGTTCCGGAGCTGTCTTCCAGCAATTTCATGCAGAGACAATTCGGGGAACGTGTGGCAATGAATTCTCCGATCCAGGGAACGGCTGCAGATATCATGAAAATCGCAATGATCACTGTGGACAAAGAACTTCGCATGAGAAACATGAAATCCAGACTGGTTCTGCAGGTACACGATGAACTTCTGATCGAGACATGGAAGGAAGAGGAAGAAGAAGTGAGGGAGATCCTGAAAGAAGGTATGATGCATGCGGCAGATCTTTCCGTTCCGCTTGAGATTGACATGCATAGTGGAAAAAACTGGTATGAGGCAAAATAGAAGGAAACAGGTATGAGAAAAATAGGAATAACAGGAGGCATCGGTTCAGGGAAGAGCAAAGTACTCGACTATTTAAGTGAAGCGTGCGGTGCGGTGATCTGTCAGTCAGATCTGGTGGCACATCAGGTACAGCTTCCGGGAGAAAAATGTTATCAGAAGGTCGTGGAGACGTTTGGAAAAGAAATATTAAATCCTGACGGAACGATTGACCGGAAAATTCTTGGCAGAATTGTGTTTGACCAGCCGGAGAAACTGAAAAAGCTGAATACAATCGTGCATCCGGCGGTCAATGAAAAGATCCGGGAGGAAATGCAGAAGGCGCAGGAAGAGGGAAAAGAGCTTTTTATTCTGGAAGCTGCACTCCTTACGGAACCGGTATATCGTGAGATGCTGGATGAAATCTGGTATATTCATGTGCCACAGGAGATCCGGATGGAGAGACTGAGAAGTTCGCGCGGATATTCAGATGAAAAAATGTATGCAGTGTTTGCAAATCAGCCATCGGAAGAGACATTTACAGCGGTTTCGGATCTTGTGATCGAAAACGGTGGAACCTTTGAAGAGACGGAAAAACAGATAGACTTGGCACTGGGAAGAGGCTAAGAACAGGGAGAAGAAACAAGATGAGATTATGCAGTATTGCCAGTGGCAGCAGCGGAAACTGTATTTATGTGGGGAGCGATCACACGCATCTGCTTGTAGATACAGGAATCAGCAAAAAACGAATTGAGGAAGGCTTAAAGGAACTTGAAATAAAAGGGGAAGAGCTGGATGGAATCCTGATTACCCATGAACATGCAGATCATATTCAGGGACTTGGTGTATTCAGCAGAAAATATGAAATTCCGATTTATGGAACACCGGGAACGATTCGGGGGATCCGTGATTATAAAAATCTTGGGAAAATGCCGGAAGGACTTTACCATGAAATCCAGGTAGATAAAGGATTTAAGCTGGGAGATATTGATGTGCATCCATTTGCTATTTCCCATGATGCAAATGAACCGAGCGGTTACCGCTTTGAGCAGGATGGAAAGAAGATCGCGGTAGCGACGGATCTTGGAAAATACGATGAATATACGGTAGAGAACCTGAAGGATTTAAATGCGGTCCTGCTGGAATCTAACCATGATATACATATGCTGGAAGTCGGTCCTTATCCGTACTACCTGAAGCAGAGAGTTCTTGGGGACAGAGGACATTTATCAAATGAATTGTCAGGACGGCTTCTTTGTGATATACTACACAATAACTTGCAGAGTGTATTGCTGGGGCATTTGAGCAAGGAGAATAATTACGAAGAACTTGCATATGAGACTGTCAAGCTGGAGGTCACTTTGGGGCAGAACCCGTATAAGGGAGATGAGATACCGATCGCAGTTGCAAAAAGGGATCAGGTGTCTGCAGTGATCGAGGTTTAGAAAAAGAAAGTATGCGGGATTGGATTCAGGAGGACAGGCAGAATGAAGAAATGCATTATTACAGTAGTCGGTAAAGATTCGGTCGGAATTATTGCGAAAGTGTGTACATACCTGGCAGAGACCAATATCAATATTTTGAATATCTCCCAGACGATCGTGGATGGGTATTTTAATATGATGGCGGTTGCAGATGTGGAAAATTCAAAAAAAGAACTGGATATCGTAGCGGTAGAACTTCGTGATATCGGCTTACAGATCGGTGTCAATATTCATTGTCAGAGAGAAGAGATTTTTGAAAAAATGCACAGACTGTAAGGAGAGAGCTATGATTAACTTTTACGAAGTAGTAGAAACCAACCAGATGATCGAAGAAGAAAATCTGGATGTGAGAACAATCACACTTGGTATCAGTCTGATGGACTGTATTGACTCAGATCTGGACAGACTGAATGAAAAGATATATAAAAAAATCACAACACTTGCAAAGGATCTTGTATCGACAGGAGAGAAGATTGAAAGTGAATTTGGAATTCCGATCGTTAATAAGCGGATTTCCATTACACCGGTTGCACTTGTCGGCGGTTCAGCCTGCAAAAAACCAGAGGATTTTGTGACGATCGCAGAGACGCTGGATAAAGCGGCAAAGGAAGTCGGAGTAAACTTTATCGGAGGATACTCGGCAATCGTATCCAAGGGAATGACAAAAAGCGATGAACTCCTGATCCGTTCTATTCCGATGGCAATGGCAAAGACAGAGCGTGTGTGCAGTTCGGTCAATGTAGGTTCGACAAAGACTGGTATTGATATGGATGCAGTCCGTCTTTGCGGTGAGATTGTAAAAGAGACAGCAGAGATGACAAAGGATAAGGATTCGATTGGCTGTGCAAAATTTGTAGTTTTGTGTAATGCACCGGATGATAACCCGTTTATGGCAGGGGCATTTTTAGGTGTTACCGAAGGAGATGCCGTGATCAATGTCGGTGTCAGCGGACCGGGTGTTGTAAAAAGAGCAATTGAAAAATGCCGTGGCAAAGGGTTCCAGGAACTCTGTGATACGATCAAGAAGACGGCATTTAAGGTAACAAGGGTTGGACAGCTTGTAGCAGGAGAAGCGTCTAAGAGGCTTGGAATTCCATTTGGAATCATTGACCTGTCTCTGGCACCGACACCGGCTGTTGGTGATTCGGTAGCGGAGATTCTGGAAGAAATCGGTCTCGAGAGAGTTGGTGCACCAGGAACAACAGCAGCACTTGCGATGCTGAACGATCAGGTGAAAAAGGGCGGCGTTATGGCCTCTTCTTATGTAGGAGGTTTAAGCGGAGCTTTTATTCCGGTCAGTGAGGATCAAGGAATGATCGATGCAGTCAATGCCGGATCACTTTGCATAGAAAAGCTGGAGGCGATGACTTGTGTCTGCTCGGTAGGGCTTGATATGATCGCTATTCCGGGTAAGACGAAAGCTACCACGATTTCCGGGATCATTGCGGATGAGATGGCGATCGGAATGGTCAATCAGAAGACGACGGCGGTTCGTGTGATACCTGTAGTTGGAAAGGATGTTGGAGATATGGCAGAGTTTGGCGGCCTTTTGGGATATGCGCCGATCATGCCGGTCAATGAATTTGACTGCAGTGCATTTGTGAATCGAAAGGGAAGAATTCCTGCACCGATACATAGTTTTAAAAATTAGAAAGAGGTAAAGAAAGCATGGGGAAAGTTGCGATTGTAACAGATAGTAACAGTGGAATTACACAGGCAGAAGGAAAAAAGATGGGAATTTACGTACTTCCGATGCCATTCTATATCAATGAGGAGCTGTTTTTCGAGGATATCACGCTCACGCAGGAGGAATTTTATGAAAAGCTGGCAGGAGATGCAGATATTAAAACTTCCCAGCCGGCTCCTGGAGATGTAATGGATATGTGGGACAAGGCGCTGGAGGAATATGATGAGATCGTACATATTCCGATGTCAGCCGGTCTTAGCAGTTCCTGTGATACTGCAATCATGCTTTCTCAGGACTATGATGGAAAAGTACAGGTCGTAAATAATCACCGGATTTCTGTTACACAGCGAAGATCGGTGGAAGAGGCGAAAAAGCTTGCAGATGCTGGAAGGAGCGCGGCAGAAATTAAAGAACTGTTAGAAGCGACCCAGTGGGACAGTGATATCTATATTACAGTAGATACGTTAAAATACCTGAAGAAAGGCGGCAGACTTACACCGGCAGCTGCAGCGATCGGAACGGTTCTGAACCTGAAGCCGGTTCTCCGTCTTAAAGGGGAGAAGCTGGACGCTTTTGCAAAGTCAAGAGGATGGAAGAGCGCGAAGAAGACGATGATCAAGACAATTAATGAGATTCGTACTTCTGAATTCGGAGATTGTGATGGAGAAAAAGATCTGTATCTGGATGCGGCTTACACAGGAGACCGTGAGGATGCACAGGAATGGCTGGATGAGCTTCATGAAGCATTTCCGGAGTTTGAAATCCGGATGGATCCGCTGTCGTTGAGTGTGGCATGCCACATCGGACCTGGGGCGAGAGCTGTGACACTGACGAAGATTCTTCATGTGAACTAAATGAATGGGAGAGGCTTTTTGCGCAAACATATGTGAGGCAAAAAGTCTCTTCTTTTTGTATCCTGCTCCCAGATGACTTTATTGGCGAAAGAAGCAGGTGTTGAATCACTGAGAGGTTTGTTTGTCCAAAAGGTAGAGATAATGCTTTTGACAAAAGGCAGGGGAGTTGGAAGCGAGAAGGTAAGTCTTAAATGATTTGTAGCTGCTTCTGGTATTCATTTTTAAATGGTGTGCCAAATCTCTCGGTAATTACGGATTCATAGAGGTCGGAGGCGAAAATGTCCAGGTTCAGGAGAGTCTGGGCGGCACAGGTGAGAGCTTTGGTGTCTGCGAGTTTGGTGATCAGAGGGATGTTGGCATGTTGTTTGATTTCTTTCAGGATTTGTGCATCTTTTTTTTGAAAACCGAGGACACGGGCGTACAGGGCAGACTGTTCTTTTTGTGCTTCGCAGGAAATTGTGGTGGAATCTGCTGTGAAACAGAAAGGGGGGTCGTGCCGGAAGGTGTCTTTTTTTATGCCGAGCAGGATGTGCAGCAGGGCGCGGCTGATCCGGGTGTAGGTGAGTTCTCTGGTTTTCAGGAGATCACAGAAGGAACTCCAGGTGGCAAAATCTTTTCTCCGGTTGATGATGCGGTTGGCGAGATCCTCGCTGACATCCAGGTAAGAGGTCAGGGAGGTGGAAGTTTCCAAAAGCAGGCGGTATTTTAAAAGGAGTGAAAAATCATCCTGGGTAACCGGAAGAGAGAACCGGTAATTCTTTCGCAGCAGGTCCAGGGAGGCGGATGGAAGCTGGGCTGTGACCGGCTCGAAAACATTCTGCATCGGATCTGGATTTAAGAGCTGATTCCGAATCGCGGTAGCAGAACTGAAAGTTTCGCAAAGGGCGGTATCGTGGTAACCGGATTCCTGACGGGATATGGTAAAAGGCTCGATCGGACTTTTCAAATAGTGGAGTGCCTTTAAATATTCGATCCCAAGGGTATTATTTGGCGAGGACAGAATTTGGGCAAGGGAAGAATCGCCTGAGTATGCGCAGAGGGCAGTCTGACGCGCCTGTGGAAATGGTCTGCCTTTTCTCAGTTCATCCTGCAGAATCTGACGGTATGCTTCAGGTTCTTCGGAAAGAATCCGGGAGATATGCGCAAGTTTCTGGATATCGCCGCATTCACTGCCAAAGCAGAGGGAAGAGATACAGCCAAGGTTATTGAAAATGGAAACAGCGCCCCGGGCAAACAGTTCTGCGCTTCCACAGGCGAAAAGAACCGGAAGCTCCAGAACGAGGGCTGCACCTCCCGAAATAGCAGCTTTGGCACGCAGATGTTTTGGGGCAATGGCAGGGGTGCCGCGCTGGACGAAGTCACCGCTCATAAGGACGACGGCTGCGTCTGAATCTGTTTTTCTGAGTGCCTCTTCTATATGATACTGATGTCCGTTGTGAAATGGATTATATTCTGCAATGATACCGACTGTTTTCATACTTTTAACTAAAATCTCCTTGTGCATTGTTTGTGAAAAGATTATACTATAAAAAGAGTTTTTATGCAAAATACATCCCATATTCTGTGCTTTTGGGGGGACGAAAAGGAGGAAGAGACAAGATGGACAGGGAAAAGATTCTTGATCTTCTGGAGAAGAGAGAGTACAAGGAATTAAAAGAAGAGTTGGGAAATTTGTATCCGGTAGATATTGCTGAGTTTTTGGAGAATGTAGATGAAAAGCAGATGCTGCTTATTTTCCGGTTGCTGGGGAAGGAAGAGGCGGCTGAGACATTTACCTACATGAACAGTGATATGCGTGAGGTGCTGATCGGTGCACTTACCGATTCCGAGCTGAAGGAAGTCATGGACGAGATGTATCTGGATGATACCGTAGACGTGATTGAAGAGATGCCGGCAAATGTGGTAGACCGTCTTCTGATGATGACGGATGAGGATACCAGAAAACAGATCAACAGTCTGCTCAAATATCCGGAGGACAGTGCAGGAAGTGTGATGAATGTAGAATACATCGCCCTTCGTCCGGATATGACAGTTGCGGATGCTATTTTAAAGATCCGGCAGGTCGGGATCAACAAAGAAACCATCTATACCTGTTATGTGACAGAGAAACGAAAGCTGATCGGTGTAGTGGATATCAAAGATCTGCTGACCAGCAGCGAAAGCCGTACCATGGAAGAGATTATGGATACCAATATTCTGTATGCGCACACTACGGATGACCAGGAGACGGTAGCATCAACCATCCGCAAGTATGGTCTTGTGGCGATTCCGATCGTGGACAGGGAGCTTTGTATGGTCGGGATCGTAACGGTTGACGATGCGATGGAAGTCTTAAAAGAAGAGGCAACCGAAGATATCAGTATCATGGCAGGTGTGACACCGAATGAAGACACCTATTTTGGAACCAGTGCATTCCAACATGCGAAGAACCGAAGCGTCTGGCTTCTGTTTCTGATGCTTTCCGCAACTTTCAGCGGCATGGTTCTGGAGCATTTTTCACCGGTGATCGTGGCGATGCCGGTGCTGAATACGTTTGTTCCGATGCTGACTGGAACCGGCGGTAACTGCGGATCCCAGAGCTCGACGCTGATCATCCGTGGCCTGACGGTAGGAGAGGTACAGTTCCGGGACATTTTCAAGGTTATTTTTAAAGAACTCCGGGTGGCACTTTTTGTCGGACTTTTCCTTGCGGTTGTGAATGGAATCCGTGTCGTGCTGATGTACCAGGGGAAGACAGATAATCCGGTTCTGCTTGCCTTTACACTAGGACTTACTCTGATGTGTACGGTGGCAATGGCAAAACTGATTGGCTGTACCCTGCCGCTTGCAGCGAAGAAGATCGGACTGGATCCGGCGATCATGGCGGCACCGCTGATCACGACACTGGTAGATACCGGTACAACACTGGTATATTTTACAATTGCAACCCATATTTTTCATCTGACAGTGTAACATTGTACTGAAAAATATTACGTGAAAAAAATAACATTACTTGTATACAATGTGTGCAAGGAGTATAATTAAGAATAGAGTGTGAGTTCTAATAAAGAAAATTCTAGTACCAGAAGGGAGAAACATCAATGAATGTATTAGTAATCAACTGCGGAAGTTCATCACTGAAGTTCCAGCTCATCAACTCAGAATCGGAGGCGGTTCTCGCAAAAGGTCTTTGCGAAAGAATCGGTATTGACGGAAGACTTACCTATCAGCCGGCAGGTGGAGAGAAGAATGTATCTGAAAAGGCTATGCCTACACATACAGAAGCAATCCAGTTCGTAATCGACGCGCTGACAGATACAGATACAGGTGTTGTTAAGAGTCTTGACGAAATCGGAGCAGTCGGACATCGTGTTGTTCACGGCGGAGAAAAGTTTGCAAAATCTGTAGTTGTAACACCGGAAGTAAAAGCTGCGATCGCAGAGTGCAATGACCTTGCACCACTTCATAACCCGGCAAACTTAATCGGAATCGAAGCTTGTGAAAGTCTGATGCCGGGCACACCACAGGTTGTTGTATTTGATACTGCTTTTCATCAGACAATGCCTGAGAAAGCTTATATGTATGGACTTCCATACGAATATTATGAAAAATACAAAGTAAGACGTTACGGATTCCACGGAACAAGCCACAGCTTCGTATCTAAGAGAGTAGCTGAGATCGTTGGAAAACCATATAACGCAACAAAGACAATCGTATGTCACCTTGGTAACGGTGCATCTATTTCCGCAGTTCTCAACGGAGAATCTGTAGATACCTCTATGGGACTTACTCCGCTGGAAGGTCTTGTAATGGGAACACGTTCCGGAGATATTGATCCGGCGATCATGGAATTCATTGCTAAGAAAGAGAACCTTGACATTGCAGGAATCATGAATGTCCTGAACAAGAAATCAGGTGTGGAAGGTGTATCCGGTGTATCCAGCGACTTCCGTGATCTTGAAGAAGCAGCAAATGCAGGAAACAAACGTGCAAGACTTGCACTTGACGTATTTGCTTACAGAGTAGCAAAATATGTTGGTGCTTACACAGCAGCTATGAACGGTGTAGATAACATCGTATTTACAGCTGGTATCGGAGAGAATGCAGGTACTGTAAGAACAGCAGTATGCAGCTACCTTGGCTACCTTGGAATTACAATCGACGAAGAAGCAAATGCAAAACGTGGAGAAGAGATCGTAATCTCTACACCGGATTCCAAAGTGAAAGTTCTTGTAGTTCCGACAAACGAAGAACTTGCAATCGCAAGAGAGACAGTTGCACTTGTATAACAGAAGAAATTAGAAAAAACCTTAAAATCTGTAAATCATCCTTGACAAAAAGAATTTACATGGTATAATAGTTTAGGTGTGAACAGGAGAAAGAATTATGTTAATTGACCTGTCCGAAGTCTTATCTGAACCGCATAAGTCCATTGACGAAGTGGTCGGCACTGAGATGAAAGAAGTGAAGGTGAACGGAAGCAGATTTCCGGTAAGCCAGACACAGCCTGTGCATATTCATGTCGAGTATGCCGGAGAGAAAAAACTTCATATCAGTTGTGAGACAAGTCTTACGGTAATCATTCCGTGTGACAGATGTCTTACAGATGTACCGACAGATTTCATGCTTTCCTTTGAAAAGCAGGTGAATACAGCTCTGGCAGACGGAGAAGATGATGGCGAATCCGATGAAGCGAATTACATTGACGGATATCATCTTGATGTGGAGCAGCTGCTCTATAACGAGATTTTAGTAGGGTGGCCGATGAAAGTTCTATGTAGCGAAGACTGTAAAGGGATTTGCAGTGTATGTGGTCAGAACTTGAATGAGGGAAGCTGCGACTGCGAAGACACCAGTCTTGACCCTAGAATGTCAGTTATCCGCGATCTTTACAAGAATTTTAAGGAGGTGTAACCTATGTCAATTTGTCCAAAGAATAAATCTTCTAAAGCAAGAAGAGACAAGAGAAGAGCAAACTGGAAAATGAGCGCACCGAATCTGGTGAAATGCAGCAAATGTGGAGAACTTATGATGCCACACAGAGTTTGCAAAGCTTGTGGATCTTACAACAAGAGAGAAATCGTTACTGTAGAAAACTAATTAAAAAAGGCTATAGTACAGGAGTTAGGCGTATTGCTTAACTCCTTTTCTTTTGCCTATTTTTCCTAAATCTGCTAAATATTATTGATTTTTACGGTCATGTCTAGTAGAATTGGTTTAGTAATGCTGGGAGGTAACAGTATGAAAGAAATAACAAAAGTTGTTGTCGATGCAATGGGCGGAGACAACGCACCGCATGAGATCATCAAAGGTGCGGTCGAGGCGGTCGGGAAGTCAGATGCGATCCATGTGATCCTGGTCGGAAAAGAAGATGTCATCAATCAGGAACTTTCCGGGTACACATATAATAAAGAACAGATTTCGGTTGTTCATACATCGGAAGTAATTGAGACAGCAGAACCGCCGGTTATGGCGATTCGCAGAAAGAAAGACTCATCCATTGTGGTAGGTCTTAAGATGGTGAAGGATAAAGAAGCTGACGCTTTTGTTTCAGCAGGAAGTTCCGGTGCGGTTCTTGCCGGGGGACAGCTTCTGGTTGGACGTATCAAAGGGGTGGAAAGACCACCGCTTGCACCGCTGATCCCGACAGAAAAAGGATTTTCCATTTTGATCGACTGTGGGGCGAATGTAGATGCTAGGCCTTCACATCTGGTGCAGTTTGCCAAGATGGGTTCTATCTATATGGAACATATTATGGGAGTCAAGAATCCGAAGGTTGCGATCGTCAATATCGGAGCTGAGGAAGAAAAGGGTAATGCCCTGGTCAAGGAGACTTTTCCTATGCTGAAAGAATGTAAGGATATTAACTTTACCGGAAGCATCGAAGCGAGAGAAATCCCTCACGGACAGGCAGATGTTATCGTCTGTGAAGCATTTACCGGCAACGTGATCCTGAAACTCTATGAAGGAGTAGCATCGGTTCTTGTAAGCAAGATCAAAGGTGGTATGAAGCAGAATCTCCGCGGCATGATCGGTGGACTTCTGGTTAAGCCGGTGCTGAAAAAGACTATGAAGGATTTTGACGCAAGTGAGTACGGTGGAGCACCACTGCTTGGACTCACCGGTCTGGTAGTAAAGACACACGGCAGTTCCAAGGCAAAAGAAGTCTGCAATTCAATTTTGCAGTGCGTAACCTTCAAAGAAGAAGGAATCAATGAAAAGATCAAAGAATGTATTCAGGCGGAAGAAAAATCCGCACAGGAATAAGCTCAGAAAGGATTAAGAATTATGGAATTTGAAAAACTGAAAGACATTATTGTTGATGTGATGGGATGTAACCCGGATGAAATTACGATGGACACTACATTTGTAGATGATCTGGGAGCTGATTCGCTTGATATTTTCCAGATTATTATGGGGATTGAAGATGCATTTGATATCGAAATTGAAAATGAAGATGCAGAAAAGATCGCAACAGTAGGTGATGCTGTAGAACAGATCAAGAACGCTGTTAACTAGGAAAAAATGATTACAGGGGACATCCCCATTTCTGGGGAATGTCCTTTTTTAAAATTGGAGGAGCAATCATGAGCAGAAATGTAAAGGAACTGGAAGAAAAAATCGGCTACAATTTCAAGGACAGCCATTTGCTCAGACATGCTGTGACGCACAGCTCTTATGTGAATGAAAAGCATATGAAGAAGGCAGACTGTAATGAACGTCTGGAATTCCTTGGAGATGCCGTTCTGGAACTGATTTCAAGCGAATATCTTTTTTTCGAGAACCAGACAATGCCGGAAGGAGAACTGACTAAGTTAAGGGCAAGCATGGTATGCGAGAAGGCACTTGCATTTTGTGCGCGGGATCTGGATCTTGGAAGTTATCTGCTGCTTGGGAAAGGTGAGGACGCGACCGGTGGAAGATTCAGAGAGTCTATTACCTCGGATGCATTGGAAGCACTGATTGGTGCGATTTATCTGGATGGTGGTTTTGCTAATGCGAAAGAGTTTATTTTAAAATATATTTTAAACGACCTGGAAGGGAAACGGCTCTTTTATGATAGCAAGACTATCCTGCAGGAAATGGTACAGGGCGGTCAGGAAAAAGGAATTGTCTACCAGCTGGTAGGAGAAGAAGGACCGGACCATAATAAATCCTTCCGTGTAGAGGTTGTGATCGGTGGAGAAGCCTTTGGATGTGGTATCGGAAGGACCAAAAAGGCTGCCGAGCAGGAAGCGGCTTATCAGGCAATCCTTAAGCTGAAAGAAGGAAAGGTACAGTAGGTGAGGCATGTATTTAAAAAGTATTGAAGTACAGGGATTTAAGTCTTTTGCAAATAAGATTGTCTTTGAATTTCATAACGGGATCACCGGAATCGTCGGACCGAACGGAAGTGGAAAAAGTAACGTGGCGGATGCCGTCCGCTGGGTACTCGGAGAGCAGAAGGTGAAGCAACTCCGTGGAGGTACGATGCAGGATGTTATTTTTTCCGGTACGGAAAACCGGAAACCTCTCAGCTACGCATCGGTTGCGATCACACTGGATAATTCAGATCACAAACTCCCGGTGGAGTTTGAAGAGGTTAAAGTCACAAGAAAGCTGTACCGTTCGGGGGAAAGTGAATATCTGATCAACGGCAGTGTATGCAGGCTCAAGGATATCAATGAGATGTTTTATGATACGGGTATCGGAAAAGAAGGATATTCGATCATCGGACAGGGACAGATTGACAAGATTCTGAGTGGTAAGCCGGAAGAGAGACGAGAGCTTTTTGATGAGGCAGCCGGGATTGTCAAATTTAAGCGACGTAAGGCGTTGTCTCTTCGCAAACTGGAAGAAGAGCAGAGCAATCTGGTCCGTGTCAATGATATTTTGGGAGAGCTGGAGAAGCAATTTGGTCCTCTTCAGAGACAGTCGGAGACAGCGAAGGAATATCTGAAAAAGAGAGAAGAACTGAAGCGTTATGACATCAATATGTTCCTGGTGGAGATGAAACGTCTGAAGGGGCAGATCCGGGAAAACGATGAGAAGCTGAAGATTGCGCAGGATGAACTCACTGAAGCCGGCAAAAAGCATGAAGATATGAAGGCGCAGTATGAGAAGATCGAGCAGGAAGTAGACGAGATCGACGCCGGAATCGAGCATGCAAAAAGCCAGAGAAATGAGACAACACTTCTGAAACAGCAGTTGGAAAACCAGATCGAGCTTTTAAAAGAGCAGATCAATAGTGTCCGCATGAATGATGAACACTATGAAAAACGGGCAAACGATATTCAGGCAGAGCTTGCAAACCGCGAAAGGCAGAAATCCGAACTGGAAGAAGAAAAAGCAGAGATCGACAGACATCTTGCAGCAGCATCTGAGAGACAAAAGCAGGCAGGAGAGGAGCTGACTGCCCTGCAGAGCCGGATTGCAGAGATGACAGTGGAGATTGAAAAGAATCAGAACGATATCCGTGAGCTTCTGAATAACCGTGCATCCACGAAGGCAAAGCTGCAGCATTATGAGACGACGCTTGAACAGATCAAGGTACGCCGGGCACTGCTTTACAAACGTCTGGTAGAAGCGGAGAGTGATGTACAGAGGCAACAGGAACTTGCCGCGCAGTATACGGAAGAACTGAAGGCAGTATCAGGGAAGATCGCGGATTCTGTAGAACAGATCAAAAACTATGAAACAGAGATTGCCGGACTGCAAAAAGAGATCGGACAGACAAATGAAAACCTGCGAAACAGGCAGAATGCTTATCATAGGGAGTACTCTCGTCTGGAGTCTCTGAGGAACCTTACGGAGCGTTACGATGGTTATGGGAACAGTATCCGTCGTGTGATGGAGCAGAAAAGCCGTGAGCCGAAAATCCTGGGAGTTGTGGCTGATCTGATCAAAGTAGATAAAAAATATGAGACTGCGGTGGAGATCGCACTTGGAGGCAGTATCCAGAATATCGTTACTGCAGACGAAGAGACTGCAAAAAAAATGATTGGTTATCTGAAGCAGAACCGGTATGGACGTGCAACTTTCCTTCCATTGACAGCGATCCGTGGGGGACAGGGATTGACCAGGGCAGAAGCCCTTCGCGAGCCGGGTGTGATCGGAACGGCGGACAAGCTGGTAACGGTAGAAGATAAATTTACATCTCTTGCAGAGCATCTTCTTGGAAGAACTCTTGTGGCAGACAACATTGATACAGGGATCCGTCTGGCAAGAAAGTACCGTCAGTCCCTGCGGATCGTTACGCTGGAAGGAGATCTGATCAATCCTGGCGGAGCAATGAGCGGTGGAGCATTTAAGAATTCCAGTAATCTGCTCAGCAGAAGACGTGAAATCGAAGAACTGGAAAAGACGGTTGCGCGTCTGAAAACAGAACTTCAGAAAGCGGAAGCAGAAGTTGCGGCCGCAAAGGAGAAGCGGACGGCGCTGTATGCAAAGGTGGAAGAAATCCAGCAGGAATTGCAGAATGACTATGTGGTTCAGAATACTGCGAAGATGAATCTGGACCAGGTAAAAAGCCGTCAGAATGCGACCAGAGAAAATTCAGAAGGAATTTATGCGGAGCGCAAGAAGCTGGAAGAACAGGTTCATGAGATCGAGGAAAATGAAGAATCGATCAAAATGGAACTGGAGACCAGCCAGCACCTGGAGGACGAGCTGACACGCCAGATGGAAAGCTCACAGAAGTGGCTGGAAAAAGAGCGTGAGGCAGAAGCGGCAGAAGTGCGCAAAAATGAAAATATTCATCTTAGTTTTGCTGCATTGGAGCAGAAAAAAGATTTTATCGAGGAGAATTTTGTCCGTATCCGGGAAGAGATGGAAAAATTCCGGGAAGAGCTTGCCACTTTAAATGCAAGCAAAGGAGAGAATTACGGTGAGATCGAGCAGAAGGAAGCACAGATTACCGAGATCCGGCAGACGATAGAGAATTCAAAGGAATTATTCGAGGAAATCAACAAAGAGATCGAAGAATCGCAGAAAAAGCGGGAAGAACTGAATCAGAAGCATAAAGCATTTCTGAAAAAGCGGGAAGATCTGGCAACCCATATGGCAGAGCTTGATAAAGAATCCTTCCGGCTGACCAGCAAAAAAGAAGGCTACGAGGAAGCTTTGGAAAAGCAGATCAATTACATGTGGGAAGAGTACGAACTGACGTATAATCATGCGCTGGAAATCCGGGATGAGAGTCTGACAGATCCTGCCGAGATGCGGAGGCGGATCCAGGAATTAAAGACGGAGATCCGGAAACTCGGATCGGTGAACGTCAATGCGATCGAAGATTTTAAAAATCTTTCCGAGCGATATGAATTTATGAAAACCCAGCATGATGATCTGGTAGAGGCAGAAGTAACGCTCAAGAAGATCATTGAAGAGCTGGATGAGGCGATGCGCAAGCAGTTTACTGAGCAGTTTGCAAAGATCAGCCAGGAGTTTAATCAGGTGTTCAAACAGCTGTTCGGTGGTGGAAAAGGAACTCTGGAACTGATGGATGGTGAGGATGTGCTGGAAGCCGGAATCCGGATTATTGCGCAGCCACCGGGTAAAAAACTTCAGAATATGATGCAGCTCTCCGGTGGAGAAAAGGCGTTGACGGCGATTTCACTGCTGTTTGCAATCCAGAATCTGAAACCTTCCCCGTTTTGCCTGCTGGATGAGATCGAGGCGGCACTGGATGATTCTAATGTCACGAGATTTGCACAGTATTTGCACAAGCTGACGAAAAATACACAGTTTATCGTCATTACACATCGTCGCGGTACGATGACAGCGGCAGACCGGCTGTATGGGATCACTATGCAGGAAAAAGGGGTATCAACGCTGGTATCTGTGGATCTTCTGGAAGATGAGCTTACAAAGTAGTGGATAGGAGGATATGATGGCAGAGGAAAAAATGGGATTTTTTAAGCGTCTGGTAGCAGGACTTAACAAGACGCGCGATAATATCGTGTCTGGAATGGACAGTATTTTTCATGGATTTTCAAAGATAGATGAGGACTTTTATGAGGAACTGGAAGAGGTTCTGATCATGGGAGATCTGGGGGTAAAAGCAACTTACGCGATTCTTGATGATCTTCGTAAAAAAGTAAAAGAACAGCATATCAAAGAGCCGATTGAGTGCAGACAGCTCCTGATCGACAGTATCAAAGAGCAGATGGATGTAGGCGAGACGGCTTATGAATTTGAAAACCAGACTTCTGTTGTTCTGGTGATCGGGGTAAATGGAGTTGGAAAAACGACTACTATCGGAAAACTTGCCGGTAAGATGAGAGGTCAGGGCAAGAAAGTTGTGCTTGCAGCAGCAGATACTTTCCGTGCAGCAGCGGGAGAGCAGTTAAAGGAATGGGCGCATCGTTCGGATGCAGACCTGATCGGCGGACAGGAAGGTGCAGATCCGGCAGCCATCGTTTATGATGCGGTAGCGGCTGCGAAAGCGAGAAAGGCAGATGTCCTTCTGGTGGATACAGCCGGAAGACTTCACAATAAAAAGAACCTGATGGAGGAACTGAAGAAGATTAACCGTGTGCTGGAAAGGGAATATCCGGAGGCATACAGAGAAACCTTGGTCGTTCTGGATGCAACGACCGGACAGAATGCACTTTCACAGGCAAAGGAATTCAGTGATGTTGCGGATATTACAGGAATTATCCTGACTAAGATGGATGGAACGGCCAAAGGCGGAATTGCAGTTGCAATTCAGGCAGAGCTTGGAATTCCTGTTAAATATATAGGTGTCGGTGAGATGATCGATGATCTGCAGAAATTCGATTCCGACGAATTTGTACAGGCATTATTTACAACAGAAGAAAAGAAGGAAGAAGGAGAAGAATAATATGCTGACATTGGAAAAATTTGAAGAAGCAAGCGAGATCGTAAAACGTGTGACTCGTCCGACAAAGCTTATCTACAGTGAGTATCTCAGTAGCCAGACCGGGGGAAAGGTTTATTTGAAACCGGAAAATATGCAGTACACAGGTGCATACAAATTAAGAGGAGCTTATTACAAGATCAGCACTCTTTCTGAGGAAGATCGTGCAAAAGGTCTGATCACAGCTTCAGCGGGAAACCATGCACAGGGTGTGGCATATGCGGCAAAAGCGTTTGGATGTAAGGCGACGATTGTTATGCCTACTGTCACTCCGCTGATCAAGGTAAACCGTACCAAGAGCTATGGTGCCGAGGTTGTTTTACACGGAGATGTTTATGACGATGCCTGTGCAAAGGCCTATGAGCTTGCTGAAGAGTACGGATATACTTTTGTACATCCGTTCGACGATCTGGATGTAGCTACCGGACAGGGAACGATTGCAATGGAAATTGTCCAGGAACTCCCGACCGTTGATTATATCCTTGCACCGATCGGGGGCGGCGGACTGATCACAGGTGTATCTACACTTGCGAAAATGCTGAATCCAAAGATCAAAGTGATCGGTGTGGAACCGGCAGAAGCAGCAAGTATGACTGCTGCAATCGAAGCAGGACATACCGTAACACTTCCAAGTGCCAACACGATCGCAGATGGTACAGCAGTAAAAAAAGTCGGGGAACAGAACCTCCCATACGTTATGGAAAATGTAGACCAGATCGTGACTGTAGAAGATGATGAACTGGTCGGAGCATTCCTTGATATGGTGGAAAACCATAAAATGGTAGTAGAAAACTCCGGTCTTCTTTCTGTTGCAGCTTTAAAACAGCTGGATCTGAAAGGTAAGAAAGTAGTATCTATCTTAAGCGGCGGGAACATGGATGTTATTACCATGTCTTCTGTTGTGCAGCACGGACTGATCCAGAGAGACCGTATCTTCTCTGTATCGGTACTTCTTCCGGATAAACCGGGTGAACTGGTAAAAGTGGCACAGACGATTGCAGAAGAGCAGGGAAATGTGATCAAACTGGAACATAATCAGTTTGTAAGCATTAACCGGAATGCGGCTGTGGAGCTTCGTGTGACACTGGAAGCATTTGGAACCGATCATAAGAACCGGATTATTGCGGCATTGGAGGCAGCCGGGTTCAGACCGAAGATGATCAGTGCAAAGTTATATTAAAATATTTGAGAGGGCAGTCTTATCCCATGGAGGGGTGAGGCTGCCTTTTTTGAATAGGGTTGTGAGGCTGGGCGGGAAAAAAGAATCTCTTCCAATCCAAGTTGTGCAAACCATTCCGATGAACCTCTGAAAGCGAAAATTATGTCAGCAAAGGCTTCCATAATTTTTGAGTTTCATCTCCATTGCACAAAATAGGATTGGAAGAGATTCTTTTTCCCGCCCAGCCAGATAACGGTATTGGCAAAGAGGACGACATTGCTTCATTGTGAAGAGAGGGATAGAGACAGTAAGGAAGTTGGGTGCTTGTCTAGGGTGGGAGATATTGGAAAAAAGGGATAATTGTTGAGGACGGGAGATATTGGAGAAAATAGGTGGATTAAACTAGGGAAAATGGATGAGAAGAGAATCGAGACTGTATGAAAGTTTAACAAATTAGCACTTTAATTGAATGAAATACTGGCTAAAGTCACGAAATGAGGAAAATGGGGTTGACATCGAAGGTATAGTTGTATACAATGATACAAAAATACAGGTCAGGGAGTGACGGTTATGGAAAACAGGAAGGTTTATCTGGATAAGCATACAAATTTATTGCAACTTGAGGAGCATATGTACCCGCTGGTAGACGTGGACACACCGAATGTGTTTCGGAACCTGTTTCATTATGATGAGATTCCGAAGATTGCGTTTAATGATCGTATTGTACCGCACAGTATGCCGGATGAGATCTGGATCACGGATACGACATTCAGGGATGGACAGCAGTCGAGAGCGCCCTATTCAACGGATCAGATTGTAACCATTTTCGATTATATGCACAGGCTTGGAGGTCCGCAGGGGAAGATTCGTCAGAGTGAATTTTTCTTATACAGCAAGAAAGACCGGGATGCCGTATATAAATGTATGGAAAGAGGTTATAAGTTCCCGGAGATCACAAGCTGGATCCGTGCAAATAAAAAGGATTTTGAGCTGGTAAAAGATCTGGGAATGAAGGAAACAGGAATCCTGGTAAGCTGTTCGGATTATCATATTTTTTATAAACTGAAGATGACAAGACGAGAGGCGATGGAACATTATCTGTCAGTTGTACGTGAATGTCTGGAGACCGGTATTAGTCCAAGATGTCATTTGGAAGATATTACCAGATCGGATATTTATGGATTTGTCATTCCATTCTGTCTGGAATTGATGCATCTGATGGAAGAATACCAGATTCCGGTTAAGATCCGTGTCTGTGATACGATGGGATACGGAGTCAACTATCCGGGGGCTGTGATTCCTCGTTCCATTCCGGGTATCATATACGGACTCAGAGTACATGCAGGTGTACCGAGTGAACTGATCGAATTCCATGGACATAATGATTTTTACAAGGCAGTCAATAATTCTACAACGGCCTGGCTTTATGGAGCGTGTGGCGTGAACTGTTCCTTGTTTGGAATCGGCGAACGTACCGGCAATACGCCACTGGAAGCAATGATTTTTGAATATGCGCAGCTTCGTGGAACGCTGGATGACATGGATACAACGGTGATTACTGAACTGGCAGAATATTATGAAAAAGAGATTGGATACCAGATCCCGCCGCGTACCCCGTTTGTCGGAAAGAATTTCAATGTAACCCGTGCGGGAATCCATGCAGACGGACTGTTAAAGAACGAAGAAATCTACAATGTGTTTGATACCGGCAAGTTTCTGAACCGACCACCGCTGGTTGCTGTGTCCAATACTTCCGGTCTTGCAGGTATTGCACACTGGATAAATACATATTATCACCTGAAAAATGAGAAACAGGTAGACAAGAATTCCATTTTAGTTGTAGAATTGAAGAAGTGGGTTGATGCGGAATATGAATCCGGCCGTGTGACCGTACTCACAGATGAGGAACTAATCCGGGAGATTGAGAGAATCTGTGGCGAAAAGGGGATCACAATCTAACGAAATTCAGGAGAGAGATAAAATGGAAGAGTATTCATTGAGAAGTCAGGTTTTTCAGACCATCAGAGATGACATTCTGAAAGGTAAATACGAAGAAAATGACGAACTCAGAGAAGCAACATTGGGGAAGGAACTTGGAGTTAGCCGTACACCGGTAAGAGAGGCACTTAGACAGTTGGAACTGGAGGGACTGGTGAACATCATTCCGAATAAAGGAGCCTATGTTACCGGTATTTCTGATAAGGATGTACATGATATTTATATGATCCGTTCCATGCTGGAAGGATTATGCGTCCGCTTGGCAACAGAACATATTACACAGGAGCAGCTGGAAGAACTGGATGAGATCATTCTTTTATCCGAGTATCATATGGATAAAGGACATTCCGATCAGCTGACAGAGCTGGATGGAAGATTCCATCAGATTCTGTATGAGGCATCACAGAGCAGGATCCTGGATCATGTGCTTTCGGATTTTCACAAATATGTACAGCTTGCAAGAAGGACTTCCGTTAAGACAGAAGAGCGTGCGATCAAGTCGATTGGCGAGCATAACGAGATCCTGAATGCCATCAAGGCAAAGGATGCGGAAAAAGCCGGCAATCTGGCAACGCTCCACATTATGCATGTTATGGAGAACCTGCATATCGAAGAAGAATAATCAAAAAGGAGACGAAGCTATGAGTAAAATTCAGATGACGACACCGATTGTTGAGATGGACGGAGATGAGATGACCAGAATTCTCTGGAGGATGATAAAAGATGATCTTCTTCTGCCGTATATCGATCTTAAGACAGATTATTATGATCTTGGACTGGAACACCGCAATGAGACAGATGACCAGGTTACAGTTGATTCAGCTAATGCAACAAAGAAGTACAAAGTAGCTGTCAAATGTGCGACCATTACACCGAATGCGGCAAGGGTAAAAGAATATGATCTCAAAGAGATGTGGAAGAGTCCGAACGGAACAATCCGTGCGATTCTGGATGGAACGGTATTTCGTGCTCCGATCGTGGTAAAAGGAATTGAACCATGTGTAAAGAACTGGAAGAAGCCGATCACGATTGCCCGTCATGCTTATGGGGATGTATATAAAGGAACCGAGATGAAGATTCCGGGACCTGGAAAGGCAGAACTGGTCTACACAGCACCTGACGGAACAGAGACAAGAGAGCTGATCCATAATTTTGATGGAGCAGGTATTATCCAGGGAATGCACAATATCAATGCATCGATTGAAAGTTTTGCAAGAAGCTGTTTTAGTTATGCGCTGGATACAAAGCAGGATCTTTGGTTTGCAACAAAAGATACCATTTCCAAAAAATATGACCATACATTCAAAGATATCTTCCAGGAGATCTTTGATGCGGAGTATAAGAACCTTTTTGATGAAGCGGGAATTGAATATTTCTACACATTGATCGATGATGCGGTAGCCCGTGTAATGAAGTCAGAGGGTGGTTATATCTGGGCATGTAAGAATTATGACGGGGACGTGATGAGTGATATGGTTTCCTCAGCATTTGGTTCACTTGCCATGATGACATCTGTACTGGTATCGCCGGAAGGGTTTTATGAATATGAAGCTGCGCATGGAACAGTACAGCGTCATTATTACAAACACCTGAAAGGGGAAGAGACTTCAACAAACTCTGTTGCAACGATCTTTGCATGGTCAGGAGCTCTGCGCAAGAGAGGAGAACTGGATGGAAACCAGGAACTGATGGATTTTGCAGACCGTTTGGAAAAAGCAACGATCGGTACGATTGAAGAGGGTTATATGACAAAGGATCTGGCAATGATCACAACTCTTCCGGAGGTGCATGTACTGAACAGTGAAGGATTTATCAAAGCGATTGCAGAAAGATTATAAAAAGAGCAGGGAATGCATGAAGGGCGTATCCCTGACAGAAAAATGGGAAGGACCGGCTTATTCAGCCAGTTCTTCCCATTTTTCATAGAGTTCTTCGAGCTCTGATTCGTTCGCTGTTTTTTCTTTTGCCAGTTCCTGGCATTTGACAGAATTCGTATAGACTTCTTCCAGCATCATCAGTTCATCGATTTCGCCATTGCGCGTCTCAAGAACACCGATACGTTCTTCTGTTTTCTTCAGGTCGTTCTGTCTTTTGCGGAGACGTGCCTGTTCTTCTTTCTGCTCCTGCCAGCTCAGTTTGGATTCGGAAACCTGCGTCGGTGCGTCTTCAGAAGCAGTTGTGGAAACAGCCGGGGTCAGAAGATCTTTTTTCTCCAGATAATAATCATAGTTGCCGATATAATTGACAAAGGTATTGCCGGTCAGTTCCAGAATGCGGGTGGCGGTCTGGTTGATGAAATAACGGTCATGTGACACATAAAGTACCGTACCGGTATAATCATTCAGAGCCCGCTCGAGAATTTCCTTGGAAGTGATGTCCAAATGGTTGGTCGGCTCATCGAGGATCAGGAAATTCGCATTGGAGAGCATCAGCTTTGCCAGAGATACACGTCCCCTTTCACCACCACTTAAATCGCCGATCAGCTTGAAAACATCATCTCCGGTAAAAAGAAAAGCCGCAAGCATGTTCCGGATCTGTGTGTTGGTAAGCATCGGATAATCATCGGAAATTTCTTCAAAGATTGTCTTATCCATATGAAGGACGTGGTGTTCCTGATCGTAGTAACCAATCTCCACATTGGCACCCAGTGTAAAGGAACCGCTGTCTGCCCGGATCACATTGTTCAGAATCTTGAGAAGCGTAGTTTTTCCGGTTCCGTTGTCGCCAATAATGGCTACATGTTCCCCACGCTTGATCTCGAAACTGATATCTGTGAAAAGTGTCTGTGGCGGAAAGGCTTTGCTTAATCCTTTGACAGAAAGTACATCATTGCCACTGACACGTGAAGGTTCCAGCTTCAGATGGATGTCGGTGTTGATCTCCATCGGTTTGTCTACAAGCGTCATCTTATCCAGCATTTTTTCCCGGCTTTCGGCACGCTTGATGGATTTCTCACGGTTAAATGAACGGAGCTTTTCGATTACGGCTTCCTGATGTTTGATCTCACGCTGCTGATTCAAGTATTCTTTTAATTTGGCTTCCCTGAGCTGTTCTTTTTTGACAGCAAAATCAGAATAATTGCCCATATAAGTATGAAGCTGTCCCTGCTCGACTTCAATCACCTTTGTAACTACACGGTTTAGGAAATAGCGGTCGTGGGATACGATAAGAACAGCACCCGGATAATTCAGAAGATAGGTTTCCAGCCATGCGATGGAGTTCATATCCAGGTGGTTGGTTGGCTCATCCAGAAGCAGGACGTCAGGCTTGGTAAGAAGGAGTTTGCCAAGAGATACACGGGTCTTCTGACCACCGGATAAAGAATCTACGGGTTTGGTAAATTCTTCTTCTGTAAATCCGAGACCTTTTAGAACGCCGGTAAGCTCACTTTTATAGGCGTAACCGTCTGCGTGCTCAAATGCAGAAGTCAGTCTCTGATAAGTGGAAAGACGTGCTTCAAGAGCATCTCCGGAAAGAGACGGAAGCTCCATCTCGATTGTACGTATCTGCTTTTCCATCTCAATGATTTCAGCTTTTGCCGTGCGGACTTCTTCGTAAATGGTATTGCCGCTTTCCATCTCCTGATGCTGTGCAAGGTAGCCGAGAGTTTTGCCTTTGGTAAGAACAACCGTCCCTGCATCGGGAGAAAGTTGTCCTACGATCATCTTGAGGATCGTGGATTTGCCGGCTCCGTTAAGACCTACTAGGGCAGCTTTTTCATGGTTTTCTATATGAAAGGAACCGTCTTTTACGATGACCTGATCCCCAAAACTTTTTGACAGATTATGACATGCCAGTATCATTTTTATATCCTCCTGTTAAAGTGGCAATTATGTTACTGCTCACAGTAACATAATTATAGCTGAAATACGACAAAAAACAACTATAAAATTTGACTTTTTCGTTGGATTCTTATATAATTAAAAATAATGAGTCAAAAAATAGGAAGGTGGAAGTGAAAGTGGCATCAAGAGAAATATCTCAGGCAGTAATAAGGAGACTTCCGCGGTATTATCGTTATTTAGGGGAACTACTGGAGAGCGGAGTCGAACGGATATCATCCAATGAATTAAGTAAAAGAATGAAAGTGACTGCTTCACAGATCCGGCAGGATCTGAATAATTTCGGTGGATTTGGACAGCAGGGATATGGCTATAATGTAAAGTATCTTTATACAGAGATAGGTAAGATCCTTGGACTGAACGAGAAACATAAATTCGTTATCATTGGAGCAGGAAATCTTGGACAGGCATTGGCGAACTATGCAGCATTTGAAAATCGGGGATTTGTTTTAAAAGGGCTGTTTGACGTAAACCCAAGGCTTGCCGGATTGACGATCCGTGGAGTTGAGATCCGTATGATGGATGAATTGAAGGATTTTGTGAAAGAAAACGATATTGAGATCGGGGTTCTCACGATTCCGAAGGCAAAAGCAGTAGAGGTTGCCAATCTCCTGGTAGATAATGGAGTCAAGGCTATCTGGAATTTTGCGCATACAGATCTGAATCTGCCGGATAATATTATTGTGGAGAATGTTCATTTGTCTGAAAGTCTGATGAGATTATCTTATAACATCACCAGATACAATGAAGAACATGAAGGAAAGTAGTCAAAGCATACCAGAAGGCAGAGGTGCAGGAAAGTTTTTTCCTGCACCTTTTTGAAAATTAAATGTATGGGAGACCGGATATGAAAGAAATACTGACAGCAGATCAGATGAGAAGATCGGATCAGAGAATGATACAGAAGATGCAGGTCCCGTCCCTTGTCCTGATGGAACGGGCGGCACTTCAGTGTGTGGCTGCGATGAAAGCAGAAGGCATAGACTTGTCGAAAGCACTGGTTGTGTGTGGAAGTGGCAACAACGGTGGTGACGGATTCGCAATTGCAAGGATGCTCGTAGAAGAAGGATATCATCCGGATGTAGTATTGGTCGGAAATTATGACCATCGTAGTGAAGAAACAAAAATCCAGATGAAAATTCTGGAAAATCTGGGAATATCTGTAGGAAACAGTTTGCCACAGAAAGAATATAGTGTTATTATAGATGCCGTATTCGGTATTGGTCTGTCACGTGAAATAAAAGGCAGGTATGCAGAGGTGATCGATCAGATGAACCGGATGACTGCCTGTAAGGTGGCAGTTGACACTCCTTCAGGGATCCGTTCGGATGATGGGAAAGTGCTTGGAACTGCATTTAAAGCAGATCTTACAGTGACCTTTGCGTTTCAGAAGATGGGACAGATCCTGTATCCGGGATGTGAGTATGCAGGAAAGCTTGTTACAGCTCCGATCGGAATTACCAGGCCGGAGTTTTTTGCGGAAGAAGAAATCTGCATGGCACTTGAAAAATCCGATGTGCCGGCAATGCTGCCGCAAAGGAAACCGGATTCTAATAAAGGGACTTATGGAAAGGTTCTGATGATTACCGGAAGCAAAGGAATGTCCGGTGCAGCATATTTAAGTGCCAGGGCAGCATATCTTTCGGGAGCCGGGCTTGTCCGGATTTATACGGAGGAAAGCAACCGGGCAATCTTACAGGAACTTTTACCGGAGGCGGTAATGACGACCTATTCTCTGGATGAGACAGAATCCTTTGAAGAACTTCCGGATTTGCTGGAATGGGCGGATGTGCTCTGTATTGGCTGCGGACTCGGCATGGGACCGCATTCGGAGAAATTACTGAAAAAGGTGCTTGAGAATAATAAAAAACCGGCTGTTATTGATGCGGACGGACTGAACCTTCTGGCAAAGACCGGTGAGTGGGGGATCGGACAGATTCGGATGAATCCTTCCGGATATGTACTTACTCCGCACATGAAAGAAATGTCCAGACTGACCGGATACAGCGTACAGGAATTAAAAGACAACAGAAGAGAGCTATTACGGAAATATACAGAAAAAGTTCATGCTGTCTGTGTACTGAAAGACAGCAGGACACTTATGAAAGCGCCGGAGGGAAGGCTTATGATCAATACCACCGGTAATGCGGCAATGGCAAAGGCCGGATCGGGAGATGTGCTTGCCGGAATGATCACCGGACTTATGGCACAGCATCTGAGACCGGATGATGCAGCTGTGCTTGGCGTTTATCTGCATGGCCTGTGCGGAGATCATGCCAGAAAAGAACTTGGCTCTTACAGTGTGCTTGCGGGTGATCTTTTGAAAATGCTCGGCAGGACACTTAAGGAATTGGAGGATATGACAGAATGAAGAAATACAGCAGACTGCGTGCGGTGATCGATCTGGATGCGGTGATGTATAATATGGAAATGATGCATGCAAATATAGAAGAGGGAACCAAGATGGTCGTGGTCATCAAAACAGATGGTTATGGTCATGGAGCGGTACCGATTTCAAGAATGCTGGAAGATGTGGATTATGTCTGGGGCTATGCGGTCGCAACTCTGGATGAAGGTGTTGTACTCAGAAAAGCCGGCATTCAGAAGCCGATTCTTTGCCTGGGATGTATTTTCCCGGATCAGCTGGAAGAGATGATCCGTCATGAGATCCGCATGACAGCCTACAGCTATGAGCTTGCGAAGCTTGCGGATGAGACCGCATACCGTATGGGGAAGAAGGCATATCTGCACATTAAGATCGATACTGGAATGTCAAGACTTGGCTTTCCGGTATCGAAAGAAAGCGTAGAGGAGATCCTTAAGATCGGCAGACTTGTTTACACGGATTGCGAAGGAATGTTTACCCATTTTTCAAAGGCAGATGAGACGGATAAGACCACAACACTGGAACAGATCCGTGCCTTTCTGTGGATGAAAGAGCATCTTGCAGCAGAAGGTATGGAATTTACTTATTATCACTGTGCAAACAGTGCAAGTATCATTGATATGCCAAAGCTTGGAATGGATCTGGAGAGAGCCGGGATTTCTACCTATGGACTGTATCCGTCAGATGAAGTCAATAAGGAGGAAGTTCCGCTCCGACCGGCAATGGAGCTGATCGCGCATGTGACTTATGTGAAATGGATTGAAAAGGGTACGGCAGTCAGCTACGGAGGCACCTTTGTTGCGCCGAAAAGGATGCAGATCGCCACGATCCCGACGGGATATGGAGACGGATACCCACGGAGTCTTTCCAACAAAGGATATGTCCTGATCCATGGTCAGAAGGCACCGATCCTTGGCAGAGTCTGTATGGATCAGTTCATGGTAGATGTGACCGAGATCCCGGATGTGAAATTTGGTGACAGGGCAACACTGGTCGGTCACGACGGGGATGCTTATCTTTCAATAGATGAGCTTGCCGGTCTGAGCGGTAGATTTAACTATGAATTTATCTGTGATATCAATAAACGTGTTCCGCGAGAATATGTGCGTGACGGAAAAGTTGTAGAGCAGGTCGATTATTTCTAAAATGCGGGGATGCACTTCGAAAGAGATATGAATACAGCAGGAGAAAGCTGGCAATAATGAAAGTATCTTGATAAGCGGAGTGTGAATGAAGTGCAGATCAGGCGTGGAGATATTTATTATGCGGATTTAAGTCCGGTAGTCGGTTCGGAGCAGGGCGGCGTGCGCCCGGTTCTTGTCATCCAGAATGATGTCGGGAACCGGCACAGTCCGACCGTTATCTGTGCCGCGATCACTTCAAGGATGAATAAAGCGAAGCTGCCGACACATGTGGAAATCGATGCAAAAAGGTACAGAATCGTCAAGGATTCCGTTGTCCTTCTGGAGCAGATCCGGACCATCGATAAGCAGAGACTGAAGGATTACGTGTGCCGGGTAGACAAAGAGCTTATGAGAAAAGTCGATGAAGCGCTGTGCGTCAGCCTGATGCTTCATACATAAAAGAGGAGAAGTATGGAAAGCAATGGAAACGGAAGGTAATTTACTTCAGAAAATGAAAAATGTATTTTCTGACAATGAAGATAAAGAGAAAATTGCAGAAGAAATCATTGAAAAAGTACTGGAAGGCTATGAAAAAGGTGTTCTGACAAGACGTGAGACGAAGATGATCACCAATATTTTTGAATATATGGATTCGGATGCAAAAGATATCATGACGCACCGGAAAAATATCGTAGCACTGGACGGAGAGGAATCTCTGGAAAAAGCACTTACCTTTATGCTGGAGGAGAACAAATCCAGATTCCCGGTTTATGAAGAAGATATTGACAACATTGTGGGGATTCTTCATATCCGGGATGCGATGCAGAGTTACCTGGATGGTCCGGCAAGGAGAAAACCGGTGCATGATCTGAAGGATGCGATCCGGCCGGCAGGATTTATCCCGGAAACAAAGGCGATTGACAAACTGTTCCAACAGATGCAGCAGGACAAGAGCCATATGGTGATCGTGCTGGATGAGTATGGACAGACATCAGGGATCGTTACGATGGAAGATATCGTAGAAGAAATCGTTGGAAATATCCAGGATGAGTATGATGAGGAAGAAGAGCTGATCGTCAAACAGGCAGATGGTACATATATCGTGGATGGTATGACACAGCTGGAAGATCTGGAAGAACTTCTGGGAATCAGTTTCAACGAAGAAGATTACGATACGATCAATGGTTATCTGATCGACTGCCTGGACAGAATTCCTTCGGAAGATGAAGAATGTCAGGTGGAATTCGGAGGTTATCTGTTCCATGTATTGTCGGTTGATAATAATACAATACGCAAAGTCCTTGTCAGCAGAACAAAAAAGTGATAAAATAGTACAATTGAGAATAGTAAAATACTGAAGAGAGGTAAAAAGTAATGTCAGGACATTCAAAATTTGCGAATATCAAGCATAAAAAAGAAAAAAACGACGCAGCAAAAGGAAAAGTATTCACGAAGATCGGTCGTGAAATCGCTGTAGCAGTCAAAGAAGGAGGCGGAGCTGATCCGGCTAACAACAGCAGACTCCGTGATGCGATTGCAAAGGCAAAAGCAAATAATATGCCAAATGACAATATTGACAGAAGTATTAAAAAAGCAGCCGGAGACGGAGATGCTAACAACTACGAACACATCGTATACGAAGGATACGGACCGAACGGAACTGCAATCATCGTTGATGCACTTACTGATAACCGTAACCGTACTGCTTCTAATGTAAGAAGCGCTTTCACAAAGGGAAAAGGAAATATCGGAACCAGCGGATGTGTATCTTTCATGTTTGATCAGAAAGGACAGATCATTGTCGATAAAGAAGAATGTGAACTGGATGCAGATGATCTGATGATGCAGGCACTGGATGCAGGAGCAGAAGATTTTTCAGAAGAAGAGGACAGCTTTGAGATCCTTACAGATCCGAATGATTTCAGTGAGGTTCGTCTTGCTCTGGAAGAAGCAGGAATCCCGATGGCAAGTGCAGAAGTTACAATGATACCACAGACATGGGTAACTCTGGACAACGAAGAAGACATCAAGAACATTCAGAAGACGCTTGATCTTCTTGAAGATGATGATGATGTACAGGAAGTATATCATAACTGGGAAGAAGCATAGGATTGATTCCGGGAGGAACCTGAATGAATCAGAGTATACAGGATGGACTGAATGACCTGTTTGACCAGATAATTCCGATTTCCGGAGATTTCAATAAAAAGACTTATGCGGATTCGTTTAAAAATGCATACGAGAAGTATAAGCCGCTTTTTACTGAGATTGCACAGGAATGCGAGAATTCGGAAGACAGACAGGAAGAAATTAAAGAGATTGCCGCTGTTCTGCCGGATAGAATGCGGAGAGTACTGGATCAGGAAAGTTCAAAAAGAAAAAAAGAAAATGTACTTATGAAATATAATCTTGGCATGGTTACGTATGTAATCCCGATGTTCCGCTATGGCAGAATGGATGCTTGTGAAGAGATTGTAGACTGCATGGTCGAACGCTGGAATGATCATGATCTGGAACTTAAGATCAGTAAATCGGAATTCGAGCAGATCCAGGGAGGCTTTAAATCCCGTCTCTGCTATATTACTACAGCTGTATGTGCAAGCCTTGGCAAACCGGATAACTGTTATGAACTGAATCTGATGAGAAGATACAGGGATGAATATCTGGTGAATCAGGAAGGCGGCGAAGAAATCGTTGCCGAGTATTACGATATTGCTCCGACAATCGTAAACCGGATCAACCGGATGGAAAATTCAGAAGATGTATATGCAGATATCTGGAACCATTATCTTCACCCATGTGTTTCCATGATCGAATCCGATAATCTGGAGGCATGCCGCAAGATTTATACAGATATGGTATATAGCCTGCGCAGGAAATATTTATTTTCATAATGATTAAATCAAAGAGAATGTGCCGAGTCACATTCTCTTTTGCATATACAGTGAATCAGGTACAGATTTGTGTCGGTACAGGAACCTGTTATTCATTCCTGCATTGGAAATCCTGCATATTTTTATAAGCATTGTCCATACTAAGCTAAAAAGAACGGAGGAATGCGGCAATGAAAATACAGGAAGAAACGGATGTAAAAGAATATCAGATACGCAAGAAAAAGAGCAGGGAACAGAACGTAGAAAATATGGAAAATAAAGAAAAGGCAGTCAGAGAGGCAGAGCCGGAAAATACAAAGGAAGAAGATGAACATGTTAAAGAAATGGGAATGCTTCCGCTTGACCGACGTCGGAATCATCAGATCGAGCTGCTCACGATCATCGGCGAAGTAGAAGGACATGAGGCGGTTTCCGGCAGTACAAAGGCAACCAAGTATGAACACCTGCTTCCAAAACTGGCACAGATTGAGAACAGTGTTCAGACAGACGGTGTGCTGATTCTCTTAAATACACTGGGCGGAGATGTGGAGGCGGGACTTGCGATTGCGGAAATGATTGCATCTTTAAGCAAACCGACAGTATCTCTGGTACTTGGAGGGTGTCATTCTATCGGTGGTCCTCTTGCTGTGTCTGCGGATTATTCTTTTATTGTTCCAAGTGGAACGATGATCATTCACCCGGTGCGGACAAGCGGAATGTTCATCGGTGTGGCACAGAGCCTGCGGAATATTGAAAAGACGCAGGACCGGATCACCGGATTCCTTGCAGAGCATTCCGGAATGTCACAGGAGCGGATTGAAGAACTGATGCTGGATTCCACACAGCTTGTCAAAGACGTGGGGACAATGCTGGAAGGAAAACGTGCAGTGGAGGAAGGACTCATTGATGAGGTTGGCGGAATAAGAGATGCATTAAATAAATTGCATGAAATGATTGATGAAAAAATGGAAAATACTGATAAAAATTATGAGATGACATAAGGCGAAGAGAATGCTATAATAAAATAGCATGTACAAGTATACACTTTTGATGACTGATTCCGGATACTATATCTGGGGAGAGAGTAGAAGGAATCGGTCATTTGATTACAAGATAAAGAGTATAAATACAAGGGGGAAGTTTGATGGCTTCAAAGACAACCGGAACAAAGAAAAATGCAAAGCAGAGCACGGCGAAAAAGCGGCAGCCTGCGAAGAAGACGAGTACAAAGTCTGCAAAATCTGCGAAAACAACCAGAAAGAATACCACATCAAAAGCTGCGCCGCAGGAAGAATCATTTCTTGCAACGGAGATTCTGATCTGGGTGACGCTTGCGGTAGGAATTCTGCTTACGATCAGCAATTTCGGACTTGCAGGTGCATTTGGAAGAAAGATTGCAGCACTGCAGCAGGGGATGATGGGCTGGATGGCGTATGTATTTCCACTGCTTTTATTTTGTGGAGTCGCGTTTGTGGTTTCCAATAAAGGAAACAGGATCGCATATATTAAGACTGCTGCAGGCGTTGTATTACTGGTTCAGTGCTGTGTGCTCTTTGAACTGATCGATGAAAAAGGCGGATTTGTTGGAAAGGCAATTGCGGTCAGGCTGGTGCCGGCAATCGGTAAAGTGGGTACATATGTTGTCGTGATCATTTTAATGGTGATCTGTGTAGTCCTTATCACAGAAAAGTCTATTCTAAAAGGAATGAAGATCGGCGGGGAAAAAGCGTATGACCGTGCCAGAGAGGACATGCAGAAGCGTAAAGAAGAGGCTGAGGAACGCAGGGCAAGACGGGAAGCTATGCGTGTTGATTATCAGGTAAGTGGCGTTTCCTTTAATTCGACAGTTGGAAGAAAAGAGGACGAGGCAGGAAAAGCAGAAGAAACAGCCGGAAAAGAAGCAAAGGAAAGTACAGAAAAGAAAGCTACCAGACGCAGCCGGAAAGATATGAGCAGCGTGCTTGCAGGTGCAGAAGAAGCGGCGGCAAAGCACATTATGGAACAGACTGGGAAAATTGCGCTGGATGATGTTGTGATCAATCGTGCGATGCCCCTCTCCGCTACAGAGCTGATCCCGGATCCGGAACCGGTTCCTCTTGAGCCGGTGAAAGAAAAGCTCCCGAAGTTCTTAAAAGGAGCGATGCAGGAAACGGAAAAAGAGCCGGAGTCTGGTAAAGATATGCAGACAGATGTGGCTGAAGAAAATTTATCAGCGGTGCAGACAGAAGACGGAGTAAAAAGTCAGGTCTCCGGAAATCCAAAAGTTAAGGCAGATATCCCCAAAGAGGTTGCTGCTGTTGCAGATACGATTGCAAAAAGTGAGAAACCGGTCAGGGAATACCGCTTCCCGCCGCTTAGTCTGTTGAAGCATGGAAGTAAAACTTCCGGAGATTCGGATGCGCATCTGCGTGAGACAGCAGCAAAGCTCCAGAAGACACTTCAAACCTTCGGCGTGAATGTTACGATTACTAATATCAGCTGCGGACCTTCTGTCACACGCTATGAGTTACAGCCTGAGATGGGAGTGAAAGTCAGTAAGATCGTAGGACTTGCGGATGATATCAAGCTGAACCTGGCGGCGGCCGATATCCGTATTGAGGCACCGATCCCTGGAAAAGCAGCAGTCGGCATTGAAGTTCCGAATAAGGAAAATACTGCAGTTATGCTGCGTGATCTTCTGGAATCAGATGAATTTAAGAAAAGTAGATCGCGGATCGCATTTGCGACAGGTCGTGACATTTCAGGTAAAGTGGTGGTATCGGATATCGCAAAGATGCCGCATTTACTTGTTGCAGGAGCTACCGGCTCCGGTAAATCTGTCTGTATCAATACGATCATTATGAGTATTATCTACAAAGCAAAACCGGAGGATGTAAAGCTGATTATGGTAGATCCAAAGGTAGTGGAATTAAGTGTATATAATGGAATTCCACATCTGATGATCCCGGTTGTAACGGATCCGAAGAAGGCAGCAGGAGCTTTGAACTGGGCGGTTGCGGAAATGAACAGACGTTATCAGCTTTTTGCCGAGTATAATGTCCGTGATCTGAAAGGTTACAATGATAAAGTCGAGAACATTAAAGATATTGATGATCCGGATAAAGCACAGAAACTTCCACAGATTGTGATCATCGTAGACGAACTTGCAGACCTGATGATGGTTGCACCCGGAGAAGTGGAAGAGGCGATCTGCCGTCTGGCACAGCTTGCGCGTGCGGCAGGACTTCATCTGGTTCTTGCAACGCAGAGACCATCGGTTAATGTCATTACCGGTCTGATCAAGGCGAATATGCCATCAAGAATAGCATTTTCTGTATCATCCGGTGTGGATTCCCGTACCATCATTGATATGAATGGCGCGGAGAAGCTGCTTGGAAAAGGCGATATGTTGTTCTATCCGGCTGGCTATCAGAAGCCGGTACGTGTTCAGGGGGCTTTTGTTTCTGATAAAGAAGTCCAGGCAGTGGTTGATTTCCTGAAAGAGAACGGCGGAGGCACAGCATACAGTGAAGAGGTCCAGAAGCAGGTGAACAGTAATCAGAATGTATCTGCGGGAGGAGCATCTTCCGGGGACGACAAAGATGTCTACTTTGTAGATGCAGGAAAGTTTATCATTGAAAAAGACAAAGCATCGATCGGAATGCTCCAACGGGTGTTTAAGATCGGGTTTAACCGTGCGGCGCGGATTATGGATCAGCTTGCCGAGGCGGGAGTCGTAGGAGAAGAAGAAGGTACCAAACCAAGAAAAGTACTGATGTCTATGGAACAGTTTGAACAATACATAGAAGAATCAGTTTAAGAAACGCATAAGAAAAAAGGGAGGATATGATTATGAAGACAGACATTCAGATTGCACAGGAGGCAGAGATGCTCCATATTCGCGAGGTTGCAGCAAAGATTGGAATTGAAGAGGAAGACCTTGAGTTTTACGGCAAGTATAAGGCAAAATTATCAGATGAACTGATGGAAAGAGTAAAAGACAGACCGAATGGAAAGCTGGTACTTGTCACTGCAATCAATCCGACTCCGGCGGGAGAGGGGAAGACGACGATTACCGTCGGACTTGGAGAGGCAATGGCAAAGCTCGGTAAAAAAGCCCTGATCGCTCTGCGCGAGCCATCGCTCGGACCTTGCTTTGGAATTAAAGGCGGTGCTGCCGGAGGCGGTTATGCACAGGTTGTACCGATGGAAGATCTGAATCTTCATTTTACCGGAGATTTTCATGCGATCACATCAGCAAATAACCTGCTTGCAGCTCTTCTTGACAACCATATCCAGCAGGGAAATGCTCTTGGGATCGATCCGAGACAGGTTGTATGGAAACGGTGTGTAGATATGAATGACCGTGTACTGCGTAATGTAGTAGTCGGTCTTGGAAATAAAATGGACGGAATGGTAAGAGAGGATCATTTTGTGATCACGGTTGCGTCCGAAATCATGGCAATTTTATGTCTGGCAGACGATCTGGAAGATCTGAAAAAACGTCTTGGCAGAATCATTGTTGCCTATACATTTTCCGGAGAACCGGTTACAGCTGACCAGCTTCAGGCAACCGGTGCAATGACAGCACTGTTAAAGGATGCGATCAAACCGAATATTATCCAGACTCTGGAGCATACACCGGCACTGGTACATGGCGGCCCATTCGCAAATATTGCACATGGCTGCAACAGTGTACGTGCAACCAAGATGGCACTTAAGCTGAGTGATATCACGATCACAGAAGCGGGATTTGGTGCAGATCTGGGTGCAGAGAAGTTTATGGATATCAAGTGCCGTATGGCGGGACTGAAACCGGATGCAGTAGTTCTGGTTGCAACGGTACGTGCATTAAAATACAATGGTGGCGTGCCGAAAGACGAACTGAACAAAGAGAACCTGGATGCTCTTGCAAAGGGAATTGTAAATCTTGAAAAGCATATTGAGAACCTGCAGAAATTCGGAGTTCCGGTTGTGGTTACCCTGAATTCATTTGTCAGTGATACGGAAGCAGAATACGAATTTATCCGTAAGTTCTGCGAAGACAGAGGCTGTGAATTTGCCCTTGCAGAAGTATGGGGTAAAGGCGGAGACGGCGGAAAAGAGCTGGCAGAGAAGGTATTACAGACTCTGGAGACAAAAGAAAGCCATTATCATCCGATTTACAGTGATGAGTTATCAATTGCAGAGAAGATCGAGACAATCTGCAAAGAGATTTACGGAGCAAAGAGTGTTGTATATGAACCTGCTGCAAAGAAACAGCTTGCACGAATTGAATCAATGGGCTTTGGCAAGTTCCCTGTATGTATGGCAAAGAATCAGTATTCTCTGTCCGATGATGCGAAGCTTCTTGGACGCCCGGAGAACTTTGATATCCATATCCGTGAAGTTTATGTAAATGCAGGAGCAGGATTTGTTGTTGCTCTTACCGGAGCGATCATGACCATGCCAGGTCTTCCGAAAGTACCTGCAGCAAATGGAATTGATGTAGAAGACGGTAAAATTACCGGATTGTTCTAAATGAAGTATGATACCAGAAGGAGACGAAAGACAATGAAATGTATGCACTGTGGAGCAGATTTGCCTGAAGATCAGCTGATCTGTCCTAGCTGCGGCAGGGAAATACAGATTGTGCCTGATTATAACCCACTTGATGATATGCTGACTGCTCAGCTAAAAGGAGGCATTACACAGACAATGTCGCTTCATCTGGGTGAGCAGGAAAAGCAAGATGGCATCTATTCTGGTGCAGCAAATCCGGCATATGAAAGACGGGAAAGTGTTGGAGGAGAGACCAGGTGTGTAGGAAATTCAGGAAGTGTTGGTCGTCGCCAGCAGGAAACTGTGACCAGGCGTGGAAGAGATGCGGCGGTCAGACGCAGTGATGTCAGACCGGCTACCGGACGTGTGAGTCAAAGAGAAGATGCGCGGGAACAGACGAGAAGAGCGTATGAAGAAGAACGCAGATTGCGGCGTATGCGGGCAGAAAAGAGAAAAGAGCGTGCCAGAAAAAAACGCCGGAAAATGCTGCTTATGCTGCTGGCGGGGTGTATTGTTCTGGCAGGACTCATTTTCCTGTTTTATCAAAATTCATATACCGGAAAAGTAAAGAAAGGATACCGGCTTCTGGCAGCTTCCGAATATGAGAACGCACTCACTGTATTTGAAAAAGCAGCTTCCGGAAGTCCGAAGAAAGCAGAAGCTTATACAGGGATTTCAAAGGTTTATATTGCCCAGGATGATCTGGATCAGGCAGAAGAAGTTTTTACAGACGAGATTGCAAAGCAGTCCGGAAATGCAGAAATTTATCGTGCAGCGGTAGAATTTTATATTGATACCAAACAGGAAGAAAAAGTATCACCGCTTCTGAATGCATGTACCAGTGATACGGTCCTGGAAGAACTGAAGGATTATGTGTCAGATGAACCGAAGTTTAGTCTGGATGAGACAGAGACATATGATGAAGTGCAGGCACTGGAACTGACCGGAAAAGGAAAAGCAATCTACTATACGACAGACGGTTCAGAGCCGACAACTTCAAGTACGAAATATACAGAACCGATCAAGATCGGTGAAGGTGAGACGACGGTGAAGGCGATTTCTGTTAATAAGAAAGGGATTCCAAGCCTGACAGAAAGTAAAACCTATAAAGTTGAGTTCCCGATTGCAGATGCACCGGCGGTAACTCCGTCGACCGGGCAGTATGACCATGTCCAGTCAATCAGTGTAGTTGTACCGGATAAGTATACGGCATATTACACGACGGATGGATCAGATCCGGATCCGGAGAATAATTCTGCGACGCAGGAATATACCGGACCGATCGTAATGCCGGAGGGAAGTACGATTTTCAGTTTTGTTCTGCAGGATCAAAAAGGCAGATTAAGTGATGTCACAAGAAGAAATTATGAACTGAATACAAATTAAAATCCGATTTTAAGAAGAGAGTATGCCGAGCCGTCTGCTTGTCAGAGCATGACTGGTAAAGCGTACTCTTTTCAATTACTTTTATTTGTGAAAAACTTGCGTAAAATATGTGAAAAATATCACAAATCAAATGTTTTATGAATAGGGTGGAAATAATATGGTTTATTAAAAATGTATAATTGTATGGAAATAAGTACAATTTATTTGTGGTAAAATGTTGCAGAAAGCTTAGATTTGAGATACAATATAATTGTCAAAAAGATAACATACTTTAAGGGCAAAGGAGTGTTTGAAATGAGTAGATTTACATTACCAAGAGATATTTACCACGGAAAAGGATGTCTTGAAGAACTGAAGAACCTGAAAGGAAAAAAAGCAATCCTGGTTGTTGGAGGAGGCTCCATGAAGCGTCAGGGATTCCTCGACAGAGCTGAGAACTATCTGAAGGAAGCAGGAATGGAAGTAAAGCTTTTTGAAGGAGTTGAGCCAGATCCATCTGTTGAGACTGTTATGAAAGGTGCAGCAGTTATGCAGGAGTTCCAGCCGGACTGGATCGTAGCTATGGGTGGCGGATCGCCGATTGATGCCGCAAAAGCAATGTGGGCATTCTACGAATATCCGGATGTTACATTTGAAGATCTCTGTATTCCGTTCAACTTCCCGGAACTGAGAACAAAAGCAAAATTTGCTGCAATTCCGTCAACATCAGGAACAGCGACAGAAGTAACGGCGTTCTCTGTTATTACCAACTATCAGACCGGAGTAAAATACCCACTTGCCGATTTTAATATTACACCGGACGTTGCAATCGTAGATCCGGATCTTGTTATGGGTCTCCCGGTAAAGCAGGTTGCTTACACAGGTATGGATGCACTGACACATGCGATTGAAGCTTATGTATCTACCCTGAACTGTCCATTTACAGATCCGCTTGCACTGCAGGCGATCGAGATGGTTCTGGATTACCTTCCGGCATCTTACAAATGCGATATGGTAGCAAGAGAGCAGATGCATTATGCACAGTGCCTTGCAGGAATGGCATTCTCCAATGCACTTCTTGGAATCGTACATTCTATGGCACATAAGACAGGTGCGGCATTCTCAACCGGACATATTCCGCACGGATGCGCAAATGCAATTTACCTTCCATATGTAATTAAATACAATGCAAAAGATCCAGTCGCTGCAAAACGTTATGCAGAAATCGCACGCAGAATGGGACTTCCGGGTACATCTGAGAAAGCGCTGATCAACAGCCTGTGTGCAAAGATCGATGCATTTAATGTAGAGCTGAATATTCCGAAGACACTGAAAGATTTCGGTGTTGACGAAGCAGAATTCAAAGAAAAAATTGCGAAGATTTCAGAACTTGCAGTTGGTGATGCATGTACAGGATCCAACCCACGTCCGATCGATCCGGCAGCTATGGAAAAACTTTTCAACTGTACATATTATGGAACAGAAGTAGATTTCTAAAAAAGAGAATATAGTTCTTACAGAGACAGACGGACTCGATACTGACCGTCTGTCTCATTTTATATCCGGTCAGCAGGTACAAATTCGTGCCGGCACAAGATTTAATACGGTTGAAAAATTTGGTAACCGGAAGAATTTTGGCAGATTTATAGAAGAAATATTGGTACTTATAGATAAAAAAGATAGTTATATTTATGGCATAAATAATTTTTTAACAAATTAAAAAGAAATACTTGCTATTTACTTTGCAATAATTTATCATAAAGAGAGTAAATATTTTAGGAGGCAATGCAATGTACAAGATAAGAAAAGCTGAAAAACTGGCTGATAAGATTTATCTTATGGATGTAGAAGCACCACGTGTGGCAAAGCACTGTGAGCCAGGACAGTTCGTAATTGTCAAGATGGATGACAAGGGGGAAAGAATTCCGCTGACAATCTGCGATTATGACAGAGAAGAAGGAACAATTACCATCGTATTCCAGACAGTAGGAGCATCTACTGAGAAGATGGCACAATTAAAAGCAGGAGACTCTTTCAGAGATTTCACAGGACCACTTGGATGTCCATCTGAACTGATTTCAGAAGATATTGAGAGCCTGAAGAATAAAAAGATCTTATTTGTAGCCGGCGGTGTTGGTGCAGCCCCTGTATACCCGCAGGTTAAATGGATGCACGCACATGGGATCGATGTAGATGTTATCGTTGGTTCTAAGACAAAAGATATGCTGATTCTCGAAAAAGAGATGGAAGCAGTTGCAGGAAATTATTACCCATGTACAGATGACGGTACATACGGACATGCAGGTATGGTAACAACAAAGATCGAAGCACTTGTTGCAGAAGGTAACAAGTATGATGTCTGTGTTGCAATCGGACCGATGATCATGATGAAATTCGTTTGTCTGCTCACAAAGAAACTCGAAATTCCGACTATCGTCAGCATGAACCCGATCATGGTAGACGGAACAGGTATGTGTGGCGCATGCCGTCTCCATGTAGGTGATGAAATCAAATTTGCATGTGTAGACGGACCGGAATTTGACGGACATCTCGTTAACTTTGATGAAGCAATGAAGAGACAGCAGATGTATAAGACTCAGGAAGGCAGAGCTATGCTGAAATTACAAGAAGGTGACACACATCACGGTGGATGCGGTCATTGCGGAGGTGACGAATAATGGCAGACGTATTAAAGAAAGTACCTGTAAGAGAACAGGATCCGAAGGTACGTGCAACAAATTTTGAAGAAGTATGTTATGGATATAATCAGGAAGAGGCAATGGAAGAAGCAAGCCGTTGCATCAACTGTAAGAATGCTAAATGTATTCAGGGATGCCCGGTAGGAATCAATATTCCTGCATTCGTTCATGAAGTAAAAGAAGGCAATATCGAAGAAGCATATAAGATTATCGGACAGTCTTCTGCACTCCCTGCTGTTTGTGGACGTGTATGTCCTCAGGAATCACAGTGCGAAGGAAAATGTATCCGTGGTATCAAAGGAGAATCTATTTCTATCGGTAAGCTGGAAAGATTCGTTGCTGATTATGCTCTGGAGCATGACATCAAACCGGTTGGAGCTGACAAGAAGAACGGACACAAAGTTGCCGTTATCGGTTCAGGTCCTGCAGGACTTACCTGTGCAGGCGACCTTGCAAAGCTTGGCTATGATGTAACTGTATTTGAAGCACTTCATGAACTCGGTGGAGTACTTGTATATGGTATTCCGGAATTCCGTCTTCCAAAACAGAAAGTCGTTGCAAAAGAGATCGCAAAAGTAAAAGAGCTTGGTGTTCACTTTGAGACAAACGTTGTAATCGGTAAATCTACTACAATCGATATGCTGATTGAAGACGAAGGATTCGAAGCAGTATTTATCGGATCAGGAGCAGGACTTCCAAAATTCATGGGAATCCCGGGAGAAAATGCCAACGGTGTATTTTCTGCAAATGAATACCTGACAAGAAGTAACCTTATGAAAGCGTTTGATGATTCTTATGATACACCGATCGCAGCTGGTAAGAAAGTTGCAGTTGTTGGTGGTGGTAACGTAGCAATGGATGCTGCAAGAACAGCTCTCCGTCTTGGAGCAGAAGTTCATATCGTATACCGTCGTAGCGAAGAAGAGCTTCCGGCCCGTGTGGAAGAAGTTCATCACGCAAAAGAAGAAGGTGTACAGTTCGATCTTCTGACAAACCCGGTAGAAATCCTCGAAGAAGATGGATGGGTAAAAGGAATCAAATGTATTCGTATGGAACTTGGTGAACCGGACGCATCAGGAAGAAGACGTCCTGTTCCGGTTGAAGGTTCTGAATTCGTGATCGATGTTGATACAGTTATCATGTCACTCGGAACATCACCGAACCCGCTGATTTCTTCTACAACAGAAGGACTGGAAGTTAACAAATGGAAATGTATCGTTGCAGACGAAGAACATGGAAAGACTTCTAAAGAAGGCGTATACGCAGGTGGAGATGCCGTAACAGGTGCAGCTACAGTAATCCTTGCTATGGGAGCCGGAAAAGCTGGTGCAAGAGGTATCGACGAGTATCTTTCAAATAAATAAAATTATGACCGCAGTTTCCTTTGGTGGGACTGCGGTTTTTATAGGTTGTGTGGACCACTTTGAAAAAAATAATCGTTCCAATTCAAGTTGTGCAAACCATTCCGATGAACCTCTTAGGGCGAAAATTATGTCAGCAAAGGCTTCCATAATTTTTGAGTTTCATCTCCATTGCACAAAAATAGAATTGGAACGATTATTTTTTTCAAAGTGGTCGTTCTACAGTGCTGGTAAAAACGGCAAAGAAATTATACAAAGGAGGAGAAAACTGGTAGTTATAAAGGGTGGAAACCCAGTTGCTTGTTTGTAGTCTTGATGTTAATTTTGAAATGTTCTGAAGGTGTGGTTTCCTAGACAAGAAGAGTTAAAAATGGTACAATAGGAAAAGTATTATTTTGTGAAAGAGGGGTATTATGAAGTATAAATATATCTTATTTGACTTGGATGGGACGATTACGGAATCGGGACCGGGGATCATGAATTCGGTGGAGTATGCGTTGAATAAAATGAACCGGGAGGTTGGTGATCGGGATACTTTAAAGAAATTTATCGGACCGCCGCTGACGGAATCGATGGAGAAATATTATGGGATGTCTGAGGAAGAGGCACTGCTTGGAGTAAAATATTACCGGGAATATTATGCGGTGAAAGGCATTTTTGAGAATTCGGTGTATGAAGGACTTGCGGAGACGCTGGAATCCTTGGAGAATGAAGGATATATACTTGCAGTGGCAACATCCAAGCCGGAAGAGTATGCAAAAAGGATTGCAGACAAATTTGACTTTGCAAAATATTTTACAGGGATTTACGGGGCTACGATGGATGGATCACTGATCCGGAAGGCAGATGTGATCCGCTATGCGCTGGATAACCTGGGTGTGGAAAGGGAGAACTACGATCAGGTAGTCATGGTCGGCGACAGAAATAATGATATCTACGGTGCAAAGGAGAATGGGATCCAGGTGATCGGTGTCCTGTATGGATACGGGGATCTTGCGGAGCTTCAAAGTGCCGGTGCAGATTACATTGCAAAGACACCGGAAGAGATTGCACAAATCATCAGAAAATGTAATCATGAGAGGGTTTGAATATGAGTAACAACGACGCAATGAACAGTGAGATTCGGTTTCTGGAAGAGGTTGAAGAGAAACTGAAGACACGCATTACCGAGATCAACGCATCGTTTCTTGAAGGAGAAAAACAGATTGAGAGCATGCATGATTATTATTGGGAAAACTATACGGAAATGGATGAGTATGGTTATGAAAATTATGATAATCAGCAGGCACTTCTCGGAGAAGTTAATGCTAACAATGAGCGTCTGATGAAAAAACAGCGCCTTAAGAAAATGATTGACTCCCCATATTTCGGAAGAGTGGATTTTCTCTTTGAGGGGGAAGAAGAAAGCGAAAGTTTTTACATCGGAATCGGCAATTTTGCGCCTAAGGCAGGAATGACGCCACTGATCTACGACTGGAGGGCACCAGTGAGCGGCCTTTTTTATGATTATGACAGAGGACAGGCTTCTTATGAAGCACCTGGAGGAACCATTGAAGGGGAGATTACTTCCAAATGGCAGTATAAGATCAAGAACGGGAAGATGGTTTATGCATTTGAAAGTGACACCAAGATTGATGATGAGATCCTGAAACAGGAGCTTGGAAGTAACGGGGATGTACAACTGAAGAATATCGTCCGTACTATCCAGAAAGAACAGAATGAGATCATTCGGAATGTAAAGGACAAAGTTCTGGTCATTCAGGGAGCCGCAGGAAGTGGAAAAACCTCCGTTGCACTGCACCGGATTGCATATCTTTTGTATCACGACAGGAAAAATTTAAAAGCATCGGATATCCTGATCCTTTCACCGAACAGCGTATTTGCGGACTATATTTCCCACATTCTGCCAGAGCTTGGAGAAGAAAATATCCAGGAGATGAGTTTTGATCTGTTTGCGTACAGAGAATTGAAAGGAATCGTATCGGACTGCGAGGACCGTTATGATTATCTGGAGAAGCTGATCCATTTTCCGGAGATGGGAATCCGGGAGAGCTATCTGAAGAAGCAGTCTGCCGGATTTGTCGGAGAGATGGAAGGCTTTCTGGCAGTGCTGGAAGATCAGCTGATGGATTTTAGGCCGGTTAAGATCCGTACTCTGGAAAAGACCGAAGAGGAGCTGATTCATCTGTTCTATTTCAAATTTCAGGATATTCCGATCCTTGCAAGAATGGATGCGGTGATGGAATATCTGGTGGATGAATACGAGACATTGTATAACCGGAATCTTCCGGAAGATGAGGTAGAAGAGATACGGGAGAAATTCAACCGGATGTATGTGACCCGTGATATTTACAAAATATATAACTGGTTTTTGGAGGACAGTGGGTATGAGACACTGGAAAAAATTCCGTACGAGAACAGAAAACTCCAGTATGAAGACGTATTTCCGGTACTTTATCTTAAATACCGGATGCTTGGAGGAACCAGACATAAGCATATCAAGCATCTGGTGATCGACGAGATGCAGGATTATTCATATTTGCAGTACGTGGTACTGGCCCAGCTGTTTTCCTGCAGGATGACGATCCTTGGCGACCGGGCGCAGACACTGGACAGTCAGATGCAGGATGTACTGACATTTCTGCCGAAGATTTTCGGACGTACGATCCGCAAGATCATTATGAATAAAAGTTACCGGAATACTATTGAAATCGCAGAGTATGCAGCGAAATTTACCGGGGAAAAGCATCTGGAATATCTGGAACGTCATGGCAAACCAGTGACCGAAAAGACATTTGATTCGGATGAGGAACTGTTAAATGAACTTATCCGGGAGGCAGATGCCGGAATGGACAAATATGAGACCGCCGCAGTTCTGACGGAGACGATGGACGAGGCATATACAATGACCAGGATGCTTTCAAACCGTGGACTTCCGGTAAATTGTATTGACCGGGACAGCAGTACCTTTGAAAAAGGCGTGACAGTAACGACGTTCTATATGGCAAAGGGATTGGAATTTGATCAGGTATTCGGTGTGTTCCCGAAGAAAGAAAATCCGATGACCGGGCAGGCAAAATACATCTGTGCAACAAGAGCACTGCATGAGCTTTATATGTATGAAAGGGCATAACTGTACAGACTGATACAGCGAAAGAGAGGAAAGAACAGGATGAAGATAACCGTACTGACGGTTGGAAAAATAAAAGAAAAGTATCTGAGGGATGCGATCGCGGAATATACGAAGAGACTGAGCCGCTACTGCAAGCTGGAGATTATTGAGGTGGCAGATGAAAAGACACCGGACAATGCCAGCGAAAATGCAGAGGAAATGATCCGGCAAAAAGAGGCTGAACGCCTTTTGAAATATATCCGTGAGGATGCATATCTTATTACACTGGAGATTGGCGGAAAGCAGCTGACCTCCGAAGAATTTTCAGAGAAAATTGAAAAACTCGGCATTCAGGGAACCAGCCACATTATTTTTGTGATTGGCGGATCCATAGGAATCGGGAAAGCAGTTCTGGAAAAATCGGATTATGCACTTAGTTTTTCAAAAATGACATTTCCGCACCAGCTGATGCGTGTAATTCTGCTGGAGCAGATTTACCGTGGATACCGGATCATGTCGGGAGAACCCTATCACAAATAGAAAAGAGGCTGATTCATATGAAGATGGTAGTATTAGTAGAAAACAGTTCCAGATGCAGACTTTGTGCAGAACATGGGCTGTCGGTTTATATCGAATATGAGGGGAAGACGTACCTTCTGGATACTGGCGCAACAGCGCTCTTTGCAGAAAATGCAAAGGAGCTGGGGATTGATCTTTCAGAAGTAGACACGGCGTTTTTATCCCATGCACATTATGACCACAGTGGCGGTTTTGAGGAGTTTTTTAAGGAGAATGACAAAGCAGCGGTCTATATGCAGGAGACGTCTGATGAGAACTGCTTTTACCGGACAGAAGGAAAAGATAAGTATATTGGAATTCCGCAGCATCTTCTGGAAAATTATAAAGAGCGGTTCCGTCCGTTAAATGCAGTCTGTGAAGTTGAAAAAGGTGTCTGGGTCGTGCCGCATTTTACCGGCGGTCTGGATGAGGTGGGACGCAGGGCGCACATGTACCGGAAAATCGGTGGAGAGTTTATTGCAGATGATTTCGCACATGAGCAGAGTGTGGTTTTTGAGACAGGAAAGGGACTGGTGATATTTAACAGCTGTTCCCATGGGGGAATCGTCAATATTGTGCGGGAAGTGCAGATGGCACTCGGCGGACAAAAGGTCTATGCGGTTGTCGGTGGATTCCATATGATGAAGCTTTCGGGCATGGATACACTTGCCATACCGGAGGAAGAGGTTGTGAAAACTGCGCAGGAATTGAAAGGGCTTGGTGTAGAGGAAATCTATACCGGTCACTGTACCGGAAATATTGCATTCAGGATCCTGAAAAAAGAACTTGGCGAAATGGTACATGCGCTTGGAACAGGGGAAACGGTGGTATTTTAAATGAAGGAAGTCCCAGGATTTATCACGGGAAATGAGTTGATAAATTCTGGGGCTTTTGTCTTGTTACATTGCTTCTTTTATGAGTACGACTTCAGGTTCGGTCATTGCATAAGCATCCAGAACTTCATCCAGTTCGTCTGCCTTGATCAGATTTTCTTCCAGAACCAGCTCCCGTACAGTTTTTCCGGTTTTCAGAGCTGTTTTCGCGATTCTTGCGGAGGTTTTATATCCCAGATACGGGCAGAGGGCGGTTGCGATTCCGGCACTGCTTTCCATCAGGGACAGGCATCTTTCGCGGTTTGCCGTGATTCCGCTGATACAATTGTCGATCAGAGTAGAGACAGCCTCCTGAAGGGTGCTGATCGATTCGAACAGGTTATAGAATACGACAGGCTCAAAAGCATTGAGTTCCATCTGACCTGCTTCAGCAGCCATTGTGATGGTTGTATCGTGACCTACGATATGGAAAGCGACCTGTGTGACGACCTCCGGAATGACCGGATTGACCTTTCCGGGCATGATGGAGGAGCCATTCTGACGTGCAGGAAGGTTGATCTCGCCAAGTCCTGTTTTTGGACCGGAAGAGAGAAGCCGGAGATCGTTGCACATTTTGGAGAGATCTATGGCACAGGTCTTTACGGCACCGGATATGGCAACGAATCCGTCCAGATTCTCTGTGGCATCAAACAGATCATCTGCCTGTTTCAGAGGATAGCCGGTTACTTTTTTGAGTTTCGGGACAATGTTATGAAGGTAGATTTCAGAGACGTTGATGGCACTTCCAATCGCAGTTCCGCCAAGATTTACGGTATACATTTCATGAGAGATGCTGCGGATACGTTCTACATCCCGTCGTACCATAGAGGAATAGCTGTGAAATGTCTGACCAAGACGCATCGGAACGGCATCCTGCAGCTGTGTTCTTCCCATTTTCAGAACATCATCAAATTCTTCGCTCTTTTCTGTGAGGCAGACGGCAAGCCGGTCAAGTTCCTTTGTGAGAGGCTTTAACAGATCGAGAACAGTCAGCTTTCCTGCTGTCGGAATCACATCATTGGTTGACTGAGCCATATTGACATGATCGTTAGGGTGGACCAGCAGATATGCGCCCTTTTTCCCACCGAGAATTTCTTCGGCACGATTTGCGATCACTTCATTTATATTCATATTTGCACTGGTTCCGGCACCGCCCTGAATTGCATCAACAATAAATTCGTCACGAAATTTGCCTTCTACAATTTCATCGCAGGCTTTGATGATGGCGGATGCTTTGGTAACAGGAAGTCTGAGAGCACTCCGGTTGGTCAGTGCGGCGGCTTTTTTTATTTTTGCCAGGTTCTGAATGAAAAGTGGATGTAACTTGTTTCCTGTGATCGGAAAATTCTGCTTTGCGCGCAGGGACTGGACACCGTAGTATGCATCTACAGGGACCTCCATTTCTCCAATTGAATCTGATTCCATTCTCATTTTTTCTAAATTCATAATGATTCCTCTTTCTGCATGTCTGTGCTGCTGTTGTCATTTCATATTTTCGACGTTGTCGATAGTGGGAGGATAGCACGTTCAAAATTTCTTGTAAATACAAGGTGGAAAGTTCCGTTGTTTTTCAATTTTTCAGACAAAACTGCTTAAAAAATGTAAATTTGTTTTCTCATATGTTTTATAAATTAAGTTTTTGAGATGCACGGATAATATAGTTGCAAACTTATAGTGGGGGTTTAAAACAGAAGTTGAATTCTGAAAATAATTGTTAAATGCGGCTAATTCAATAGAATTGTGTATATAATAACTAAAAAACATTGCTGTTGACTAACTAATATGAAAGCGGGTATACTGTAGGAAAGTCAAAGGAGAAAAAAAGAAGGTGTAAAAATGCAGGCATTATCAACAGCTGTTCCGGGAAAACGGTACACGATCAAATGGATGTTCGGAGTGCCGGAGGTGCTGGAAAAATTAAAGGAATTCAAAATCAAAGAGGGCAGCGAAATCCATGTGATCCAGAATGATGCCAGTGGTATGATGATCATAGCATCTGACCAGAAGCGGTTCGCTATCAGCCAGGACGCCGCAGCGAGAATTCAAGTATAACAAAGAAATAAAAAATCGATCTTACAATCACAGGAAAAGTAGGATCGATTTTTTGTATATCCGGATCATGGATGAGCCAGTCTGTTCGATTTTATAAAGTTTTCACAGAATAACGGATTGTTTTCGGCTGCGATTGACGATATAATACCTTTATGTAACAAAATACAAGCGCGAAAGAGGGAAAACAAATGTTAGAAATTATTTGTCTTATATGGCTTTGGCGTGTGAATGGAAAGCACGCGATAGAAAGAGGACAGAATCCAAAAAAATATCGTGCATTGACACTGGGATTGTGGTTTGGCCTTGAATTTACCGGTACTTTTGTCGGGGTCTGGCTGATGCAGCTTTTAAATGCAGGTGATAATGCATTTTACGGGGCATATGTTTTTGGAATTATCGGAGCTGCAATTGGCGGTTTCACTTCTTACTGGGTTGCAAAAAAAGCACCGATGGGAAATTACAGACCAGAAGACCAGCCAGATGGATGGAATAATCAGTCAGGTGGATGGAATCAGAACCAGAACGGCTGGGATAATCAGCAAAATGGCTGGAACCAGAATCAGAACGGCAGGGATAATCAACAGAATGGCTGGAACCAGAATCAGAACGGCTGGGATAATCAGCAAAATGGCTGGAGCCAGAATCAGAACGGCTGGAACAATCAACAGAATGGATGGAATCAGAATCAGAACAGCTGGAATAATCAACAGAATGTCTGGGGACAGCCACAGCAGGAACCGGATTGTCTTTTTGCTCCGGCAACGATCCGTATTATCGAAGAAGAGGGCGGTTATACCGGCGGACAGGATGCATTTTTCTTAAATGGCAGGCCTATCTGTTCTCTGCGGCCGGGCAGTGAATATACCTTTATAACTTACGCAAAGAAAAATGTGCTTACGATTGGCAGACCGACACCGGAACCGTCAGATGAGACAACAGTATTAAAGTTTATCGCCGGAGAAAAAGGTCAGATTGAAATTCATGCATGTGCGGGAAGACTGATCCCGGGAAAATTCAGCAATTATACAGCATAGGAATATTATGTGGTTCTGGAGCATACACTGTCAACAAAACGGTATATGCGGCAATATGAGACAGAGATCCGAACAAGAAGACGGGACACGAAGGTATCGCATGGCAGATGCAGCAAATTTGCCGAAGGATGTGGTGCTGGGTGTCCCGATTCTGACTCTTACAGGGCATTATGAAGTGAATATAGAGAATTACCGTGGAATTCTGGAATATACCGAACAGCTGATCCGCATAAACGTACGTAGTGGGCAGATTCGCATCACAGGGAAATCACTTGAGATCAACTACTATACGACAACCGATATGAAGATTACCGGAAAGGTAGAGAAAATTGAGTATTCTTAGGAAGGGATGACGAAGATGCTGCGATATATTCTGAATAATCTTGCCGGATACCTGCGCATCAGAGTCGAAGGATATTCACCGGAACGTTTTTTAAATCTTTGCTGTTATCATGGGATTTTTCTCTGGAATCTGAGACCGGCAAAAGGGGCATATGAGATGAATATCCGCGTCCGGGATTTTCGCAGACTGCGACCACTGGTAAGGAAGAGCAGGGCAAAGGTACGAATCACCCAGAAAAGAGGAGTCCCGTTTTTTATACATAAATACCGTGGACGGAAGCTTTTTTTTACAGGAGCGGTCATCGCAATCTGTCTGATCTTTCTGCTTTCTTCTTTTATATGGAAGATTCAGATTGATGGAAACCTTGCAAGGACAGATGAGGTTTTGCTTTCTTTTCTGGCAGAAAAGGGAATTGCCTGCGGAATGGCAAAAAAGAATGTAGACTGTGACCGGATTGAAAAAGATATCCGTATGGAATACGATGATATTATCTGGGTTTCAGCTTATGTTCATGGGAGTTGTCTGAAGATTAAAGTCAGGGAGAATCCTGACCGGAAGGAACTGCAGACAGAATCTGAGGCGGAAGCACCGATGGATATTGTGGCAGAAGCGGATGGAATCATTCAGAAGATCATTACACGAAAAGGGGCTCCGCTTGTCCGGGAAGGCAGTGAGGTAAAAAAAGGAGAGATCCTTGTGAGTGGGAGTGTGGAAGTAAAGAATGATTCAGATGAGGTGGCAGGATACCGGTACCAGGTATCGGATGCAGACATAATAGCACAGACAACGGTTGCGTATACAGATATTCTTGACAGGCTGCATCCGATATGGAAAGATACCGGCAAGAAGAGCTTGAGGCTCTGGATAGAAACACCGGGGAGGCTGTATCTTTTTGGCAGACGGGAGCTGCCTTACCCGGAATATAATGCACTGACCTGCAGATATACCCTATATCTGGAGAGACATTTTCCGTTTCCGGTCTCGGTAAGGGTTGAACAGAGCAAAGAGAGCAGGAAAGAGGAGATTTCTTATACAGACAGGGAAGCAAGAGAAATTCTGTCTTATAATTTTGAGAAGTTTTGCGCCCGATTAGAGAAAAAAGGGGTTCAAATTTCAGAGAATGATGTTAAAATATACAGGGAGACGAACCAGTATTCGGCAAAGGGGGAACTGGTTTTATCCGGACCGTTCGGAACTTTACAAAAAGGAACGGTACATGAACTGCCGAAGGCAGATGAAGAAAATATACAGCAGGAAGGAAACTGATTTATGGGAATTCTTGAGACCATGATAGACATACCGGCTGACCATGAAAAAAATGTGTTTGGCCAGTTTGATATATTTGCAAAAAAAATTGAGAGAGCCTTACATGTTACACTGATCGCGCGGGATGGAAAGGTGAAAGTTCTTGGGGAAGAAAAGAATGTTGAGAGGGCGCAGCAGGTATTGTCGCAGCTTACCGAGCTTTCCAGACGCGGGAACACGATCCAGGAGCAGAATGTAGACTATGCCCTGTCCCTTACGATGGAAGACAGTACGGAAGATATTCTGACAATTGATAAAGACCTGATCTGTCATACACTTCAGGGAAAACCAATCAAACCAAAGACGCTCGGACAGAAGAAATATGTGGATGCGATCCGGGAAAAGATGATCACCTTTGGTCTTGGCCCTGCCGGAACCGGTAAAACTTATCTGGCGATGGCAATGGCGATCACGGCATTCAAACGCAATGAAGTGGGGCGTATCATTCTGACACGTCCGGCAATTGAAGCAGGAGAAAAGCTTGGCTTTTTGCCGGGAGATCTGCAGAGCAAGATCGATCCATATTTAAGACCACTTTATGATGCACTTTATCAGATCATGGGAGCAGAAAGCTTTATCAAGAATTCAGAAAAAGGGCTGATCGAGGTTGCACCTCTTGCCTATATGCGAGGCAGAACCCTTGACAACGCGTTTATTATTCTGGATGAAGCACAGAATACCACACCGGCGCAGATGAAGATGTTCCTGACACGTATTGGTTTTGGATCCAAAGTCGTGATCACCGGAGACTCTACACAGAAAGACCTTCCGGCAGGACAGACATCCGGACTTGATGTGGCAGTGAATGTAGTAAAGAATCTGGAAGATATTTCGATTTGCCGTCTGACCAGCCGGGATGTTGTCAGACATCCGCTGGTACAGCGAATTGTTAAAGCGTACGAGGAATATGAGCAGAAGCAGGAACAGAAAAAATCCCACACTAGGGACAGAAAGAAACGAGGAACAAGATGAGACTATTTTTAGAGGATGAGGGAGCATTGGATTTAAAGCTGCCTTATGAAGAACTGGCGACAAAAGTAGCAGATGCAGTCCTGGATTATGAGAAGTGTCCGTATGAGGCGCAGGTAGAACTTCTTCTTACGATGAACGAAGAGATCCGGCAGATGAACCTGGAATTTCGCGGAATCGACCGTGCAACCGATGTCCTGTCATTTCCGATGACGGAATTCCCGTCACCGGCTGATTATGCATATCTGGATACAGATGACAGTTCATTTGATCCGGAGACCGGAGAACTGATGCTCGGCAATATTGTGATTTCCAAAGAGCGTGCAAAAGAGCAGGCAGAAGAATATGGCCATTCGGTAGAACGTGAATTTGCTTTCCTTATTGCGCACAGTATGTTGCACTTGTTAGGTTATGACCATATGGAAGATGAAGAACGGCTCGTGATGGAAAAGAAACAGCGGGAAGTTCTGGAGATGCTGGGAATTACAAGATAGATAAAAGTATGAGGTTATAACGTATGGGTAAAAAGAAAAAATCAAAGGGCGGCAGCTTTCTGATGCAGGGAAGCATCCTTGCGGCAGCCGGTATTATCACAAAGATCATCGGGGCAGTATACCGGATCCCGATGCTCAATATTATGGGGCTTAAAGGACAGGGCTATTATGATATGGCATTTCAGGTGTATTCTATTGCTCTGATCATTTCGTCTTACAGTCTGCCGGTTGCGGTATCAAAGCTGGTGTCTCTCAAAATGGCGGCAGGAGAGCGGAAAAATGCATTCAGGGTATTGAAGACATCGCTGATTATAGCTACGCTGTCTGGTGTCACGATCATGGTGATCGTATTTTTTGGAGCAGAGGCGATCGCAGAATATCTGATGGGAGCCAAAATGAGCTGCTATTCTTTGAAGGTGCTTGCTCCCGGACTTCTGATCTGTGCGATTATGGCAGTTTTTCGTGGCTATTTCCAGGGAATGGGAACGATGATCCCGACTGCAATTTCGCAGATCATTGAACAGCTTCTCAATGCGATTGTCAGCGTTGTAGGTGCAGCCGTTCTTCTGGAAAATGGAAAACAGATGGCTAAGGTGCAGGGGAATAACCTTTTAGGACCAGCCTATTCCGCAGCAGGAGGGACACTTGGTACAGTAGCCGGTGCGCTGATCGGTCTGTTGTTCTTACTGTTCTGCTATGTGGCATTCCGCAAGCCGATGATGCGGCAGATGAAGCGGGATACCTCGACAGAACTGGATGATTACCATGCGATTTTCAAGATCCTGATTCTGACGATCGCACCGATCATTTTAAGTACAACGATTTATAACAGTGCAAATGTTATTGACAGTGCTATGTTCAATAAGATCATGGGTGCACAGGGAACCAGTGAGGCGGTCTGTGCAGAGCTTCTTGGTAAATTAGGACAGTATTATACCCTGTTCAACGTACCGCTTGCCGTTGCGAGTGCATTGGGATCATCTGTGATCCCGGGGCTTGTAAGCGCGGCAGAGAATCATGACAGAAGACTGTTACATAACCGGATTTACATGGTTATCCGTTATACGATGCTGATCGCGATTCCAAGCGCGTTCGGATTCTTTGCACTTGGTCAGCCGATCATGGATTTCCTGTGGCCGAATGTAGATAATGTAACACAGGGAATTATGCTGAAGGTTGGAGCGATTTCTCTGGTATTTTATTCACTTTCAACCGTTACGAATACAGTGCTTCAGGGTCTGGACCGTATGATGGAACCGGTAAAAAATGCAACGGTATCCCTGATACTACATATTGTATCTCTGTTTATTATGCTTGTTATGTTCAAATGGGGCATTTATGCACTGATTGGAAGTAAGATTGTGTTCTCTTTATGCATGTGTATCATGAATGCACATGATATCCGTGAAGCATGTGGATATCTTCAGGAGAGCCGTAAGACTTTTGCCATTCCGTCTATCGCCGGAGCTGTTATGGCAATTTTGGCATGGGCAGTTCATTTCGTACTTGACACCTTCATCGGAGGAAGAATCGCAACCCTGATCGCCCTCATCGTGGCAGTAGCGGTATACGCAGTCGTTCTCCTCAAAATGGGTGGTATGTCCGAAAAAGAACTCCTCGGTCTCCCGAAAGGCCACCAGATTGTAATAGTCTGCAAAAAATGCCATTTGTTAAAAGAACGCAGATATTACTAAGCTGTGGATGATTTGGTATCACAACCTAAAAGATTTCCCCACAATGAATAAAATCCTCCAAGCAGACCAATACTTGTAGAAAAAGGAGTGTTCCTTATGGAAACAAGATATCATATTGGTCTTTTGACGGGGACTCTTCTGATTCTTGCGATCCTGTCTTATGCATATTACGCGGATTATAATTACAGGAAAGAACTTGCAAGGACAGAACAGACGGAGCAGCAGGAAACAGAACAGACAGTCAGCACTCAGGGTGGTGCACACAAAGAAGGGGTGTATTATCTGAAAAACCGCAACGGATATGTGATCGTTTATCTGGACGACCAGACAAGCATTTATGAATATACGAATATCCGTGTCGAAGAGCTTCCGGAAGAGCTGCAGAAAGAGATCCGGGAGGGAAAGCGGTTAGAGGGAAAAGACAAGCTTTATGGGTTCCTGGAAAATTATTCCAGCTGATTAAAAAAGATAACATTATTATATAGAAAAACAAAGAAGGGACAAAAGAAAAATGGAGACAACAAAAATTGAACGCATTAATGAGTTATATAGAAAATCAAAAGCAGAAGGACTGACAGAGGCAGAGAAAAAAGAACAGCAGATTCTCAGACGGGAATATGTAGATGCGTTCAAAAGAAATCTTCGTGGACAGCTTAATAACATTTCAATCAAGGAAAAGGATGGATCCATTACAAATCTGGGTGAGAAATATGGACAGAAAAAAGGAAATTAGGACAAAAATTCTGAAAATGAGACAGGCACTTCCAAAAGAAGAGGTTCAGGAGAAGAGCCTCCGGATCATGAGACGCATTGAAGAGACAGAGACATTTAAAAATGCAGACAACCTTCTTGCGTATATTGATTTTCGTGGAGAGGTGGCAACCGGAACACTGATCGAGAAGGCATGGGAGCTTGGAAAAAAGGTCTATGTGCCACGGGTAGCGGGAAAAGAGATGGAGTTTTATCGGATACATTCTTTTGGGGATCTGGAAAAGGGGGCTTATGGCATCCTGGAGCCGAAAAAAGAATGTCCTGTTTATGAAGCCGGAGAAGGACAGACTACACTGGCAATCCTGCCGGGAAGTGTTTTTGATAAAAAAAAGAACCGGGTCGGTTATGGCGGTGGATTTTATGATCGTTATTTTGAAAAACGGAAAGATATCTGCCGGATCGCAGTTGCTTATGAAATGCAGATCGTAGAAGAAATTGAGACCGAAGAATTTGATCTTCCGGCAGATTATGTTGCAACGGAAGAGAGGTTCTGGTAGCAATTCCGAAATTCCGAAAGTGTATCATAGAGAGCTTGGTTGAAAACAGAAATGGGAGCAAACATACAGGAACATTTGAAGAAAATCAATGGATAGTATGTTCGGCTCCCATTTTCAGATTCATATAGTAAGGCTTATTCAGGATAAACCAGCTGTTTTTCTGTAATATTTTCCAGAACCTCAGTCAGATATCTTTTTGCCATATAATTTGCCATCGGAAGGTTCATGTCCAGATAGTTTCCGCAGTCTTTTGCAGCAGCTCCCGGTACGTCCCCATTGAAGTCTGCGATAAAAGCAAACATTTCTTTCATCAGAGGAACGATATCTTTTGATTCATAATCACCTACAAGAAGAAGGTAGAAGCCGGTACGGCATCCCATTGGTCCAAAGTAAAGTGTTTTTGATGCGTAGTCCCTGTGGTTACGAAGGAAGGTTGCACCAAGATGTTCGATGGTGTGAACCTCTGCAGTATTCATAACCGGTTCTTCATTCGGATTGGTCATGCGGATATCAAAGGTTGTGATGACCTGTTCGCCGGCAAAATCCTTACGTGAGACGTAAAGTCCAGGAACAAGCTTCAAATGGTCTATTGTGAAACTGGTAATTTTCTCCATAATCAAGTATCTCCTTTTTTGTACTATGTTTATTATGAAATACCAGGGTCAAAAGGTCAGAAAGCCGTTGCAAGCTTGCTTGCAAGAGGTTTTTTGACCTCTTGACCCGCCAAAAACATGAGTAAGTAGCCATTTTTCAAAGAAAAATGAGCGGATTACGAATGTTTTTGAGGATTGCGAGAGTGCAAAGCACGTAGCAATCTGGTATCAAAGGGGTCAAAATACCTTTTGACCCCAACATTATTATAACTGTCATAAAGTTTAATAACAAGCCTTTTGGTGGAAGAAAGGTGAAAAATGTGCTATAATCGTTACTGTTAACTCCCGTGTCAATCGCTATGCTGACTGGCACGGAGGATGCGTGTGTTTTTTATGATAGCAGGAGGAAGCTAAGAGATGAAAATATATATGATCCGTCATGGAGAGACGGACTGGAATAAAAAAAGAAAATTACAGGGACAGGTGGATATTCCGCTGAATGAATTTGGAAAACTACTTGCAAAAGAAACGGCTCCGGCACTCGCAGATGTACCGTTTGCGGTCTGCTACACAAGCCCGCTGAAAAGGGCAGCAGAGACGGCACGGCTCGTCCTGGGGGACAGAGAGGTTCCGATTGTTCCGGATAAGCGGATCCAGGAGATGAGCTTTGGAGAGTTTGAGGGTCTTTGCTGCAGAGAAGAGGGATGGAATATTCCGGATCCTGGATTTCGCAACTTTTTTAATGCACCGGAAGTGTATCAGCCGCCAAAAGGAGGGGAATCCTTCGAAGAAGTGCGGTCACGTCTGAATAATTTTCTGGAAGAGCTTTATCAGAAAGAAGAGCTTCAGGATAAAAATGTACTTTTATCCACACATGGTGCAGCACTTTGCGGGATTCTGAGCCTGATGAAAGGTCTGCCGATTTCCGGGTACTGGCAGCAGGGGGTACATAAGAACTGTGCGGTATCAATCGCGGAAGTGAAAGATGGAAAAATACAAATTTTGCAGGAAAATGTGACTTATTATAAAGAGTCAGTGCAGGACTGGTAGAAAGTTATTTGATGTCCTAAAGGCTTTCTGATGAATTGCTTAACTAAGAAAAACTCCCATCCGGAGANNTCTCCGGATGGGAGTTTTTGATGTCAGATAAAATTCATCGGTATATTTAGGCAGATAAGAATCTATTTTTTAATCGCTTTACACGAATTCCGGACAACCAGCTTACACGGCAGTTTGATCTTAAGTGCAGGTCCCGGATGCTCCCTCAGGAGATGCTGCAGAATAGAAGCACCGTACATTCCCATATGATAAGCCGGCGCACTGACCGTTGTCAGCGGTGGAGCAGAAAACTGTGCCATATTGATATCATCAAAGCCTACGATGGAAATATCCTCCGGAACACGAATCCCGTGTTCGGTAAAGGCTTTGATCGCACCAAAAGCGATCGGATCACTTGCTGCAAAGATCGCCGTCGGCAGTTTGCCGCCGTTGATCAGATTGCATGCCATCTCATAACCAGAAGAAATCTGGAAGACACCCTCCTGGATATAAGGCTCATAAATCAGATCGTGTGCATCACAGTAATCAATAAAGACTTTTTTCCGGTAATCCGGATAGAGATGATTTTCGCCGATATATTCTTTTCCGGTAAAGAAACCGATTTCCCGATGCCCAATCCCGGTCAGATAATCCAGAGCCTCTGTAACTGCCTCACCGAAATCCGGAATGATCGTGGAAATCCGGTCATCGTTTACCGGCATATCCAGGAACAGGATGCACGAATTCATCTCATACAGATAAGAAATTTCCTCCTGGCTGAATTTGCCGATACAGATCAGACAGTCTACATCCTTCAGAACGTTCATGTAATTGATGTCGCTTTTGTAGGTGCGTACAATCTGGATATTGTGTGAGAGGCAGTAATCTTCAATTCCCTGACGGATCAGAAGATAATAATTATCCTCCAGTTCCTGCTGGGAAGAGAACCATTGAACGATCCCAAGGGTAAAAAGTGATTTGACAGAAGGACGTCCGCGCTTTACATAATGCAGCTCTCTTGCAGTATCCAGTACTTTCTGTCGGGTTTCCGGTGAAACATTGAGTGTCTCGTCATTATTCAGTATACGTGAAACTGCTGCGGCAGAAACACCGGCAGCAGAAGCAATATCTTTGATTGTTGCCATAAGCGGCCCCCTTGTTAAAAAATTTCTGATTCTTCTATTATAACAGAGGAGTAAAAAAATGGAAAGTGAAAGAATTATGTAGAACTGTACAAAAATTCACTAGTAAATTTATCGAAATATTTAGTAAATATATATTGCAAATTTACTAAATATATTTTATAATACAATTATCAAAGCAGAATCGAAAATGTATTTGGAGGAAATGAAGATGAAACAGCTTACAAAACTTATGGAAGAAATGAAACAGGGCGTGTACCGTGATACATTAAAAGATATTTATATTGATGAAAGTGTGATTGCACATCAGGAAGAACGCTATGTAAAAGCGATGGCAGAGTATCAGAAATTGTATGGGGACAGAGAAGTAGAAGTATACAGCGCACCGGGACGAAGTGAAGTTGGTGGAAATCATACAGATCATCAGCACGGAATGGTGCTTGCAACTTCTATTAATCTGGATGCGATCGCAATTGTAAATAAAAATGAAGATATGACCGTCCGTGTGGTATCTGAAGGATATGATATGATCGTTATCGATGCAAATGATGTAGAAAAGGTTGACAAAGAAGAAGGGACATCGATCGGACTGATCCGTGGCGTACTTGCAGGACTGAAAGAACGCGGATACAAGATTGGTGGATTCAATGCTTATGTGACAAGTGATGTGCTGATCGGAGCAGGACTTTCCTCATCTGCAGCATTTGAAACAATCATCGGAACCATCGTTTCCGGACTTTACAACGATATGCAGATCAGCATGGTAGAGATTGCACAGATTGGTCAGTATTCTGAAAATGTTTACTTTGGAAAGCCAAGTGGTCTGATGGACCAGACAGCCTGCGCGGTTGGTGGACTGATCCACATTGATTTCAAAGATCCAAAGGCTCCGGTTGTAGAAAAAGTAGATGTAGATTTTGAAAATCATGCATGCAGTCTGTGCATCGTAGATACCAAAGGTTCTCATCAGGATCTGACACCGGATTATGCACAGATTCCGGCGGATATGAAAGCTATTGCAACATATTTTGGAAAAGAAGTTCTCCGCGACGTAGATGAAAAAGAATTTTTCGCAGCGATCCCGGCACTCCGTGAGAAGCTTGGAGACCGTCCGGTGCTTCGGGCTATGCATTTCTTCGGTGATAATGCGAGAGTTGCAGCACAGGTTGCATCCCTTCGCGAAGGAAGATTTGAAGATTTCCTTAATATGATCAAAGCATCCGGAGATTCCTCTTTCAAATATCTTCAGAATGTATATACCAACCGTGACGTGCAGAACCAGGCAGTATCCATTGCCCTTGCAGTCAGCGAAAATGTACTTGGAAACCATGGAGTATGCCGTGTGCATGGAGGCGGATTTGCCGGAACCATTCAGGCATTTGTGAAGAATGATTTTGTAGAAGAGTACAGAAAAGCATTGGATGCAGTATTTGGAGAAGGTTCCTGCCACGTATTAAAGGTTCGTAAATATGGTGGAATGAAAGTAATCGCGTAAACGAAAATATGCTAGCTGTCAAGGTTAGACATAAATACAGATTTTAGTTTGCTATCTGCATAAATAGAGGATGCGGTGCTGAAAAATGTGCTGCATTGAAAATGGATGGATATAAGACGAGCAGAAAGATTTGGAGGAAGAAAAATGATCGATCAGGCAATTACAGAACTGGTACAGTATGGATTAGATACGGGGCTTGTAGCACCGGAAGATAAAATATTTGTTACCAATCAGATTTTAGAGGCACTTGGGCTGGAGTCTTACGAGGAGACACCAGGAAGCAGGGGTGCAGAGGAGCTGGAACAGATTCTGAAGGAGATTACAGATTATGCGGTGGAAAAAGGATTGATTAGTGATTCGATTGTGTACCGGGATCTGTTTGATACAAAAATCATGGGAAAACTGGTCCCGCTGCCGAGCATGGTAAGCCATAAATTCTATGAACTGTATCAGGAAGGACCGAAAAAAGCGACCGATTATTTTTATAAACTCAGTCAGGACAGCGACTATATCCGCAGATACCGGATTAAAAAGGATCAGAAATGGATCACAGAGACACCATATGGGGAAATGGAGATCACCATCAATCTGTCCAAACCGGAAAAAGATCCGAAAGCGATCGCGGCAGCAAAAAATGCCGCGCAGAGCGGTTATCCGAAATGCCAGCTGTGTAAGGAAAATGAAGGCTACGCCGGTCGCGTCAATCATCCGGCAAGACAGAATCACCGGATCATTCCAGTCAGGATTGATGGAAAAGACTGGGGATTCCAGTATTCACCGTATGTGTATTACAATGAACACTGCATCGTTTTCAACGGAGAGCATGTGCCGATGAAAATTGAGCGTGCAACCTTTGCAAAGCTGTTGGATTTTGTCAGCCAGTTTCCACACTATTTTGTTGGCTCCAATGCAGATCTTCCGATCGTAGGCGGATCAATTTTAAGCCATGATCATTTCCAGGGCGGAAATCATGAATTTGCAATGGCAAAAGCTCCGGTTATTAAAGAATATGTGATTCCGGGGTATGAAGATGTGCGCGCCGGAATGGTAAAATGGCCAATGTCTGTTATCCGTCTGCAGTGCAAAGAAAAAGAACGTCTGATCAGCGCGGCTGACCATATTTTGACGTGCTGGAGATCTTATACAGACGAAGCAGCATTTATCTTTGCTGAGACGGACGGAGAACCGCACAACACGATCACTCCGATCGCCAGGATCAGGGATGGGTATTTTGAACTGGATCTTGTTCTCAGAAACAATATTACGACAGAAGAACATCCGCTTGGCGTTTACCATCCTCATGCAAAATTACATCACATCAAGAAAGAGAATATTGGTCTGATCGAGGTAATGGGACTTGCAGTGCTGCCGTCAAGACTGAAAAGTGAGATGGAACAGCTTGCAGATGCAATCCTTGAAGGAAAGGATATCCGCAGCAATGAAGTGCTTGAAAAGCATGCAGACTGGGTAGAAGAATTCCTTCCAAAATATACAGACATTACGAAAGAAAATATCATGGACATTCTCCATGAGGAAATCGGACAGGTATTTAACCAGGTGCTGGAAGATGCCGGTGTTTATAAGCAGACAGAAGAAGGCAGGGCAGCATTTGAACGGTTTATTGGAAGCCTGTAATATAGAGAAAAAAAGAATATACAAGGATAAAAAAAGGACTAAAACTCGGGTGTCGGGCCGAACTTCAATTGTTCGGGGGAACTACCTGAGTTTTAGTCCTGATTTATTATACATTAGTCTAAATGTAATACCAAGATAAATATTTAGTCATCTTGTTCTTCTGTATTCAGATCCAGAATTGCCTGTCTCTTTGCAGCAGTTGCGTCAGACGCAAGGTATTCATCGTAAGTTGTGATCTTGTCGATCATCTTTCCACCCGGAAGAATTTCCATAATACGGTTTGCTGTCGTTTCAACGATCTGGTGGTCTCTTGAAGAGAACAGAAGTACGCCAGGGAACTTCTTCATTCCATTGTTGAGTGCAGTGATGGATTCCATATCCAGGTGGTCAGTAGGCTCGTCGAGGATCAGTACGTTGGCACCGGAGATCATCATCTTGGATAACAGACAGCGTACCTTTTCCCCACCGGAAAGAACTTTAACCTTCTTCACACCGTCGTCACCGGCGAAAAGCATTCTTCCAAGGAAGCCACGTACATAGGTAACATCCTTTTCTTCCGAATACTGAGTCAGCCATTCTACGATGGTATCGTCATTGTCAAATTCTTTTCCACTGTCCTTCGGGAAATATGCCTGTGTAGTGGTGATTCCCCATTTATAAGTACCTTCATCCGGCTCCATTTCTCCGATCAGGATCTGGAAGAGAACAGTTTTGGCAAATTCATTTCCACCGACAAATGCAACTTTGTCATCCCGGTTCAGCGTGAAGGAAAGATTGTCCAGAATCTTTTCCCCATTGATGGTTTTGGATAAGCCTTCGACCATCAGGACTTCATTACCGATCTCGCGGTTCGGTTTGAAATCAATGTAAGGGTATTTACGGCTGGATGGGCGGATCTCATCAAGCTGGATCTTTTCCAGGGCGCGCTTACGGGAAGTTGCCTGACGGGACTTGGACGCATTGGCACTGAATCGTGAAATAAAGTCCTGTAACTCCTTGATCTTTTCTTCTTTCTTCTTGTTGGCTTCTTTCATCTGACGGATCAGCAGCTGGCTGGATTCGTACCAGAAGTCGTAGTTACCGGCGTAGAGCTGGATCTTGCCGTAATCGATATCGGCGATCTGTGTGCAGACCTTATTCAGGAAATAACGGTCATGGGAAACAACAATAACGGTATTATCGAAGTTGATCAGGAATTCTTCCAGCCATGCGATCGCATCCAGATCCAGGTGGTTGGTAGGCTCATCCAGAAGAAGAATATCCGGATTACCGAAAAGTGCCTGTGCAAGAAGGACTTTGACCTTCTGTGCACCGGTCAGCTCGCTCATCATATTGTAGTGAAGTTCTGTCTCAATTCCAAGTCCGTTCAAAAGAGAAGCGGCATCAGATTCTGCTTCCCATCCGTTCAGGGTTGCAAATTCTGCTTCCAGTTCACTTGCCTTGATCCCATCCTCGTCTGTGAAATCTTCCTTGGCGTAGATTACTTCTTTTTCTTTCATGATCTCGTAAAGACGGGCATTTCCCATGATTACGGTATCAAGAACCGGATACTGGTCGTATTTGAAGTGGTCCTGCTGTAAGAAGGAAAGACGTTCGCCTGGTGTGAGGATAACTTCTCCGCTGGTCGGCTCAAGCTGTCCGGAAAGTATCTTAAGAAATGTAGATTTTCCGGCTCCGTTTGCTCCGATCAGACCGTAGCAGTTGCCCTCTGTAAATTTAATATTTACATCTTCAAACAAGGCTTTCTTCCCTACGCGGAGGGTGATATTACTTGTACTAATCATAAAAATTCTCCTTATTCAAATAGAATCATCGTTTCAATTTTTGCATTACGTTCACTATGGTAACATGACTGCACAATTTTCGCAAGAGAATAAGCATTAACATAAGGAAGAATTTGTGGTATACTTATAAATCATACACGAAATATACAGCATGGCAGGACGAAAGGAGCGAGTGTTTTGACAGAAGCAGGACTGGTACTGGAAGGCGGCGCAACAAGAGGCGTATTCACTTCCGGCGCACTGGATTATTTGATGGAAAAGGATCTGTATTTTTCTTATGTGGTCGGCGTATCGGCAGGTTCCTGTAATGCGGTCGATTATGTTTCAAAGCAGATCGGCAGGACAAGGGACTGTATGATCCACAGAGGAAAGGAATACAGCTATTATTACGGACTTAAAGATTTTGTAAAAGAAAGAAGTCTTCTGGATATGGATATGGTATTCAATAAATATCCGAATGAACTCTTTCCGTTTGATTTTGATACTTATTTTTCAAATGATATGACCTGTGAGATCGTGACAACCAATTGTCTTACGGGAAATGCCGAATATATGACCGAAGAGAGCGACAGAGACCGGCTGATGAAGATCTGCCGCGCCAGCAGCAGTATGCCACTTGTATGTCCGATCGTAAATGTAGACGGGATTCCGTATCTGGATGGTGGACTTGCCGATTCCATTCCGGTAAAGCATGTGCAGGAAAAGGGAATAAAAAAAATAGTCCTTATTTTGACGAGACCGGAGGGCTACCGCAAAAAACCGACTTCCAAAGCGGTCGGTAAGTTATACCGGAAGATGTACAGTAAATATCCGGAACTTGTCCGTACCTGTATCCGTAGACCAGCGATGTATAACCGGACAGAAGAGTATATAGAAAAGCTGGAAAAAGAAGGGAAGATCTTCGTCCTTCGCCCGGAAATGAAGCCGGTATCCAGACTGGAGAAAGATTATGATAAGCTGATGGCTTTCTACGATCATGGATATGAACTGATGAAAAGAGAGCTTTCGAGACTTGAGGCTTATCTGGAAAAATAAGGAGGTGTGCATATGCATCTGTACGAACATCAGATTGCGACAAACGCATCACAGCAAATGACAAAGGTAACAGGAATGGTAAGGGAAGACATCGAAAAAAGCGGTGTAAGAGAAGGGATTGCTGTGATCTTCTCACCACATACGACAGCCGGATTTACGATCAATGAAAATGCGGATCCGGATGTGGTACATGATATGTTGTGTGGTTTTGAAAAAGTATTTCCGACAGAACAGTTCTTCTACCAGCATGCAGAAGGAAATTCGCATGCACATATGAAGACGACGATGGTCGGACCGTCACAGACGCTGATCATCCATGATGGAGAGATCGTCTTTGGTATCTGGCAGGATCTGTATTTCTGCGAGTTTGACGGACCAAGAAACCGTACCTTTTATGTGAAGATCATCGAAGGATAGATCAACGGAGCTGTACATCTGTCAGGGTGAATGCATGCGAAGGACAGGCGGGAGCTGCTGATTCTACACCAGCAAGAGTCAGCGTAGTTCCGTCTGTCTTTTTTTCTTTTCCTGCAGTGAGAATGCTGCCGGCAAGAAGCTGTGGCATATGCCTGAGAAAACTATTTGCAGTCAGCTGAATCTGTATCAGTTGGCCTTTGCGGTTAATTTTGATCGTTTCTACAGTGCGCACTGTACTTTTTTTAGTACGTCCGTTTGAAAATGCGGCAAAGTCATGCGTACCGGTAAGAAGCTGCGCTGCCTGCCGCATGGCTTCCAGGTCAAGAGACTCGGTTACAACACAGGTGTACGGACGGGAAAATAATGCTATGGCAGGATCTGTGGCGATCCGGCAGGTATAGGTGCAGCTTTTTGCCGCGAGAGAAGCCACAAAACGTTCATCTGCGATTTCCAGTGAAGTGACTGCGATATCTGCCGGAAGAGCTGCGTTTAATTTCATTTTTAACAGTTCTGTATTGCCTGAAAAAGATTCTTTTTCTAATTGAAAACTTACAATCTGATGTGCTGCGTGAACACCCGGTTCTGTCTTTACGGCAGCAAAAAGCTGTGTGGACTGTCCGGTTACATCCCTGATCGCCAGTGTAAGCTTTGATTCGATGCTGGCGCTTTTTTTCTTTGTGGAAAAGCCCGGATAGCGGGTTCCGTCGTATTCTATGGTAAGTTTGATCGTTGTCATAAGCTCCTCCTGAAGTGCATTTCTGCCGTTCATTATAGCATTGATTGACGGGCAAGGCAATTTTTATCGCCTTCCGGTACCCGGTGGCTGTTTTCCTGCCTGTATTGCCCGGATCATCTGCACCATCTGGTCAATCTGTGCCTGCTCCTCTTTACTTTTCCCTTCTTTGATCACTGAAAGAATCAGCGAAATTTCATCAGGGGTAAACCGGATTCCCCGTTTATTCGCGCCGGTGATCAGCGACATCATCACCGGTACCAGCGCTTTCCCGTTCTTGCCACCGGCTTTCATCGCCGCTTTCCGGATCAGCTCCTGTTTCAGCGGATCCAGATTCGCAAGATCCGGATGCTCCATCCATTCGTTCATTTTCATCCATCCTTTCTGTCTGAAATCCACTCATCATATCCGGCATATCCTGGGCTGCCTGAAATCCACTCATCATATCCGGCATATCCCGGGCTGCCTGAAATCCATTCATCATATCTGCCATATTTGCAGGATCTCCAAAGTCCATCTCTTTCATCATTTCCATCATCTGCCATATTCCGGAAAAGGAATCGAACATTTCTCTTTTTTCAGGAGAAAGATAGGGTACAACTGCTTCAAACATGCTGCCCGGATCTTTCTCCTGCTTTCGCAGCCGCCCTCTGCGGTTATGATAATAAGGAGGTTGGAAACAGTAAAAGGCATTCATAAGTTCCGCAAGTTTCACATAAATGCCAGCTATACGCTGAACGTGATCGGGCAGATAGGGAAGAATGATTTTGACAAGCTGAAGAAAATCATTCGTGAGAGACTCGTCAAATGGCGTCATGACAAGGGGCGGTTTCTTTTCCATATGTCCTCCACGGTTCAGCGTTATAAATATATATGTAAAGAAGACGGAAAATATGAGATCCACATATAATAAAGCAAAGGAAGAAATAATGGAAGGATTTTGGTAAATGAGCAGCCGGATTATCATTGATGGAAATGCAATCTATGAAGTGGATGAAGAATGTTTGCGAAAGAAAAAGGAAAAGGAGCAGGAAGAGGCGCGCGAAAAGCAACAGGAGAAGCACAAAAATAAAACATAAGAAAGGCGGGGATATAATTTGCCCCGCCTTTGGTCTGTCTGAACGAATGGAGTCTGAGTTTCGTAACTAGCAGCCGCATCCGCCGTTGCCACAGCCGTTTCCACATCCGCATCCATTACCGCATCCAGTTCCGAATCCGTTTCCGAATCCACCACAGCAGCAGAGAAGAAGGATGATCCACAGGCAGCTGTCATTTCCGCAGCCACAGCCGTCGCCATTGCGTCCCCATCCGCCACAGCAGCAGAGGAGAAGAATGATCCATACGCAGGAAGACATTCCGCAACCACATCCACAGTTATCCATAGAATTTCCACATCCGCAGTTTGTTGCACTTAATTCACTCATATTTGATAGCCTCCAGTAAGGTTTCTTTACACTTCATCATATGTAAGGAGGCATGTCAGTGTTTCAAAAAAGTTCCGAAGAAATTGGCATCTGGTTTCAGAAAGAATATTCTAATAGAAAAAGGATATTTTTAAATATGAAAGATTTAAAACGGAAAATCCACTATTGGTGTTCGGATACAATGCAAAACAAAATCACCGGAAAGGGTGTCGTTTGTGCCGTTCTGGATACAGGGATTACACAGCACCCGGATCTTGCCGGTCGCATCGTGGGATGGAAGGACTGTGTACAGGGAAAGAAAACCATATATGATGACAACGGACACGGAACCCATGTGGCAGGGATTCTTGCCGGAAATGGAAAAAGCGGAAGAGGCCTGTACAGCGGAATGGCACCGGAGGCGCAGATCTTTGCAGTCAAGGTGCTGAATCAGAGGGGTGGTGGAAAAATCCGGGATGTGATAAACGGGATCCGGTACGTGCTGTTAAAACAAAAGGAAATGAAGATCCGGATCGTCAATATTTCGATTGGAACTCTTCCTCATAAGAAAGATCCGGAAGATGAATTGCTCCTGTTCTGGGTAGAACGGCTCTGGGATGCCGGCCTGGTGGTTGTGACGGCGGCAGGAAACAAAGGACCGAAGGAAGGGAGCATCACGATCCCGGGAAACAGTCGGAAGGTGATCACAGTTGGGGCGGATGAAGAAATGGGAAAGAAGTATTCCGGCTGCGGGCCGACCGGAGATTGTATCAAAAAACCGGATCTTACCGTGCCGGGAAACCGGATTTATTCCTGCAATTACCTGTATCCGGTGAGGAGTCCTTACGCCTATATTCCGAAAAGCGGGACTTCTATGGCAACTCCGGCGGTGTCTGGGGCAGCGGCTCTGGTTTTGCAGAAATACCCGGATATGTGTAATCTGGAACTTAAATACAGACTGTGGAATTCCTGTGAAAAGGGAAGGTATTATGACCAGAGACAGGGACATGGGAACCTGCATGTAGAAAAACTTCTCGAATGTCAAGAAAAAATACTTGACACCAATGAAAATCTGTTATATGATAGCACAGGTGATAAGTGATGGACGAGATTTTAAAGCAGACATTATTATATGATTTTTATGGTGAGCTTCTGACAAAACATCAGAAAGAGATTTATGAACAGGCAGTACTTGAAGATTATTCGCTCAGCGAGATCGCAAGAGATGCGGGGATCAGCAGACAGGGTGTTCATGATATGATCCGGCGCTGCAACAAGAGTCTGGAGGATTATGAAGCGAAGCTGCATCTGGTGGAGAAGTTTATGTCTGTGAAAGAAAAAGTCCATGAGATCGATCTGCTCCTTGAGAATTATGAAGAGCAGGACGAAAAAGAACTGATAAAGAAAGTGAAAAAGCTTTCGGGAGAGATCATAGAGGAGTTATAACATGGCATTTGACAGTTTGACAGAAAAACTTCAGAACGTATTCAAGAATTTAAGAAGCAAGGGGCGACTTACAGAAGATGATGTAAAAGCGGCTCTGCGTGAAGTTAAGATGGCTCTTCTGGAGGCAGATGTTAACTTCAAAGTTGTCAAAAATTTTGTAAAAAGTGTGCAGGAGCGTGCAGTCGGACAGGATGTGATGAGCGGACTGAATCCGGGACAGATGGTGATCAAGATCGTGAATGACGAACTGGTGAATCTGATGGGCTCTGAGACAACGGAGATTAAATTCCATCCGGGAAGCCAGAAGACGGTCATTATGATGATGGGTCTTCAGGGAGCAGGTAAGACAACAACCACAGCAAAGCTTGCAGGAAAGTTCAAACTGAAAGGTAAGAAGCCTCTTCTGGTAGCATGTGATGTCTACAGACCTGCAGCTATTAAACAGTTGCAGATCAACGGAGAGAAGCAGGGTGTGGAAGTGTTCTCCATGGGAGATAACCAGAAGCCGGCGAATATCGCTAAAGCAGCACTGGAGCATGCTGGAAAAAATGGCAACAATGTGATTATTCTGGATACTGCAGGACGTCTCCATATTGATGAAGAAATGATGGAAGAACTGCAGGAGATCAAGAACACGGTCGAGGTTCATCAGAGTATTCTCGTTGTCGATGCAATGACCGGTCAGGACGCCGTGAATGTTGCAGAGAACTTTAATGAGAAGATTGGTATAGATGGAGTAATCGTCACAAAGCTTGACGGCGATACCAGAGGTGGTGCGGCACTTTCAATCAAGGCAGTCACCGGATGCCCGATCCTTTATGTAGGTATGGGCGAGAAGTTATCAGATCTGGAGCAGTTTTATCCGGACCGTATGGCTTCCAGAATCCTCGGTATGGGGGATGTACTCAGCCTGATCGAGAAAGCCGGCGAAGAGATCGACGAAGAACAGGCACGTAAGATGACAGAAAAGCTCAAAAAGTCGCAGTTTGATTTTGAGGACTATCTGGAAAGTATGAAACAGATGCGCAAGATGGGCGGTCTTGGAAGTATTATGAATATGCTCCCCGGACTTGGCGGTATGGGTGGTCTTGGCAAAGGCAAGATGCCGGATATCGATGCAGATGATGCGGAACAGAAGATGGCAAGAGTCGAAGCAATCATCTATTCCATGACGATCAAGGAACGTCAGAATCCGGACATCATCACTCCGCAGAGAAAGCGAAGAATCGCAGCAGGAGCCGGGGTTGACATTTCAGAGGTCAACAAGATGATGAAGCAGTTCGAGCAGATGCGCAAGATGATGAAGTCCTTCCCGGGAATGATGGGCGGGAAAGGAAAAAAAGGCAAGTTCAGGATGCCTTTCTAAAGAAGATATATTCCGCAGATCATGCGTGATATATAGATAAACTATTATAAATACAAATTGTTTTATGGAGGAAAGTAAAATGGCAGTAAAAATCAGATTAAGAAGAATGGGACAGAAGAAAGCTCCTTTCTATAGAATCGTTGTTTCTGATTCTAGATCACCAAGAGACGGAAAATTCATCGAAGAAATCGGAACATACGATCCAACTCAGGATCCTAGCGTATTCAAAGTAGATGAAGAAGCAGCTAAGAAATGGTTAAACAACGGTGCTCAGCCTACAGAAGTAGTTGGAAAAATCTTTAAGGCAGCAGGTATTGAAAAATAGGTTGCTTCGCGGAGGTGCGAGTGATGAAAAATTTAGTAGAAGTAATTACGAAAGCACTTGTGGACAATCCTGAAGGCGTCGTGGTTACGGAAAAACAGGAAGGCAAGACTACCGTGATCGAAGTACATGTCGCAGATAATGATATGGGAAAGGTGATCGGTAAGCAAGGCCGAATTGCGAAAGCAATCCGTTCCGTTGTAAAGGCAGCCGCGGCCAAAGAAGACAAAAAAGTCGTGGTTGAAATTATGCAATAGCATAAAAATAAAACGCAGGTAAATTTATTTTTATCTGCGTTTTTTATCATGCCTTAGTATGCAAGAGAAGCTGCCAATGACAGATTCACTGTATCTGGGGGATGGAGAAAAAGTCGCTTCAAAAGACTAAAAACAGACTTTTTCGGTGTAAAGTTTATCTTATGCTAAGAAAGGACAAAGTATGCAACAAAATGATTACCTGCAAGTTGGTGTGATCACATCTACCCACGGAATTAAAGGCGAAGTTAAAGTATTTCCGACAACCGATGATCCAAACCGTTTCCGTGATCTGAAAGATGTGGTTCTTGATACAGGAAAAGAACAGATTCCCCTTGAAATTGAAGGTGTAAAATTTTTTAAACAGTATGTGATTCTGAAGTTCAAAGGGATCGATAACATAAATGATATTGAAAAATACAGAAAGATGCCACTTCTTGTATCTCGTGAGGATGCCGTGGAACTGGAAGAGGATGAGTACTACATGGCAGATATTATCGGTATGGATGTCTATACTGAGGACGGTGAAAAATTCGGTGTCCTGGAAGATATTATGGAAACCGGTGCGAATGATGTCTATGTGGTATTGACAGAGGCGCACGGTGAGGTACTTCTTCCGGCAATCCATGACTGTATTCTGGATGTAGATACCGAGAATAGAAAAATGACTGTTCATCTGATGGACGGACTGATTTAAGTGACAGAATAGTAGGAGAACAATATGAGATTTGATATCATGACGCTCTTTCCGGAGATGGTGATGAACGGTCTGGAAACCAGTATTATAGGAAGAGCTGTGAAGAATGAAATTCTTGAGATTGAAGCCTGGAATATCAGGGACTACGCATTTAACAAGCATAGCAGTGTGGATGATTATCCGTATGGCGGTGGCGCAGGAATGTTGATGCAGGCAGAGCCGGTTTACCAGACTTATCTTGCCATTCGGGAAAAAGCAGCCCTCCCGGAAGGAAAGAGACCGCGTGTGATTTATCTTTCCCCTCAGGGGAAGCCGTTTAACCAGAAGATGGCAGAAAATTTTGCGAAAGAAGATGAACTGGTGCTTTTGTGCGGACATTACGAAGGAATCGATGAACGTGTGCTGGAGGAGATCGTAACGGATTATGTGTCAGCCGGCGATTATGTATTGACAGGCGGTGAACTTCCGGCAATGATGATCGTGGATGCGGTATCCCGCCTGATCCCGGGGGTTCTGCATAATGATGTATCTGCCGAATTTGAGAGTTTTCAGGACAATCTCCTGGAATATCCGCAGTATTCCAGACCGGAGATCTGGCACGACAGGCAGGTTCCGCCGATCCTTTTATCCGGCCATCATGCCAATGTAGAGAAATGGCGCAGAGAGCAGTCAGTGATCCGTACTGCAAAATGGCGTCCGGATCTTCTGGAAGGCGCAGAGCTTACCATGAAAGAAAGAGAACTTGCAGAAGAGATTATAGAAAATCGAGAAAAAGACTTGAAAAATGAAGAATAATGTGTTAATATATAGCACGTTGTGATGAAAACAGAGATGGTCCTCTGATACGATAGAAAAAGCGTATTAAGAACGTCAAAATATGAAGGAGGTTCACACATGAACGAAATTATTAAGAACATTGAAGCAGCTCAGTTAAAAGAAAATGCTCCGGAATTCCACGTTGGAGATACTGTAAAAGTTTACGGTAAGATCAAAGAAGGAAACCGTGAGAGAATTCAGGTATTTGAAGGTACTGTATTAAAGAGACAGGGCGGCGGAGCAAGAGAAACATTTACAGTAAGAAAAAGCTCTAACGGAATCGGCGTAGAGAAGACATGGCCGCTTCACTCACCAAACGTTGAAAAAGTAGAAGTTGTTCGTAAAGGTAAAGTAAGACGTGCAAAACTTAACTACTTAAGAGATCGTGTAGGTAAGAGAGCAAAAGTTAAAGAATTAGTAAAATAGTAAATGCTTAAAGAGGGACAAATACGACAGGTACTTGTCCCTTTTGCTAATATAGGATATGATAACAGATGAGACGTAGAAAAAGAAAAGAACTCAGATTTGACAGAAAGCATAGAAAACATATCAATTTGAAATGGATTCCCGAAGTATTTGGATGGGTATTCCAAATTGTGCTCGTCTGCCTGTGTGCATTTGTGTTTGTGTGGTATTTCGGGCATCAGATCAGTAATATCGGAGAGTCCATGAACCCGGTGATTCGGAATGGGGATGTGGTTTTAGTAAACCGGATCGTATATGATGCCAGTACACCGAAGCGCGGAGATATTATCGTGTTCAAACCAAAAGGGAATGAGAATCTTCATTCCTATATTAAAAGGATTATCGGACTTCCGGGCGAAAGCGTTGAGATCAGGGATGGAGAGATTTATGTCAACAACAGAAAGCTGGTTGAAAAGTATGAGACTACTGCAATTGCAGATGCAGGTATTGCCAGTGAGAAGATCGTTCTCGGTGGAGATGAGTATTTTGTCCTTGGTGACAACCGGGAGAGCAGTGAAGACAGCCGGATGGCTGATATTGGAAATGTAAAGCGTTCCGAGATTGAAGGGAAAGTATGGTTTATCCTTTCCCCGAAAGACCGTTTCGGACTGCTTGGTAAATAGAAGGAGGAAACTGGATGAATTTTCAATGGTATCCGGGGCATATGACAAAGGCCAAAAGGATGATGCAGGAGAATATCAAACTGATCGATCTTGTGATCGAACTGGTTGATGCAAGAGTTCCGATGAGCAGCCGGAATCCGGACATCGATGAACTTGGAAAGAATAAAGCAAGACTGATCCTGCTCAATAAGGCAGATCTTGCAGATGAGAAACAGACAGAAGAGTGGATCGGCTATTTCCGTGGAAAAGGATATTCGGCAGTTAAGGTTAATTCCCGTAAAGGCGGCGGGATCAAGTCTATTCAGGGAGTGATCCAGGAAGCGTGTAAAGAAAAGACAGAGCGTGACCGTAAGAGAGGGATTCTGAACCGTCCGGTCCGTGCGATGGTAGTCGGAATCCCGAACGTCGGAAAGTCTACTTTTATCAATGCACTTGCCGGAAAAGCCTGTGCAAAGACCGGTAACAAACCGGGTGTGACCAAAGGAAAGCAATGGATCCGTCTAAACAAGAACGTAGAGCTTCTCGATACACCGGGAATTCTCTGGCCGAAGTTTGAGGATCAGCAAGTGGGACTGCGCCTTGCATTTATCGGGTCGATCAAGGATGAGATCATGAATCTGGAAGAGCTTGCGGCGGAGCTGATCAGCTATATGCAGGATGCTTATCCGGGTGTTCTTGCTGAGAAATATACGATCAACGAAAAGCAGAACAGCTACAGTGTATTGGAAGCAATTGCTGAGAGCCGCCATTGTCTGGTACGCGGAAATGAATTAGATACCGCAAAAGCAGCTGGTATGCTGCTGGATGATTTCCGAAATGGAAGACTCGGAAGGATCACACTTGAATTTGTAAAGGAGTATACAAATGAATAAGGAAGACAACAAGGAAGAAGCTCCGGAGCAGGAGCAGAGCATATGGAGATCACTGGGAGGAACACTTCTGTATCTTCTGGTCATTGTTCTGCTGACATGGGTGATCGTCACCTTTGTCGGACAGCGCACTAAAGTAGACGGTCATTCAATGGAACCGACACTTTCAGACGGAGACAACCTGATCGTGGATAAGCTCAGCTACCGTTTCCGCGAGCCGGAAAGATATGATATTATTGTATTCCCTTACCAGCATGCAGAGAATACCTATTATATCAAACGTATCATCGGACTGCCCGGTGATACTGTGCAGGTGATCGATGGGTATGTGTATATTAATGGCAAAAAGCTGGATGAACATTATGGTGCAGAGGTGATGGAAGATCCGGGAATTGCAGCAGAGCCGATCAAACTGGGAGATGATGAATATTTTGTCCTGGGAGATAACCGGAATCACAGCTCGGACAGCCGTGTGGCAAGTGTGGGTGTACTTACCCGTGATATGCTGATCGGGCGTGCCTGGGTAAGAATTTATCCGTTCAACAAAATCGGAGTGATAAAGCATGAGTAAAGAAAGTATCAAAGAGATCGACAGCCGTTTAAAAGCGGCAGAGGATGCCGAAAGGGAGCAGCTGATGAAGGTCTATGCGCCGGATGACAGAGCCGGTGTGCAAAAGCTTCTGGAAAAGTACAGAAAGCAGAAGGAAAAGCTGCTTGCCGAAAAAGATCGCCTTGCGAAAATGCGTCAGTACGAAGAAAAATATGCTGACCATGCGTTTATCTGTGGAATTGACGAGGTGGGAAGGGGACCACTTGCAGGTCCGGTAGTTGCAGGGGCTGTGATCCTGCCAAAAGAGTGCGAGATCCTTTATATAAATGATTCCAAGAAGCTTTCCGCAGCAAAAAGAGATGAGCTTTATGATGAGATCATGGACAAAGCAGTTGCAGTAGGTCTCGGGATGGCTTCCCCTGCAAGGATTGACGAGATCAATATTTTGCAGGCAACCTACGAAGCCATGCGTCAGGCGATTGGCAATTTGAAAGTCTCGCCGGATCTGCTTTTAAATGATGCAGTTACCATTCCGGAGGTTGTGATTCCACAGGTTCCGATCATCAAGGGAGATGCAAAAAGCGTGTCCATCGCTGCAGCAAGTATTGTGGCAAAGGTAACAAGAGACCGTCTGATGGAAGAGTATGATAAGCTACTTCCGGGATATGGATTTGCATCTAACAAAGGTTATGGATCAGCAGAACATATCAAAGCGCTTCAGACGCTTGGACCGACACCGATCCACAGAAGAAGTTTTATCGGACACTTCGTATAAAAATCCGTCAGAACAGGTAGAAGATCAGATCCAAAAGGCAATTGGAGAATGAAAAAAACCGGCGAAGGACCGGTACAAAATATGAAAAAATAGCAGGTGAATTTCTGGAAAAGCAAGGATATCAGATACTGGAGTATAATTTCCGCTGCCGTTATGCGGAGATTGACATTGTTGCAAAAGACGGAGAATATCTGGTCTTTTGTGAGGTGAAATTTCGCAAAACAGGAGGGCTTTCGGCTGCTCTGGAGGCGGTATCTGTGTCCAAACAGATGCGCCTGTCCGGAGCGGCCGTTTATTATCTGATGAAGAACGGCTGCACAGAGATACCATGCCGTTTCGATGTAGTAGGAATCGCGGGAAATAAAATTTCTTTGCGGAAAAATGCATTTGAGTACTGCGGAGACTTTGGAATTGTATGATTTATTATACCAGGGAAAAAGCCAGATGGCTGTCTGCAGATATCACAATACGGGAGAGTACAGATGAAAATAGGATTAAAATATAAAAATGAGGAGCATATCTTTGACGAATGCATAAGTGCCGGCGTACCATTTCTCAAGTATCCGATCCTTGAAAAGGAAGGACTTGTAGAACATGGAATTTCGACCAGGCTTGGAGGAGTGAGTGAAGGTTTCCTGGGAAGCATGAACCTGAGCTATACCAGAGGGGATGATCCCACGCATGTGGACGAGAACTACAGAAGAATGGCAGCTGCAATCGGCGTGAAGCCGGAACATATGGTCTGCACGCATCAGACCCATACGACGAACGTACGGATCGTGACAAGAGAAGATGCCGGCAAAGGTGTTACAAGAGAAAAGGATTACACAGATGTAGACGGATTGATCACAAATGTACCGGGGATCTGTCTGGTGACATTTTACGCGGACTGTGTACCGCTTCTGTTTCTGGATCCGGTGAAAAAGGTGGTAGCATCCAGCCATTCCGGCTGGCGAGGCACCGTGAACCGGATGGGACAGGTGACGGTTGAAAAGATGCAGAAAGAATTCGGCTGTGATCCAAAGAATATCATTGCCTGTGTGGGACCGTCCATCTGTCAGGACTGCTATGAAGTCAGTGAAGATGTGATCGACATGTTCCGTGCAAATTTCAGAGAGTCTGAATATGACCGTCTGTTCTATGCCAAGGAGAATGGAAAGTTCCAGCTGGATCTCTGGAAGGCAAATGAACTGGTTCTCACAGATGCAGGGATCAGACCGGAACACCTGGCAGTTACTAATGTGTGTACCTGTTGTAACCCGAAACTTTTATTTTCCCATCGTGCATCCAAAGGAAAGAGGGGAAATCTTGCAGCATTCATTGCACTGAAGGAGGGATAAAACATGCTTTTGACACAGAAAGCCGCAGGAAATGAGGTAGAGGCGACCGTACAGGACACGGTGGATACAATCACCGGATTTAATAAATTCATTCAGGAAAAAGGTCCTGACCTGATTTCGTTTGGAATCCGGATCCTGATGGCACTGCTCGTATTCATCATCTGCCATAAGATGATCAACTGGATCCGCAAGATTACGAGGGCATCCATGGAACGCGCCAATTCGGATACCGGTGCGAGACAGTTTGTGGATTCTCTGTTGAAATACGGACTTCATATACTGCTGTTTCTGGCAATTATCAATTCGCTCGGTGTAGAATCTGCATCGATTGCAGCAGCGGTTGCATCAGCAGGTGTGGCGGTTGGTCTTGCTCTGCAGGGAAGTCTTTCCAACCTTGCCGGTGGGATGCTGATCTTATTTTTGAAGCCTTTTGTTGTCGGGGATTATATTATAGAAGACAGCCATGGCAATGAAGGAACGGTCAAAGAGATCCAGATCTTCTACACCAAGCTTGCCACCATTGACAACAAGACGATCGTTGTGCCGAATGGAACACTTGCCAACACAAGCCTTACCAATGTGACGGACAAAGATTACCGCCAGCTGGATCTGAAGGTGGATATTGCATATGAAGCGGATCTGCGCCTTGCCAAGAAACTGTTGCAGGAACTTGTAAAAAATGATCCGTCCGTCATCCAGACTATGGAACATAATGTTTTTGTCCATGAGCTTGGGAGCAGTTCGGTTGTGATAGGTGTCCGTGCCTGGGTAAAAAGTGAAGAGTATTGGCCGACAAGATGGCGGATGCTGGAAAACATCAAGTTGACACTGGATGAAAATCATATTGATATTCCATATCAGCAGATCACTGTCCATCAGGTACAGATGGAGTCGGAAAAGTAGAGCTTTGTATCTGAAAAAAGACAGATAAAAAAAATGTATCTGGTAAAATACAAGCGGGAAAATTGACAAAATAATCACAAATAAGTATAATATGTTGTCAGGGTTAAAAGACAAAACACCCTATGTTTTGGAATGATGGAGTAGTTTCTGACATCATAGATCAGGAGAACGATAAGATGAGAGTCATAGCAGGGAAAGCCAGAAGAATACCACTTGTGACGGTAAAAGGAATGGAGACACGTCCGACAACCGACAGAACCAAAGAAACCTTATTCAATATGATCGCACATGGACTTTGCGACTGTACATTTCTGGATCTTTTTTCAGGAAGCGGGGCAATCGGGATTGAGGCGATCAGCCGAGGTGTAAAAAAGGCGGTTTTTGTGGAAAACAATCCGGATGCGATCCAGTGCATTATGGAGAATCTGAAAAAGACACAGCTTGCAGACCAGGCGGAAGTAATCCGGGAGGATGTGTTTTCGGCACTTCGCAGACTGGATGGAAGAGAAAAATTCGATTATGTGTTTATGGATCCACCGTACAACCATATGCTGGAAAAAGAGGTGCTTACTTATCTTGCAAAATCAGACTTGCTGGAAAAGGATGCACTGATCATCGTGGAAGCATCTTTGGCAACTGATTTTTCTTATCTGGAGGAACTTGGTTTTTCAATGATCAAACAAAAGAAATACAAGACCAATATGCATGTATTTATATCTGTGGAGGAGTAGACTCATGATAAGAGCGATTTATCCGGGAAGCTTTGACCCGGTAACTTTCGGACATCTGGATATTATTACCCGGAGCAGCAAAATTGTAGACGAACTTATAATCGGAGTATTGATGAATAAAGCAAAAACCCCGTTGTTTTCTGTAGAAGAACGTGTTAAAATGTTAGAGGAAGTGACAAAAGATCTCGGCAACGTGAAAGTAGTACCTTTCGACGGGCTGCTTGTGGAATTCGCAAGACAGCAGAAGGCGCGTCTAGTGATTCGCGGACTGCGTGCGATCACAGATTTTGAGTATGAGATCCAGATGTCACAGACGAATCATAAGCTTGAGCCGGAAGTAGAAACCATGTTCCTTACAACCAATCTCAAGTATTCTTACCTTAGCTCTACAATCGTAAGAGAAGTCGCAGCTTTCGGAGGGGATATTTCCCAGTTCGTGCCGGAGACTGTCGCCAAAAGTATAAAAGAAAAGATGTCACAGCAGGTCTGTGACAAGAAGGAGAGTGTAAAATTATGAGCAGCCGTATTGAGCAGATTATTGAAGAAATTGAAGAGTATATTGACAGCTGTAAGTTTCAGCCATTATCAACTACAAAGATTATCGTGAATAAAGACCAGATCGACGAACTTCTCCGTGAACTTCGTATGAAGACTCCGGATGAGATCAAGCGTTATCAGAAGATCATCGCGAACAAGGATGCAATCCTTGCAGATGCACAGCAGAAAGCAGAGAGCATGATTGAAGAAGCACATGCACAGACAAGCGAACTGGTAAGCGAGCATGAGATCATGCAGCAGGCATACGCACAGGCAAACGAGATCGTTATGGCAGCAACAGATCAGGCACAGCAGATCCTGGATAATGCAACCAATGATGCCAACGATATCCGTATCGGGGCAGTGCAGTATACAGATGACCTTCTTGCCAATGCCGAAAGCATCATCGGCCATACACTGAACAGTTACACAAGCAAGTATGACAGTCTGGTAACATCCCTTCAGGAATGTTATGATGTTGTCCGTAACAACCGTGCAGAACTGGAAGTTCCGGATAAGTCATCACGCGGACTGGAAGCAGAATTCGGCGGAGAAGCCGGACAGACAGAACAGGGACAGATGGAATAAGTTCTTTATCCGAACAATTTCAGATAGCAAAAAGCGAACAGGCTGGTTACCATTGCGGTAATCAGCTTTTCTGTTATATAGCGAGAAAAAGACCAGTTCTGGGACCGGATCATGCATTTGGTCTGGAAAAGCGCGCAGACTCCTCCGAAAGAACAGTGCGCCATGACGAGAAGAAACCGCAGTTCAGAAGTAAGGTCCAGTTGACAGAGCATGCGGATTCCTCCGGTCAGTTCCACTCCGGGAAGAAGCAACAACTTCCAGAAGAAATTTTGAAAGGAAAGTTTTGCCATAAAAGAAAGGAGCACTGAGAAAACGATCATATATCCGCCGATTTTCGTGATGGAATCACATGCTGACAGAATACTTTCGTCAAGAGCCCTGGAAAAAGGAAGAGATTGCCTGGAATCAGCCTGTTCTCCTGCAGTCGCAAAAGGTTTCTGCGGCAGATACCATCTGCGGAACAAAAAGGAACAGCACAGTGCGGAAAGGATAGGAAAAAGCAGACAGATCTGCGTCATTTCAGGCTGCTTGAGACTTTTTACTGCCACATACCCGGTCAGAAACGCAGGACTGACATTGTTACAGAAAGAGAGAAGATATTCTCCTTCAGCAGAAGAAATTTCTCCCTTATCAGTCAGGTCAGAGCAGGATTTTGCCCCTACCGGAAAGCCACAGAGAAATCCACAGACTACCGAAAAAGAAGCATTTTCGGAAATGCCAAGAAAAGGCTTCAGAATCGGAGAAAGGATCTGATTGATCAGGGAAATGCTACCTGTGCGGATCATAAGACCGGTTATAAGAAGAAAAGGAAAGAGCACCGGAAGCACCTGCCGGTACCAGAGCAGCAGTCCGTTTGCGGCACCTGTGGCAACGGTTTCCGGGGAAAAAAGCATCAGAAGGAAAAGTCCGATCAGAAAAAACACCGACAGCTTTTTGGTTTTCATCGTGTATACCTGCCGTATTCTTTTGCAACAGTTTATGAAAAAACACAGACAGATATACCGGGGCACATGTGCATAGAAGAGATTCAGTGCGAATAGAATAAAAGAAAAATGGAGAAATCTTGAAAAAAAGACTGGAACGCAGATTGCTTCTGCTCCTTTTTTTATTGCTGATTTTTTGTGTGGCAGCAAGCATACAGCTTAACGAGAAAGCTAAAAAAAGCCGATTGAACCTGAAAACAGGAAGTACAGAAGAATTCAGAAAGCTTGGGATGGAGGAGGCGTTTTTCCAGGTTCTTGCGAAGACATATCATGAAAAAAGAGGAAGACTTTATGCCATTTATTTTCTGGAAAATAGCCTGTTTTCACAGGATAACGAAAAAGAGTTGTTTGAAAAATGGTCGGAAAAAGAAGAGTGGAAAACTTTTGAAAAGATCTGTACAGCTCTTTGGAATGATATCCGCTATTTTCCTGTTCCGGAATCACCGAAACATCCACAGTATCAGGTATCTTTTGTGGACAGCTGGATGGGAGAGCGCACCTACGGAGGAAAAAGGGGACATGAAGGCTGTGATCTGATGGCATCGAAAGATATCCCCGGGCTCTATCCGGTTGTGAGTATGACGGATGGGGTAGTATCGGCAAAAGGCTGGCTGGAAAAGGGAGGATACCGGATCGGGATTACCGCACCGTCCGGTGCATATTTCTATTATGCACATCTGGACTCATATGGAAGTTATCAGGAAGGGGACGAGGTGAAGGCAGGGGATATCATTGGATTTATGGGAAATACCGGATATGGTCCGGAGGGGACGAAAGGGATGTTTGCCACGCATCTGCATCTGGGGATTTATCTGTATCCGGATGGCGAAGAAACCAGCTACAATCCCTATTGGATTTTAAGACTTGCCGGGGAGAAAAAACTTTCCTGTTCTTTCTAACTATGCTATACTTAAATGATATGGAGGACGAAAGAATGATAAATTTACCAAATGAATTTGAAGAGAAGATGAAGGCACTCCTCGGAGATGAATTTGAGGATTATATAAAATGTTATGATGAGCCGAGATATTACGGACTTCGTGTGAATACAGAGAAGATTTCTGTGGAGGATTTTGTGAAGATCTGTCCGTTTGAGATCACACCGATCCCGTGGATCGACAACGGTTTTTACTATGACGGAGAAAAGATATCTCCTGCGAAGCATCCGTATTATTTTGCAGGACTTTACTACCTGCAGGAGCCGAGTGCGATGACACCGGCGAACCGTCTTCCGGTAGAACCGGGGGACCGGGTACTGGATGTTTGTGCCGCACCTGGGGGAAAGGCAACCGAGCTTGGGGCGAAGCTTCAGAACGAAGGTGTTCTGGTAGCAAATGATATCAGCAGCTCCAGAGCAAGAGGACTCTTAAAGAATCTGGAAGTTTTCGGGATCGGCAATATGCTGGTCATGAGTGAAGAACCCGGACGACTGGAACGCTATTTCAGCGGTTATTTTGACAAGATCCTGATCGATGCGCCGTGTTCGGGGGAAGGGATGTTCCGTAAGGATAAGAAGATGGTACGTGCCTGGGAAGAACATGGACCTGAATTTTTCTCGAAGCTGCAGAGAAGCATTATCACCCAGGCGGCGAGAATGTTAAAGCCGGGTGGCATGATGCTGTATTCAACCTGTACGTTTGATCCACTGGAGAATGAGGGAACGATCGAATATCTGCTCGGTGAATATCCGGAATTCGAGATTCAGGAAATTGCAGGATATGAAGGATTTGCACCGGGCATGCCGGAAGTAACCAAGTCAAAGGATCCGGATTTTGCTAAGACTGTCCGTATTTTTCCACATCATATGAAAGGGGAGGGACATTACCTCGCACTGCTGAAAAAGAGTGCGGATGCAATCTGCCTATCTTCCCCGGTCGCAGAGCAGAAAGCAAAGAAGATCCCGGCAGAGCTGGAAGAATTCTTCCGTGATGTCAAGTGGGAGCTGAAATTGTGGAGACTGGATATCCATGGAGAGCGTGTGTACTATATGCCGGAGAATCTTCCGGAACTGAAAGGCGCAAGATTTTTAAGAAGCGGACTGCTCCTTGGCGAACTGAAGAAAAAGCGTTTTGAGCCGAGCCAGGCACTGGCGATGAACCTGAAAATGGAAGAGTACGCGCATACATTGAACCTGTCTTCTGATGATGACCGACTGATGCGTTATCTGAAAGGTGAGACAATCGATGTGGAGGATCTGGTTCCGGCTAAGGCAAAAGGCTGGCATCTGGTCTGTACAGACGGTTTCCCGCTTGGATGGGGAAAAGTCACGAACGGAACTTTGAAGAACAAATATCTGCCTGGATGGAGGAATCAGTCCGCATGATGCGCATAGACAAATATCTTGCCGAGATGGGGCAGGGAACCAGAAGTGAAATCAAAAAGCTGATCCGCAGCGGACGTGTCATGGTTGATGGAGAGGCGGTGAAAAAACCGGAACTTAAAATCGATGAGACCACACAGAAAGTAAGTCTTGACGGAAAACAGATTGGATACGCTAAAAAAGAGTATTATATGCTCCATAAACCGGCAGGTGTCATTTCCGCAACAAAAGATGACCGTGACAAGACAGTTCTGGATCTGATTGCAGATAAAAAAAGAAATGATCTGTTCCCGGTAGGACGTCTGGATAAGGACACGGAAGGACTTCTTCTGATCACCAATGACGGAGAACTGGCACACCGCCTGCTTTCTCCGAAAAAGCATGTGGATAAGATATATTATGCGAAAATACAGGGAAAGGTAGACGAATCTGATGTGAAAGCATTTGCAGACGGAGTGGATATCGGAGACGATACGCCGGCTAAAAGCGCGGATCTCCGGATCCTGAAAAGTGGGGAAGAGTCGGAAATCGAGCTTACGATCACGGAAGGACGTTTCCATCAGGTGAAGCGGATGTTTCACGCAGTCGGAAAAGAGGTAGTCTATCTGAAGCGGCTTTCTATGGGAAGTCTTATACTGGATAAGACACTTGCAAAAGGAGAATACCGGTCACTGACCGAAGAGGAGATAAGAAAATTATGTTAGAGGATACCAAAGCTGTCATTTTTGATCTGGATGGGACCCTGGTAGATTCCATGTGGGTGTGGACAGCGATAGATGAAGATTATATCAGAAAATATCATCTGAATCCACCGGAAGATTTTCATGAGGCAATGGAAGGGATGAGCTATACCGAGACAGCGCAGTACTTTTTGAAGATTTTTCCGGAGCTTCCGCATACGGTGGAGGAGATCAAAAAAGAATGGTATGATATGTCTGTGGATAAATATACAAAAGAGGTCACGCTGAAACCAGGGGTAAAGGCATTTCTGGAGATGCTGAAAGAGAAAGGCATCCGGACAGGAATCGCAACCAGCAATGACCGGAAGCTGGTGGAAGAATTTTTAAAGGCAAGGCAGATCACCAATCTTTTCAGTACAATCTGTACAAGCTGCGAAGTGAATAAAGGAAAACCGGCACCGGATGTTTATCTGAAGGCAGCCGAGCAGCTCGGTGCAGAGCCTTCCGCCTGTCTGGTATTTGAAGATGTTCCGATGGGAATCCTTGCCGGGAAAAATGCAGGAATGCGTGTGTGCGCGGTAGACGACTGGTTTTCACGCCCACAGGATGCGAAAAAGCGGGAGTTTGCCGATTATTTTATTCACAGCTATGAAGACATTACCAATCAGACATACGAGGTATTATAATGAATCATGGATTTTTACCGATCAGCAGGAAAGAGATGGAAGAGCGGGGGTGGGACCATGTAGACTTTGTCTATGTAAGCGGAGATGCCTATGTAGACCACCCGTCTTTTGGACATGCGATCATCACCCGCCTTTTAGAGGCACATGGCTTCCGCGTGGGGATCATTGCACAGCCTGACTGGAAGGATAAAGAAAGTATTACAGAATTTGGAGAGCCGCGGCTTGGATTTATGGTGTCGGCGGGAAATATGGATTCCATGGTCAACCATTATTCTGTATCAAAGAAAAGACGGCAGCAGGACTCTTATACACCGGGCGGAGTGATGGGAAAGAGACCGGATTATGCAGCAGTTGTGTACGGCAATCTGATCCGTCAGACATATAAGAAGACACCAATCATTCTGGGTGGTATCGAGGCGAGTCTTAGAAGACTTGCACATTACGATTACTGGTCCAACCAGCTTAAGCGTTCCATTCTTCTGGATTCGGGTGCAGACCTGGTTTCTTATGGAATGGGCGAACGCTCGATCATTGAGATTGCAGAGGCATTGGATGCCGGACTGGATATCAAGGACATTACCTATATCGACGGAACGGTATGCAAGGTCAAGAATCTGGACAGTGTGTATGATGCAGAGATTCTGGAACCGTATGAAGAGATGAAAAAAGATAAGCTTCTGTACGCCAAAAGCTTTTACAGACAGTACTGCAACACAGATCCATTTTCCGGAAAGAGGCTGGTTGAGCCCTATTCGGATCATCTGTATGTGGTACAGAACCCTCCGGCAAAACCGCTGACCCAGCAGGAGATGGATGATGTCTACGCACTTCCTTACATGCGGACCTACCATCCATCTTATGAGGCGACAGGTGGAGTGCCGGCGATTCGGGAGATCAAATTCAGTCTTATCAGCAATAGGGGATGTTTTGGAGGCTGCAGTTTTTGTGCACTGACATTCCATCAGGGAAGGATCATTCAGACACGAAGTAAGGAATCACTGATCGCTGAAGCAAAGACATTTCCGGAGGATCCGGAATTCAAAGGATATATTCATGATGTGGGCGGACCGACCGCGAACTTCCGTGCACCGGCATGTAAGAAACAGTTAAAATACGGGGCATGTACGAACAAACAGTGCCTTTTTCCAAAGCCGTGTAAAAATATGATCGCAGATCATAAAGAATACTTAAGCATTCTCCGGGATCTCAGAAAGATACCGGGAGTCAAAAAAGTATTCATCCGTTCCGGTATCCGTTTTGACTATCTGCTGGCGGATCCGGATGACACGTTTTTCAAAGAATTGTGTCAGTATCATGTCAGCGGTCAGTTGAAAGTTGCACCGGAGCATGTAGCAGATCCGGTTCTGCAGATGATGGGCAAGCCGGAAAATGCAGTTTATGAACGTTTTACCCACAAATACGAAGAGATCAATAAAAGGTTAGGACTTAAACAGTATCTGGTTCCGTATCTGATGTCGTCCCATCCGGGTTCTACTATGAAAGAAGCGGTAAAGCTTGCCGAATACTTGCGGGATCTTGGTTATATGCCGGAGCAGGTACAGGATTTCTACCCGACACCGTCTACGATTTCCACTTGTATGTATTATACCGGTGTAGATCCGCGGACGATGAAGCCGGTGTATGTGCCGAAGAATCCGCATGAAAAAGCGATGCAGAGAGCACTGATCCAGTACCGGAATCCGAAGAATTATGATCTGGTCATGGAGGCACTGCGAATCGCAGACCGTATGGATCTGGTAGGATTCGATGAAAAATGTCTGATCCGTCCGAGAAAGCTGCATTCGGAAAAAATGCAGGAGAAGAATGGATACAGCGGAAGAAACCATGGCGGAACAGGAAATGGCAGAGGTGAGTCCTCGTCAAGACCGCAGAAAAAGAAATCCATCCGTAATGTACACAAACGGAAGTAGTCACAGGAGAAAGGAGAACCGCTTATGAAGATTGCGATTGTTACCGGGGCATCCTCCGGCATGGGAAAAGAATTTGTCAGACAGATTGAACGTTTTTACAGGGAACTGGATGAAATCTGGGTGATCGCCCGCAGTGAAAAGAAGCTGGAAGAGATCAAGAAAAGCCACAAGACCTATATCCGGATCTTTGCAGGCGACATGGAAGAGGATCTGGTATACAAGCAGGTGAAAAACCGGCTGGAGAATCAGAATCCTGATATCCGTATGCTGGTCAATGCGGCAGGATTCGGAAAGACCGGGACAGTAGAGGAGATTGCAAAGGAAGATAAGAAGCTTCAGCTCCGCATGATCGACCTGAACTGCCGGGGACTGACCGAGATGACCTGTACCTGTCTGCCCTGGATGCATAAAGGGACCAGGATCATCAACCTGGCAAGCGCAGCAGCTTTTTGCCCGCAGGCAAAATTTGCAGTTTATGCAGCGACAAAGTCGTATGTACTGAGCTTTTCAAGGAGTCTTGCAGCTGAACTGAAGGAAAAAGGAATCTTCGTCACAGCGGTCTGCCCGGGACCTGTGGATACTCCGTTTTTTGAAGTGTCAGGGAAGCTGCCCGGTGGCATGAAAGAGGCTGTGATGGCAGATCCGGTACAGGTTGTAAAGCAGGCGCTCATTGATGCCAAATACAAAAAAGAAGTTTCTGTATATGGCACGGCAATGAAAGGAGCAGAAGCTGCTGCCAAAGTACTTCCGCACGGAATGATCTTAAAAGCCATGTCAGTGATGGAGAAAATAACGAAGGAGTAAGCGAAAGACAAGATGAAGATACAAAAAGGAGATGCAGGTTATCTGCGCAGAAGAAAACGATTATTGATACTGGAAGCTGTTGTCTCTTTTGGACTGGTTGCCGCACTGGTGATCGCCGGTTATGTGACAACAAAGACAAAGCTCAATCTGCTCACTGTGGTAGCGGTACTCGGATGTCTTCCGGCAAGCCGGATCCTGGTCAATCTGATCATGGTCATGCCGCATGATTCCATCGATGAGGCAACTGAGCTTGAAATCTCGGCTGTCACCGAAGAACTTACCGTTGCATACGATCTTGTGATCACCAGTGAGAAAAAGGCAATGCCGGTAGCAGCTGTTGCAATTTACAACAATACGATCTGTGGCTATGTGCCGGTGAAAAAAGTGGATGTGGACTATGCCGCAAAGCATATCAAATCCATTATGAAGCAGAACCAGTTCGACAAGGTGGTGGTCAAGCTTTTCCATGATTACAAAGCATTTCTGACTCGCGCCGAGGGAATGAACAACATTGCTTCTGTAGAGCAGCAGGATACCAGAAAACACGAAGAGATGATCAAAGGACTCCTTCTGGACATTTCACTGTAAAAGGCAGGAGGAATTAAAAGCATGCAGAAAATAACCGTTTCGGCAAATGAAGCAGGACAGCGTCTGGACAAGCTTCTTGGGAAATATTTAAGTAAAGCGCCGATGAGCTTTGTTTACAAGATGCTGCGGAAAAAGAACATCAAGTTAAACGGGAAAAAAGCGCAGGGAAATGAAAAACTGATAAAAGGAGATCAGGTTGAAGTATTTCTCTCAGATGATACCTGGCAGAAATTCGCAGGGGCACCGGGAGCAGAAAAGAAGCTTCCGGCAGATCTTGCACGGGCAATGGGAAGCAGCATCCGGCTGTCGGTAATCTATGAGGATTCGGATATTCTGATCCTGAACAAACCATCAGGCATGCTTTCCCAGAAAGCAGCACCGTCTGACCTTTCCCTGAATGAATATATGATCGCTTATCTGCTGGAAAAAGACGATCTGAAACCAGCTGAGCTTGCTACTTTCCGTCCATCGGTCTGTAACCGCCTGGACCGGAATACCAGTGGTCTGGTTACCGCAGGAAAAAGCCTTGCGGGATTGCAGCAGCTCAGCGAGATTTTAAGAGACAGGACCGTGAAAAAATATTATCTCACGATCGTGGATGGTGTAATAAAAGACCGTCAGAAGATTGAAGGATATCTTCTGAAAAATGAGACGACAAATCAGGTGAAAATTCTGAAAGAAGCAAAAGGCGAGGCAAAGCCGATCGCCACAGAATATATTCCGCTTGCGGATAATGGTCAGCAGACGATTCTGAAGGTGCATCTGATCACGGGACGGACCCATCAGATCCGTGCACATCTGTCTTCGACCGGTCATCCGATCATCGGGGATACCAAGTATGGTAATCCAAAGGTCAATTCTATTTTCCGGAAAAAATATGCGTTAAAGTATCAGCTTTTACATGCGTGGAAAATGCAGTTTCCGAAAAGAGAGGATGCGCTTGCAAAGGTATCGGAAAAGGAGCTTACCGCACCTCTTCCGGAAGGATTTACAACCATCATAAAAGGAGAAGGATTAGAATGGGAACCTGGAATTCAAGAGGGCTAAGAGGTTCAACCCTGGAGGATTTTATTAACCGGACGAATGAACGCTATCAGCGGCAGGGACTGGCACTCATTCAGAAAATCCCGACACCGATCACTCCGGTGCGAATGGACAAAGATCACCGTCAGATCACGCTGGCTTATTTTGACCAGCGCAGTACGGTCGATTATATTGGAGCAGTACAGGGAATTCCCGTATGTTTTGACGCAAAAGAGTGCAGTATGGATACCTTTCCACTGCACAATATCCATGAACACCAGATGAATTTTATGCGGGATTTTGAAAAACAGGATGGAATTTCCTTTTTTCTTATCTATTACAGTACAAAAAACCTGCTTTATTACATGCGTTTTGAAGAAATAGAAGTGTTCTGGGATCGGATGAAGCAGGGCGGACGGAAAAGCGTACGCTTTGAAGAATTGGATAAGGAATATTTTATGCAGCTAAGGCAGGGCGTGTTCGTTCCGTATCTGGAGTTGCTCCAGAAGGATCTGGAGCAGCGGGAAGAGAGATAAGAAGCAGGGAAAGAGATTAACAGGATAGAACTTCTGAGTATGCAGGCTTGACAAGCCGCGCCAAAGTTCGTATAATACAACAAGGTCACGTTTTAATATGGTAGCATACTAAAGTGGCAAATAAACAAAAAGAGGAGTTACAATCTATGGAGCAGTTATTACATACACCCGAAGGGGTCCGAGACATTTATCATGAAGAATGCGCCAAAAAGCTGGCACTTCAGAACCGACTTCATAAGACTCTGCATTTGTATGGATATCATGATATCCAGACTCCTATGTATGAATATTTTGATGTATTCAGAAAAGAGATCGGAACCATTCCTTCAAGGGAATTATATAAATTTTTCGACAGAGACGGCAACACACTGGTGTTAAGACCGGATATCACTCCGCAGATCGCGCGTGCGTCGGCAACTTTATTTAAGGATGATGAGTTCCCGGCAAGGCTTTGCTATGTGGGGAACACATTTATCAATCATTCCAGTTATCAGGGACGATTAAAGGAAAGTACCCAGATGGGTGCGGAGATGATCGGACTGGATGCGGCAGACGCTGATGCGGAGATGCTGGCACTTGTCATTGACTGTCTGAAGAATGCCGGACTGGAAGAATTTCAGATCAGCGTAGGAAATGTAGACTTTTTCCAGAGCCTGATCGAGGAATCCGAGATTGATGATGAGACAGAAGAACGTCTGCGTGAGCTGATCAATAACCGGAACTTTTTCGGCGCAGACGAACTATTAGAAGAGGCCGATGCAAAACCGGTGTCAAGAAAAGCATTTTCCGCACTTTCCGAGATGGTCGGCGGTGTGGAGATCTTGGAAGAGGCGAAAAAGGTAGCGCCAAGCAAAAAAGCGCTGAAAGCAATCCGTCGTCTCGAAAAAATCTACGCGATCTTATCTGTCTACAAAATGGAGCAGTACATTACGTTTGATCTGAGCATGAGCGGAATTTACGGATATTATACCGGTATTATCTTCCGGGGATATACTTTTGGAACCGGGGATGCCATTGTAAAAGGCGGACGTTATGACCATCTGGTTGAAAAGTTTGGAAAAGCAGAGCCGGCGATCGGTTTTGCAATCGTAGTAGATGAACTGATGAGCGCGCTTTCCCGCCAGAGGATCCAGATCTCAAGTGGCGAGAAGAGTACCCTGATCTTATATGATAAAGAACGGTTGAAGGATGCGATCCAGCTTGCCATGGAATTCAGAGGGAAGGACAAGAATACCCAGATCCTTCAGAAAGCATCGGATAAGTCGCTGGAATTCTATGTGGATTATGGAAAACGCAGTCTTGCAGGAAGCATGCTGTATCTTCGCAGCAAAGGAGATGTGCAGATGGTGAACCTGATGACCGGCGAAGAGAAAATAGTAGAGTAGGGGTGAGACGATGAAAGACACAAGATATTTGACATTTGCGCTCTGTAAGGGGCGGCTCGCAAAACAGACACTGGAGCTTCTGGAAGAACTGGGGATCACCTGTGAGGAAATGAAAGATAAAGATTCCAGAAAGCTGATTTTTGTAAATGAAGAATTAAAACTCAAATTTTTCTTATCGAAGGGACCGGATGTACCGACCTATGTAGAATATGGTGCGGCTGACATCGGCGTGGTCGGAAAAGATACGATCCTGGAAGCTGGAAAGAAGGTACATGAGGTACTGGATCTTGGTTTTGGTAAATGCAGGATGTGCGTATGCGGACCGGCAGATGCGAAAAAATATCTGGAGAATCACGAACTTATCCGCGTGGCGACAAAATATCCGAATATTGCAAAGGATTATTTTTATAATACCAGACACCAGACGGTAGAGATTATCAAATTGAACGGTTCGATTGAACTTGCACCGATCATTGGTCTTTCAGAGGTGATCGTGGATATCGTGGAAACCGGATCCACCTTGAAGGAGAACGGACTTGTAGTTCTCGATGAGGTTTGCCCGTTATCAGCGCGTATGATCGTAAACCCGGTCAGCATGCGTCTGGAAAATGACCGGATCAAGGAACTTCTTTATAAACTCAGAAGTATATTAAAAAGGGAGGCTTAATGCACATGAGAATACAAAAGCTGAACAGCGATACAAAGAAAAATCTGCTGGAAGATCTGCTGAAAAGAAGTCCGAACAATTACGGACAGTATGAGGCAAGCGTAAAAGAAATCTTAGATAAAGTAAAAGAAGAAAAAGATGCGGCAGTTTTTGCATACACTGCCAAATTTGACGGGGCAGAGCTTACTGCCGATACGATAGAAGTCACAGAAGCAGAAATTGAAGAAGCATATGCGCAGGTTGATGATACACTTCTTACAGTCATCCGCAAAGCAAAAGACAATATCGAAAGTTATCATGCAAAACAGCGTCAGAACAGCTGGTTTGACAGTAAACCGGACGGAACCATTCTTGGGCAGAAGATCACTCCGCTTCACAGAGTCGGTGTGTATGTGCCGGGTGGAAAGGCAGTTTATCCGTCTTCGGTACTGATGAATGTGATGCCGGCAAAGGTTGCCGGTGTGGATGAGATCATTATGGTAACGCCTCCTGGAAAAAATGGAAAAGTAAGTCCGAACACACTGGTTGCAGCCAAAGAAGCCGGTGTGGATAAGATCTATAAGGTCGGTGGTGCACAGGCAATTGCAGCTCTTGCTTACGGAACAGAGAGTATCCCAAAAGTCGATAAGATCGTAGGACCTGGAAATATCTATGTAGCACTTGCGAAGAAAGCAGTTTACGGTCATGTCAGCATTGATTCCATTGCAGGGCCAAGTGAAATCCTGGTTGTGGCAGATGAGACAGCCAATCCGAGATATGTTGCGGCAGACCTGCTTTCCCAGGCAGAGCATGATGAGCTTGCTTCCGCAATTCTTGTTACGACAAGTGAAAAGCTGGCACATGAGGTATCCGATCAGGTAGATGGTTTCTTAAAAGAACTTTCAAGAGCAGATATCATTTCCAAATCTCTGGATAATTACGGATATATCCTGCTTGCAGATACTATGGAAGATGTGATCGACGTGGCAAATGAGATCGCATCCGAGCATCTGGAGATCCAGACAAAGAATCCGTTTGAAGTGATGACAAAGATTCGCAATGCAGGTGCCATCTTTATCGGAGAATATGCAAGCGAGCCGCTGGGCGATTATTTCGCCGGACCAAACCATATCCTTCCGACCAACGGAACCGCTAAATTCTTCTCACCACTTTCTGTAGACGATTTCATCAAAAAATCCAGCATCATCTCTTATTCAAGAGAAGCACTGCAGAAGGTACATAAGGATATCGAAAGCTTTGCAAAAGCGGAACAGCTGACCGCACATGCCAATTCGATCCATGTACGTTTTGAAGAGGAGGACTAAAAGATGGAGAGCAGAGTTGCATCCTGCAGTCGTGTTACAAAAGAGACACAGATCGAGATGACACTGAATCTGGACGGAACGGGAAAGACCGACATTTCTACCGGCATCGGTTTCTTTGACCATATGCTTTCCGGTTTTGCAAGACATGGACTTTTTGATCTGACTGTCAAAGTTACCGGAGATCTGGAGGTAGACAGCCACCACACGATCGAGGATACCGGAATCGTGCTGGGGCAGACCATTGCAAAAGCACTGGGAGATAAAAAAGGAATCAAGCGGTATGGACATTTTATGCTTCCAATGGATGAGGTGCTGGTGCTTTCGGCAATCGACCTTTCCGGAAGACCATATCTGAATTTTGACGCTACATTTACCTGTGACAAATTAGGAGAACTGGATACGGAGATGGTAAAAGAATTTTTCTATGCTGTTTCCTATAGCGGTGCGATGAACCTGCACCTGAAAGTCTTGGATGGCGGCAACAATCATCATATGGCAGAAGCGTTATTTAAAGCATTTGGAAAAGCGCTTGATATGGCTGTATCCGAAGAACCACGGATGAAAGAAGTGTGGTCTACAAAAGGCAGTCTGTAAAAAGATAAAAGGAGTTTCTCGTATGAGTTATAAAAGATTGATTCCCTGCATTTTTATCCTTGGAGGGAAGGCGGTAAAATGGTTTGATGACCCGACAGTTGTATCTGAAGATGTGATCGCGCTGGCAAAAGAGTACAGCGATAACGGGGCGGATGAACTTCTGGTATTTGACCTGTCAAGCACGGATCAGGATCATGAAGAGTCCATTGAACTGATGAAAAAGATCAATCGCGTGATCCGGATCCCGATGGTTGCCGGAGGAAATGTAAAGCGGCAGGAGGATGTGAAGAAAATCCTCTACACCGGTGCAAAGCGTGCCATGCTGAATTTTTCAAAACCGGATTCACAGAAACTGATCGAAGAGGTGGCAAAGCGGTTTGGAAAAGAGAAAATCGCGGTGTCACTGAATGACTTTGATGCATTATTTAAGCAGCAGCATCTGATCCAGACTTACAGCAGCCAGATCGTATTTATGCACCGTCTGGATCTGAATTCCGTTGTAAATATTACGGATATTCCATGTGTGGTTGTGACGGATACTCTGGAAAAGGAAGAGCTTTTTAAAATCCTGGAATGCCCGGGCGTGAAAGGTCTTTCCGGAATGTATGTGAGTCAGAGAGAAATCAATTGTGCTGATTTCAAAGAAGAGTGCAGCCAGAAAGGGATCCGTATGACTTCCTTTGAGAGTCTGATGGATTTTTCCGAATTTAAATTGAATTCCGACGGACTGCTTCCGGTTGTCACACAGCATTATAAGACGTCCGAAGTGCTGATGGTGGCATACATGAATCAGGAAGCATTTGAAAAAACGGTGAAAACCGGACGGATGACTTATTTCAGCCGGAGCAGACAGAGTCTCTGGACAAAAGGCGAGACATCCGGACATTTTCAGTATGTCAAATCCCTGACCATCGACTGTGACAAAGATACCCTGCTTGCAAAAGTCGATCAGGTAGGAGCGGCATGTCATACCGGCAATCCGACTTGCTTCTTCCAGCCAATCGTAGGGGATCAATATGAAGAAATCAATACGCAGCAAGTGTTTGAGAGCGTGTATCATACGATCATGGACCGCAAAGAGCATCCAAAGGAAGGCTCTTACACGAACTATCTGTTTGAAAAAGGTATTGACAAAATTCTGAAGAAGGTTGGAGAAGAGGCTGCCGAGATCATCATTGCGGCGAAGAATCCGAACCAGGAAGAAGTCAAATATGAAATGTGTGATTTCCTGTATCATATGATGGTGCTGATGGCAGAACGCGGGATCACCTGGGATGACATCATGGAAGAGATGGCAAAACGGTAAAAATAGCATATGTGAAAAGATGTGGGACATATACTGAGGTAGAGGTATATGTCCTTTTTGTTTGTCAGAAATTGGGAAAGAACTTTCTGGTAAATGAAAGGAACTACCTGCCAAAGATGCGCACTCGCGCAAAGAAGAAGAATGTCGCAAGCGACTGCGTTCGGCGTAGAATGTGTCGAGGCATATTTATTGTAATTGGACGTTCTATCATAGAAGGGAGAGATTGGAATGAACGAATCACAGGAACGCCGCGAGGAGTTGCTTAGGATGTCACGTCAAAAGTGGGGAAAAGGCAGCATCCCGGCGGTGCATCCAAGATATCAGCATGTATACAGGGGATTATATGGAGAACATTCTTCAGAAGGAAATGGCGGAAGCAGTTTCTTTGCGCGGATGTTTATCAGTTTTCTAATCTTTGGGATGTTTGTGGCGGCAGATTATACAGGGGAGAAGATCTGGAAATATACGCCCTCGCAGATCGTGTCACAGATTGAGTATCAGCCGGATATTATGGGTGGGAACTGGTAAGAGGAGATAGGAAAACAAGAATAAATGACTTGACGAAGAAATTCCCCAAAAAACGAGATCCTTCGAGATTGTTTTCAAACAAATCAGAACTTATACTTATATACTAAACACAGAAAAACGAAGGAGGAAAAAAGGTATGTCAGTAAGAAATGTAGCAAAAGCGGATGCGGTTCTGAAAAATTTCTGGAAAGACAACGCCCGTTTTGCGGATTTGTTCAATGCGGTTTTGTTTGACGGGGAACAAAAACTGCACCCAGAAGATCTGAAAGAAGCAGATGTAGATCTGTCATCAGTTCTGAAATTCAATGGGCATGTAGAAACACTTCAAAGATTAAGAGATGTAGTGAAGAAGACAGCATATGGTGTAGATTTTGTAATCTGGGGGATTGAGAACCAGCAAAGGATCCACTATGCAATGCCACTAAGACACATGGTGGAGGATGCACTTTCGTACCTAAAAGAGTATAATGAAATTGCAAAGAAAAATGCGGAAGAAAAAGTTGCAACAACAAAAGATGAATTCCTGTCTAAGTTCAAAAAGACGGATCGTCTGCATCCTGTAATCACATTATGCGTCTATTATGGAGAAAAAGAATGGGATGGGGCAGGCAGCCTGAAAGAAATGCTGAAGATACCAGATTATCTGGAAAATCTTGTGTCAGATTATAAAATGAATCTAATCCAGGTGCGAAAAAGTGAGGGATTGCACTTCAAAAATAAAGATGTCCAGACAATATTTGAGCTAAGCCGGTTGATTTATCAGAAAGAATATGGCAAAATTACAAGTATCTACAAGAACCAGGAGATAACAAGTGAGCTGGGAATCGTGATCGGAGCGATCACAGAATCGCAGCAACTGATAAATTACGCAGCAGAAATGGAAACAGGAGGAGGTCAGTTTAATATGTGTAGAGCATTGGAAGAATTGGTAGAATCTGGGATTGAAAAAGGAAAGATCGCTGGCAGAATTGCTGGAATTGAAGAAGGCAGATTAAAAACACTTACCGAGCAAATAGAAAAGAAATTAGCCAAAAACAAAACCCCAGACGTGATAGCAGATGAGTTAGAGACAGAAATTCCAGTCGTTGAAGAAATCATTGAAAACATCAAAAAGAATGCTAGCCATTAAATGCAGGAATCTATAGTCCGAAAGGCTCCCGTGGGAGCCTTTCGTTATTTATACAGATGTAAAGGTAAGTTTGAAACAGAGCTTATCTTTTTTTATGCCGTGTGTCCAGCAAAGCTAGAAGCAGGGCTTCTGGGACTTCAGATGCAGAAAAATGGAAAGCAGTTCTAAGGCGAAGACAGACTCATAGAAAAAGGTTTAGAAAATACAATCCGCAATATCGGAGAGCATGCAAAGAAGGGAATGCGTGAAACGGATAAGACGATCATCCAGATCATGACAAGTTAACATATTGACAAAGTAATATGAACAGGAACCATAAATGTAGAAATTGTATATTTCTGGTAAAAAATTCACCACATATGGTTAAATTTGTGATATAATTAAAAATAATTAGATCAAAAACATATGAAACATAGAAATTTAATGTTTATTGTGTTTTATTAATGTAATTGTTAATGCAATGAAGACTTTTTGTAACTTCAAAAATTAACTTACAACTTATAGTCTATTTACGAGAGGAGGATCAATTATTGAAGTTTAGGAACAAATTTGTAGCAAAAAGGATCGGGACAAAGACACTGGCAAGTCTTCTGGCATTTGGAATGGCTCTTGGTTCGCCAATGGCGGTATTTGCCGATGATGGAGAAACGGCCGTTGTAGCAGAGAATACAGTGCAGGCAAAAAAGACAGATGGATCGGAAGTATTTGTGAGTGTATCTGATTATGTACGGGGAATGATGGAAAGCGGAGCAGTCAGGCTGAATGATGAAACCGGCTATCTGGAAGATACCTCGACTGGTCAGAAAGTGGATCCGGAGACAGGCGAACGCCTGGCAGAGACACCGGATGTTCCGGAGACACCAGCCATGCCGGACAACCCTGGAAATGAAGAAAATCCAGAGACACCGGGAACCCCGGAAAATCCAGACACTCCAGAGGCTCCAGAAAAACCGGATACTCCGGAAAATCCAGAGACACCAGAAAAACCAGACACTCCGGAAAATCCAGGGACTCCAGAAAAACCAGATACTCCGGAAAATCCAGAGACACCGGATGTACCGGGAGATACAGACAAACCGGAAAGTCCGGATAGCCCGGATTCCGGCAAATCCGATTCCACTGATCCGGTTCAGACACCGGATACCGATAAGGCAGATACTTCCGATGACAGGAAAGATACGAAGACCGATCCGATTCCGGGAAGTGAGATCGACCATACACAGGAGATCAGCAAAGCAGAAGAAGCAGCCGGTCAGACCGAATCAAAAACTGCAGTCAGTAATTCAGAACTAATCAGCCGTCAGCAGATCGTGAAGCAGCCGGAGATGGTAGAGGATTTCCGTTTCTGGACTGTGGCAAGAAAATATGCATTTGCCAGAACAGCGATCAATATACGGGAGGAAATTCCGGAAGATGCAGATGGCAGGGCAGATACTTCCGAAGAAGCCAAAGAAGCAGAGCTTGAAGCGGCAAAAAAAGATGCAAAAGAGCTGAAAGCCGGATTCGATATAGAGAATCAAAAATACAACACGAAAAAAGTGAAACGTACAAAAACGGCAAAAAGCATAAAGAAATCTACGCAGATCAAACTGAACGGACTCAACATTTTTTCATCAGCGAAATTAAAGACAGAGGCACCGAATCAGACCAATCTGAAAGCTGGAAAAAGAGCCGAAGCAGCAAGACAGGCTGAGAAGGATCTGCAGAAGCAGAAAGAAGAACAGGCTGCAAAAGTGACTGCTGATCTGGCAGCACAGCAGATGGAAGAAAAGGTCCGCTCGGTCGGAACGATTTCGCAGGACGGGCTTCTTTATATTTTGAAAGAAGAGGACAATGGCTGGCTGTATGTGGAATCCGGTAATGTCAGAGGATTTGTAAAGGCGTCTGAAGTTTATATGGAAGATGCGGCGCAGGAACTTCTGGATGTCTATCAGACACAGGCAAGGTTTAAAGCATCCAAAGAGAACAAAGACTATACCGGAATCGAAGGAACCGCAAAGACGGCACAGGCACTGGTAGATGCAAAAGATAATCAGGCATATACCTATCTCCGTGCGACGGTGAACCAGACGGTTGCAGATAAAGAACCGGCACTGGTAAGCGATCAGGTAGATACCGATAAAAGAGGGATCCTGGATATTCAGGAAGAGAAGAATGCGGATTCCAGAGTTGTCGGAACAATGACAGCAGGAGAACTCTGCTACATTCTTGCAGATGAAGATTCAGACTGGGTTTATGTAGAATCCGGAGATGTCAGAGGTTTTGCGGAAAAGAAGTATTTGAAATCAGATGCTGAAACCAAAGCACAGGTGAAAACAAGAGGAGCTGATGCCTATTCGGTAGCAGATGAAAACATGGATCCGGAAGATAATCAGGCTCTTTATTATACGCTGACTTCTGCAAAAGAAGGAACGCCGAGTGGTGAGATTCGCCAGTCAATGATTGAATATGCATCCCAGTTTGTCGGTAATCCTTATGTGTGGGGCGGAACCAGTCTGACAAACGGGGCAGACTGTTCCGGATTTGTACAGCAGATCTACAAGGCTTACGGATATGATCTTCCGCGTGTTGCCGAGGATCAGAGCCAGTATGGAACCAAGATTCCAGTAGAAGACGCACAGCCGGGAGACCTGATCTTCTATGCAAAGAACGGTTATGTATATCATGTTGTGATGTATGCCGGAGATGGAAAGACGATCGAAGCTGCAAATGAAGATGCAGGAATCATTTACGGAACTGTTTATAACAAAGATGCAGTATGGGCAACCCGGATTCTGGACGATCATTATACTGTCGCAGGTGGCGGAATCGGAACAGTCAATGCGACAGAAGAGATGTACGGCGCAGATCTTGGCAATTTTACGATTACCTATTACTGTGCATGTGAAATCTGCTGTAACAAAGCAGACGGGATCACAGCAACCGGAACTCCGGTCATTGAAGGACAGACCATTGCGGTGGATCCGAGTGTGATCCCTTACGGAACAAAAGTCATCATCGGCGGACATGTATTTACTGCTGAAGACTGTGGTGGTGCGATCAAGAAAAACCACATTGATGTCTATGTAAACAGCCATGAAGAAGCACTTGCTCTTGGCGTGACGAATGCAGAAGTTTATCTGGTTAAATAAAAATTAAGCGAAGGATAATTTGTTCTTCCGGAGTTTATCTAAAGCCATAAAAACAGGGAAATGTCCTGACGTAAAATATGTCAGGGCATTTTCTTTTTGTTTCATAGGAAATTTCGAAGGAACTTCCTATGAAATAAAAGGCACTGCGTGCCGGAGATGCGCACTCGCACGAAGATGAAGAATGTCGCAAGCGGTCTACGCTCCGCTTCGGTCGTTGCTTAACGAGCGCCACTGGCGCTCAGCAACGCGCTCGGCGCGAGAATGTGCCGAGGCACATTCTTTCTTACCCAGAACATTTTTCGAAAGAAATTACTCTCTGAGTTTGAAAAATTTTATCAGAAATATTTTTAATGAAATATGGACGGTTTTGTCAAAGAGTAGTAGAATAAAAATGTCGCGTTTCGACTAAAAGAACTGCATTTTACAGAATTTGCAGGAAGGAGCAACAGGCTTTGAAATTTAGAAATATAAAAGTGGCAAAAATGACAGGAACAAAAATTCTAGCAGGATTACTTGTTTTCGGACTTACTTTCAGTGCTCCGGCAACAGCTTGGGCGGCAGAGGGTGGTCTTACAGAGAGCACTTCTAATGGAACAGAAAATGGAGAAAAATTACAGGCAAAATCCATTGATGGGCGTGATACACTTACAGAAGTATCGGATCTTGTCCTGGAGATGATTCAGAATGAAGAAATCAGATACAATGAAGAGACAGGATATCTGGAAGATACCGGCCTGCGTGATGCAGCGAAAACAGGATGGAAGGTTGATCCGATAACGGGGGATGAAGTAGAAGTAATCCCGGCTAACCCGGATGTGCCGGTTACGCCGGAGCAACCGACAGAACCGGCTAATCCGGATACACCACAGCAGCCTTCAGATGGCAATGTGAACAATGAACAGCAGCCTTCGGAAGACCAGACAGATGGCTCAGAAGAAAACAAAGCGCAGGAGCAGGAAAAAAATGCGCAGGATAGCGAACACAAGATGACCAATGAAGAACTGGTCAAGAGACAGCAGATCGTCAGGCTTCCGGAATACGAAGAAGATTTCCGCTTCTGGACAGTTGCGAGAAAATATGCATTTGCAAAGACAAAGATCAGCATACGGGAGGCAATTCCGGAAGATATCAGTGGAGCCGTTGATACTGATCGGACAGAAAATGATATTCAGGAAGCGACAGCCGATGCTAAAAAACTGTTTCAAAAGGAAACTTCTGTAAAGGCGAAGAAATCAAAGACGAAATCTTCTGCGAAAAAGACGAAAACGGAAAAGAAAGTACAGCTTAATACATTTTCTGCCGGGACATTAAAAAACACAGCAGACACTTCGGGAAAGAAGTCATCCTTAAACTCGGACGCTGCCGCAGCATTGCAGGATGATACTTTAAATGCATCCTTTGCATCTCAGCAGTTGACTGAAAAGGTACGTTCTGTCGGAGAAATTTCACAGGATGGACTTCTCTACATTCTGAAAGAAGAAAAGAATGGATGGCTGTATGTAGAATCCGGAAAGGTCAGAGGATTTGTAAAAGAATCCGAGCTTTATACCGGAGATGCCGCAGAGATACTGCTGAGTGGATACCAGAAGCAGGCAAAAAAAGCTGCAAAAAAAGCCAAGACTGCATACACTGGGATCGAAGGAACAGCATCCCTTGCAAAAGAAACGGTTCCGGCAAATGAAAATCAGGCATTTACCCATGTACGTGCAACCGTAAATCAGACACTGGCTACGAAAAAATACGCACTGGCAGATGCATCAAAGTCGGATGGAACTGTAGCGATCCAGGAAGAGGCAAATGGACAGTCACGTGTGATCGGAACCATGTTCCAGGGTAATCTGTGTTATATCCTAGCGGATGCAGGGAAAGACTGGATCTATGTGGAATCCGGGGATGTCCGAGGGTTTGTCCCTAAAGAGGCTGTTCAGACTGGGGATGAAGTAAAAGCGCAGGTAGAAGCAACAGGCGAAGGTGCTTACCAGACAGCTACAGAACTGATCGTACCGGAAGATAATCAGGCACTTTATTATAGCTATGCTTCTGTAAAGCCGGGAACACCGGGGAATGCGATCCGCCAGGCAATGTTGGATTTCGCCGCACAGTTCATTGGCAATCCTTATGTATGGGGCGGTACAAGCCTGACAGACGGGGCAGACTGTTCCGGATTTGTACAGCAGATTTATAAGAATTTTGGCTATAATCTGCCAAGAGTAGCCGAAGATCAGAGCCAGTATGGAACCAAGATTCCGGTTGAAGACGCACAACCGGGGGATCTGATTTTCTATGCAAAAGACGGTTATGTCCATCATGTTGTGATGTATGCAGGAGACGGAAAGACCATCGAAGCTGCAAATGAAGACCAGGGAATCATTTCTGGAACGGTATACATTCCGGAAGCTGTCTGGGCAACCAGAATCCTGGAAGATAATTATAATCTGGAAGGCACGGATGTGAACGAACAGAACGCTACAGCCGAACAGTATGGAGACAGTATCGGAGAGTATACCATTGATTATTATTGTTCCTGCGAGACTTGCCGTGCGAAGGCAAGCAAAGTCAAAGCAACCGGAACTCCGATTGTTGAAGGGCAGACCATTGCGGTTGACCCGGATGAGATTCCGTATGGAACAAAGGTGATCATTGACGGACATGTATTTACTGCTGAAGATTATGATACTTCCGGTAAAGAAAAGCATATCAGTATCTATGTCAATGATCATGAGACTGCACAGAAGCTGAATGAGAAGAAGGCAGAAGTGCATCTGGTGAAATAAAGACAATCAAAAAATGAAATATTTAATCCAAAAAACTTCGGATCACTGGCGAAAATCCAGAATATCCGAAGTTTTTTGTATACCGGGAAATGTTGGAATATTGTATGTCATCATTATTCAGGCAAGTCATTCTCCCGGCTAATGTTTGATCTTTTTCAGTTTTTCATTCTCTGCCTGACATTCGGTCGGAGAAATATGATACATTTTCTTAAAAGCACGAAAAAATGAAGAATAGTCTCCAAAACCGGACTGGACAGCAACTGTTTTAAGCGGAACATCCTGCCGGATCAGCGAGACCGCAAGTGCCAGCCGTTTCTTTAAAATATACTGATGACAGGTCGTATTCAGTTGTTTCTGAAAAAATTTGTTCAGACTGCTCTTGCTCATGTGGAAAGTACGCGCCAGATCTTCCACGCCGATTTCTTTCAGAAAATGCTGATCCAGATAGCGGACGATCTGATTGGTCTGATCGGATTCAATCTCAATAAATTCATTGGAATATTTCAGGGCATAATTGATGATTTTTACCAGAAGACAGGTGGATGCACCACAGGCATAAGTTTCGGAAAGCTCCCCATAAGAAGCATATTCCCTGTAAAAGGTTTCAAATTCTTCCTCAAAATTACATAGCTTATTGGTAGTATGCAGAAGATGAGGTGTGTCAATATTGAAAACAGATTCCCCAAGGGCCGGAAGCTGGCTTTTCAGATTGGAAATATATGATTTTTCCAGCCATACAGTGATAAAATCATAATAGTTTACAACGAGATCACTGGAGGTGAAGTAGTGTGGAATATCCGGTGGAATAACCAGAATATCGCCATTTGTAATAAAATGCCGTTTCTGACCGATGCGGAACAGAAAATCTCCGCTTTTGCAAAAGCTGATTTCATAAAATCCGCTTTTGATCATGGAAAGATCTTCCATCAGATATCCTTTGTGGTGCGTGCATTTTACATGGCGCGGCTGGCGTTTGCCGGACAGATGCATTTCAGGGTTTTGCTCATATAATTTTTTCATTTATAAACCTTTCATGATGAATAATAATTTAACAAATCTTTTGTAATCATTATACAATACACATTGCAAAAAAGGTAAAAGAAATTGTAAAAAAGTTATGTTTTTTGCTATAGATAAAAACAATAAATTGTTAAAAGTTACAAAAATAACGAAAAATCAACGTTTTCTGGAATTATTGATAAATAATAGCAATAAGCATAAAAATTGATAGAAAAAAGCTATTTGCAAAGAAAAAAACATTTTGGTAGTATTTTTGAAGAGTTGTTAACGGGGGGATATACAGACAGAACAACTCAAGGAAAATACAATGGAGGAAAAAGGAAAATGAAAAGAAGAGCACTCGCATTACTGTGTGCAGGAATTTTAGCAGTCGGTATGCTTGCCGGATGTGGTGGAAGTTCTGACAGCAAAGACAGCAGCGCGAAAACAGAAGAAAGCAAAACAGAGACAACAAAGAAGAGCGGTGATTCAACATTTACAGTAGCAATGGGATACATGCCAAATTCACTTCAGCCAAGTGCACAGAGCAGTGATGACCTGGTAAGTGCAATCCGCCCAATCTATGAACCTTTATTCGCTGAGACAAAAGACGGTCTGGAATATTATCTGGCTGATAAGCTTGACATTTCAGAAGATGGTCTTACCTACACACTTCATATTAATGACAAAGCAACATGGAGTGATGGGGAACCGGTTACAGTAAAAGATATTAAATTTACCATTGATTATGGTGTATTGGCTTATGGCGGACCTACATCATTTACCAAGGTAAATGGAGGAGATGTGCAGATCAACGAAATTGATGATAAGACAATGGAATTTGTACTTCCATCAGTATTTGATAACTATGTCAGAACGTTATCTCAGTTCTATCCAATGCCGGCACATGCATTTGATAATGATCCGTCAAAGATTGATGACAGTACATACTTCAAAACACCGGGTATGGCTACATCTGGAGCATATGTAGTAAGCGAAATTAACGAAGATAGTTTTGTTTATACAGCAAGAGATGACTACTACAGAGGAACTCCTTCTGTTAAGAAAGTCGTTATGAAAACAATCGGCAGCGGAAGCACAAAACAGATCGAATTTGAAAATGGCGGAATTGATTACATGCGTGTTACAAGCGCAGAAGATCTGAAGAAATACAAAGAGGAGTCTGATAAATACAATATGTACAGTATATCAGAAGCTCGTCTTAATTACCTTCAGTTAAACCCACACGGACCGGTAATGTCTACATTATCTCAGGATGCAAGAAAAGCAATCTTCCTTGCACTTGACAAAGATGCGATCGTTGATTTTGCATGGGGATCAGATGAACTTGCAAAGCCGGCGAACAGCCTCATCACACCGGATCAGTCTATTTACAATAAAGACTGTAAAGGATATAACGTCAATCTGGAAGAAGCAAAAAAACTTGCAAAATCATCTGGATTGGAAGGAAAAGAACTTACTTATATTTACAATTCAGACCGTGCAAATATGGAAGCTGTAGCAACTGTCGTACAGCAGCAGTTAGCTGAAATCGGTGTAAAAGTAAATATTGAAAGCTGCGATACTTCTACATTCTTCCCACGTTTCTTTGCAAGCAAAGATAAAGAACAGGCTACAACATGGGATCTTGGTACAAACGGATGGGATTCACAGCGTGGTTCAAACTGTGGACAGGCAATCAGCTACTTTACAAATCGTCTCTGTGATTGTGGATACAGTGATGAAGTTTCAGGGCTTGCTCAGAAAGCCATGGGAACTGCAGATGCGAAAGAAAAACAGGAACTTTGGAATACAATTCAGGACAAAGCTCTGGAAGAATGCTGGGAATACCCACTTACATATACAAACTTTGTTATGGTTTCACAGAAAAATGTTACTGGTTTAGATGGTTCGTCAGTAGTTCCAGAATTCATTGATTACTTATCTATTCATGTGGATTAAAAATTTACATTAGCTGAAAAGCATACGGAATGTGGCATGCCTTTAAAGTAAAGACAAGCCACATTCTTTCATATATTCGGTTTTACAGAGAGGAATACTTATGTGGAAATATTGTTTAAAAAAGACGGCTCAGGTAGTAATCGTAATGATATTGATTTCCTTTTTTTCATTTGCAATTGTCTATTTTGCACCAGGTGACATATCGGATATGTATGTAAATCCGGAAATGACAGAAGAACAGAAAGCTAATGTGATTGCGCAATTGGGGTTGGATAAGAGCATGACAGAGCAGTATTTTGCCTGGGCTAAACGTGCGGTACACGGAGATTTAGGTGTATCCTTATCTAATAAGTCGGCTGTATGGCCACAGTTTATGCAGCGCCTTCCGGCAACGATCATACTTATGGGAAGTTCTATGATCTTGTCGCTTTTGCTTGCAATCCCGCTTGGCTTATGGTCGGGTTATAAGAAGAACTCATGGCTTGATAACTTGATCAGTTCGTTAGCGTATATGGGAATGTCCATACCGTCTTTCTGGTTTGGCATGCTGCTTATTATTGTATTTGCTGCGGTATTAAAGGTATTGCCTTCTTCCGGTATGCATACCGTTGGAAATGTATCTGCATTTGATACGTTTCAGCATATGATTCTTCCATGTATTACGCTCAGTATCGGTCATGTCGCGGTTTATATCCGTTATATCCGTGCAAATACCATCGGACAGTTAAGCGAAGAGTATGTACTTACTGCCGAAGCAAAGGGAGATTCTCAGACGAAAATTTTATTCCGACATGTATTGAAGAACACGCTGTTGCCTATCATTACATTGATGGGAATGAATCTGGCATCTTTGGTATGTGGATCCTTTATTGTAGAAAGTGTCTTTGGATGGCCGGGAATTGGAACCTTTGCGATGTCTGCGATTGGTTCAAGGGATTATCCGGTAATCATGGCGTATGTTATGCTTTCTGGTTTTCTTTTGGTAGTCGGTAATTTTATTGCAGATTTATTGTATGCCTTTGTTGATCCAAGAATTAAACGGGGAGGTGCATCCGGTGGAAAATAATATAGTAATAACCAACGATTCGTTTGCAAAACTGGAAAAAAAGAAAACAGTAGAAGTTTCTGTGGAGAGACAGAGTGTATGGAAAGATATCTGGAAAGAACTAAGGAAAAACAAAGTTGCTATGGTAAGTGTCGTACTTCTTGCCATTCTCATCATTGCTGTTCTTTTGGCACCTCTTAGTCCTTACGATCCTTATAAGTTAGATGCCTCTCAAAAGCTGCAGGGTATTTCATCCAGTCACTGGTTTGGCACAGATGAGTACGGAAGAGATTATTTTACCAGAACCTTATATGGTGGAAGAGTTTCTTTGCTGGTGGGATTCATGTCTATGATCATGACGGTTGTAATCGGAACATCATTAGGTGTATTCTCCGGTTATGTCGGAGGAAAAGTGGATATGTTTTTGATGAGCTTCACAGATATTTTTCTTGCTCTTCCGAGTATGCTGTTAATGGTTATTTTAAATACCTTTTTAAAGCCTGGTTTACCGACTCTGATTGTTGTATTGAGTCTGTTTTCCTGGGCATCCGTCGCAAGAATTACGAGAGCGGAGACAATGTCATTAAAGGAACGAGATTTTGTGGTGGCTACACAGAATCTGGGAGCATCAAACTTCCGCGTGATCGTTAAACATATTATCCCTAATATTTTAGGACCGGTTATTGTTGCTGCAAGCTTGAGTGTGGCAAATGCAATTCTGATGGAATCTTCTTTGAGCTTCCTGGGATTAGGTGTGCAGATTCCACGTGCATCCTGGGGAAGTATGCTTCAGGGGGCACAGGCGCATATTTTGGATTACCCTTTATTGGCGGTATATCCGGGCGTAATGATCCTAATTACAGTTTTGAGCTTTAATTTACTGGGAGATATTCTGAGAAACGCATTAGAACCTAAAATTGTAGAATAGCAAAATATGCAGTAACCACCTTAGTGAAAGGGATAGAAAAAATGAATAATTTATTAGAAATGAAACATGTGGCTGTGAATTTTGCTGCATATGGAGGCACTGTGCAGGCGGTGCGTGATATATCGTTTTCTATTGAAGAAGGACAGACGGTTGCACTGGTAGGTGAATCGGGCTGTGGAAAATCGATTACAGCGAAAACTATTATGGGGCTTGTAAAAAAGCCGGGAAAAGTAATGGAAGGAAGCCAGATCATATTTGAAGGTACAGATATCGCAAGATATTCTTCTAAGGAGTGGAGAAAATTCCGTGGCAAAGAATGTTCTATGATTTTTCAGGATGCACTTGTTTCTTTAAATCCAACCATGAAAATCGGAAAGCAGATCATGGAAAGTCTTGACAATCATGCCGTAACGACTTCTAAAGAAGAAAAAAAGAAAAAAGTAATCGATATGCTGAAGTTAACAGGCATTGCAGATGCTGAAAAATGTCTTGAAAAGTATCCCCATGAGTTATCTGGTGGAATGCGGCAGAGGATTATGATCGCAATTGCATTGATTTCTCATCCGAAATTGTTGATTGCTGATGAGCCAACCACATCTTTGGATGTAACGATCCAGGCGCAGATTCTGGCTGAAATGAAAGCCCTGCAGAAAAAACTGAATATGGCAATTCTGCTGATTACGCATGATTTGGGAATTGTGGCGGATGTGGCTGATAAAATTGTAGTTATGTATGCCGGGAAAATTGTAGAAGAGGGCACGGTCAGAGAGATTTTCTATCATCCGGTTCATCCATATACAAAAGCCCTTTTAAATTCCGTTCCACGATTGGACAGAGACGGAAAAGAAATGCTTTGTACCATAGAAGGAAACATTCCGGATATGACAAATCCGCCGAAGGGATGTGCATTTTGTGAAAGATGCCCGCATGCAATGAATATTTGTGCACAGTATATGCCGGAGGAAAAAACGGTATCTTCCAGTCACAGGGCATCTTGCTGGATGATGGATGAACGTGCCGCAAAGGGAGGTGTTGCACATGCCTAGCCAAAAGAAAATCTTAGAAGTTAAAAATTTGAAAAAATATTTTCCGGCTGCTCAAAAACAACAGTTAAAGGCTGTTGATAATGTGTCATTTGATATTTACGAAGGTGAGACTCTGGGAATTGTTGGTGAATCCGGATGCGGAAAAACAACCTGTGGAAAAACCTGTCTTGGAATGTATCCGGTAACAGATGGAGAGGTTCTGTTTCACGGAAAAAACATTCATACCATGTCAAAGAAAGAACGGTTTGCATTTACAAAACGTGTGCAAATGATTTTCCAGGATCCGTATGCTTCTCTTGACCCACACCAGAAGGTTTATGATATAATAGCAGAAGGAATCCAGATTCATGGGATGGCGAAGAACAAAACGGAAGAAAAGAAGATGGTAGCGGAACTACTTGAGATGGTTGGATTGAATGCAGAGCATGCAGCGAGAAATGTCCACGAGTTTTCAGGTGGGCAGCGTCAGAGGATTGGAATTGCCAGAGCACTTTCCGTTAATCCGGAATTCTTGTTTTGTGATGAGCCTATTTCAGCATTGGATGTTTCAATACAGGCACAGATTATAAATCTGCTTATGAAATTACAGAAAGAAAAAAATCTGACCATGTTGTTTATTGCACATGACCTGTCTATTGTAAAACATATATCAGATCGTATAGGGGTAATGTACTTGGGGAAAATGGTAGAACTTACAGAATCCTCTAAGTTATATGTTGATCCAAAACATCCTTATACGAGAGCTCTTTTATCAGCGGTTCCGATTGCGGATCCTGAGGCATCAGCACAAAAAGAGCGTATTATGTTAAAAGGCGATGTCCCAAGTCCGGTGAATCCACCAGTTGGATGCAGATTTGCAGGACGCTGTGAAAACTGTATGGAGATCTGCCGTAAGGAAGAACCTCAGATGATAGAGATTGTTCCGGGACATTATGTAGCATGTCACCTGTATAATGACTAAAAGAAAAAAGTGTATGTAACAGAGGAGAAAGAAAAAATGAAGTACGATTTTACAAGTATTATTGACCGTAAAGGAAAAGATGCCCTTGCAGTGGATATCCTTCCAAATATGCTTGGACCAGGGAACAAAGTAGAAGTAAGAGAAGGAATGGATTATATTCCGATGTGGGTTGCGGACATGAATTTTCCGGCACTCCCGAAGATCACCGAAGCGATCATCGAAAGAGCCAAACATCCGACCTATGGATATTTTATTACCAGAGATGAGTATTACAACAGCATCATCAAGTGGCATGAAGAACGGAATCATGTGACCGGACTGAAAAAAGAACATATCGGTTATGAGAATGGAGTTTTAGGTGGCGTGGCAAGTGCACTTCACGCAGTCTGCTCACAGGGTGACAATGTCCTTGTCCATGCACCGACTTACATAGGATTTACCGGTACGCTGAACAACAATGGCTACCATATCATCCACAGCCCGCTGAAAAAGGATGAAGAAGGCATCTGGCGGATGGACTTTGAGGATATGGAAGAGAAGATCGTGAAAAACAAGATCCATGCAGCCGTTTTCTGTTCACCGCACAATCCGACCGGCCGTGTATGGGAGCGTTGGGAAATCGAGAAAGCAATGGAAATCTATAAAAAATACGATGTGACCGTTATTTCCGATGAAATCTGGTCCGACATTATTTTATATGAAAACGAGCATATCCCAACCCAGTCGGTCTCTGAAGATGCAAGAAACAGAACGGTTGCTTTATACGCACCGTCAAAGACCTTCAACCTTGCCGGACTGATCGGAAGCTATCATATTATATACAACAAACGCCTGAAAGACAGAGTGTTAAAAGAGTCCTCACTCTGCCATTACAATTCAATGAATGTGTTGTCAATGCATGCACTGATGGGTGCGTATACACCGGAAGGACAGGAATGGGTAGGCGAGCTTTGTGAAGTGATCGGGGAAAATGTCGCTTATGCATGTGATTATATCGACAAACATTTTGAAGGTGTTTCCGTAACCAGACCGCAGGGAACCTATATGCTGTTTGTTAACTGTGAAGAATGGTGCAAGGCACATGATAAGAGCCTGGAAGACGTTCTGAAGATGGGATATGAAGCAGGTGTGTTCTGGCAGAACGGAAAGCCATTCCATGGTGAATGGTATATCCGTATGAACCTTGCACTGCCAACATCCAGAGTGAAAGAAGCATTTGACCGTCTCGATAAATATGTATTCAATGCTTAAAATGCATACAATAAAGGAGGAAAATAAAAATGGAATTAGTAAAAGAGCTGCCGGAGATTTTTGAAGAATTTGCAGAGCAGAGACAGAGATCTTTCCTGGTAATGAAAGAAGTAAAGGACAAAGGAATTCCGGTTGTAGGTGCGTACTGTACCTACTTCCCACAGGAAATCGCAATGGCTATGGGAGCAGTTACCGTAGGACTCTGCTCTACATCCGATGAAACGATCCCAATCGCAGAAAAGGATCTGCCGAAGAATCTGTGCCCGATGGTAAAGGCAAGTTACGGTTTTGCCGTATCTGACAAATGTCCATTCTTCTATTTCTCAGACGTGGTAGTCGGAGAGACAACCTGTGATGGAAAGAAAAAGATGTACGAACTGATGAAAGAATTCAAAAATGTCTATATCATGGAACTTCCAAACTCACAGAGAGAAGATTCCCTGGAACTGTGGACAAAAGAGATCATCCGTTTCAAAGAATATCTGGAAAAGACATTTAATGTAGAGATCACAGAAGAAAAAGTGCGCCATGCCGTTCATGTATCCAACCAGGGACGCATTGCACTGAAGAAATTCTACGAAGTTATGAAAAATGATCCGGCTCCGATGAACGGTTCCCAGCTGTTCGGCGTTCTCTATGGAAGCCAGTTCAAATTCGACAAAGAAAAGATGCCGGCAGAAATTGATGCCCTTCGTGAAAAGCTGATGAAAGAATACGAAGAAGGTGAAAAACCAGAGAGAAAAAAACGTATCCTTTTAACCGGATGTCCAAGCAGCGGTGCGCCGATGAAGGTTGTAAAAGCCATCGAAGAACACGGTGGAAATGTTGTAGTCTATGAAAACTGTGGAGGTGCAAAATCTGTTGACCGTCTCATCGATGAAGATGCAGAGGACATCTACAAAGCAATTGCAGAGAGATATCTTGCAATCGGATGTTCCGTTATGACACCAGATAACAACCGTATCGAACTGATGGGAAGACTCCTTGAAGAGTATAATATCGAGGGTGTAGTAGAAATGACACTTCAGGCATGTCATACTTACAATATTGAGGCAAAGAGCATTGAGAAATTTGTAAAATCCAAAGGACTTCCGTATATCCATGTAGAGACTGATTATTCTCAGGCAGATATCGGACAGCTGGATACACGAATTGCTGCATTTTTGGAGATGATCTAGGATTCAGAATGTATCAAATTTAAAAGAATGTGTCCCGGTATTCTGAAAAAGTGGATGGGATTCTAACAGATTTATGTTACAATAGGAATTAACAGGCAGGGAACAGGCATCAGTCTGTTCCCTGTATATGTTTACAGGTATATGGAGAATATACCGGAATTTTTTTCAGAGAGCAGCTAAGACTGAGGCGAAGCCTTTGAAAAAATTTTGTCAGATTGAAAAAATAAGAGAGGTAGATGAATATGACAATCGAAGAACGCGCAGCAAAAGCTGCAGATTTAAAAGCTGCCGGAGCATGCAACTGTTCCCAGGCAGTGGTAAAAGTATTTGAAGATAAGCTTCCATTGGACGATGAGACACTGATGAAATTAACCGCAGGCTATGCAGCAGGAATGGGATGTCTGGAAGCAACCTGTGGGGCACTCATTGGAGCTGTGATGACCGCCGGAATCCTGACAGACGGAGCCGGAACGCCTCGTTATTCCAAAGAAATCCTTGCGAAGTTTCAGCAAAAATGCGGGGCAACAATCTGCAGGGAGTTGAAGGGCGTCGGCACAGGCAAAGTACTCTGTGAATGTCCGGAATGCGTAAGAAATGCGGTGCTTGCACTAGGAGAAGTAATAGGTATTGAATAGATGAAACGATACGAATATGGAACACATCCCCATTTGTGCTATACTTAAGCTAACAAAGCGTTCAGAACATGGTTTTAAAAAGAGGAGGAAGACTATGGTAAATTTCTATGTGTATTCTTTTAGTATAGCAGCAATTCCATTACTTTTGGGTGTTTTACTGATCTGGTTTGGAAAAAAGCTGTGGAAGAAAGCAAATGCTGAAAATGCCAAATATCAGCAGCGCTATACAGGACGCACCACACTGCGTGTGATCGGTGTGGAGAAGCATGAACGGGAGGAAAGGGATTCTAATGAACCAGGTGAAATCATATATGTTACCAGCTATACCCCGATTTATGAGTATATTGTAAATGGTCAGAGATATGAATATCACACACGCCTGGGAAGCTCGATCGATCAGTATCCTGTCGGAAAGGAATATCCGGGATATTATGATCCGGAGAATCCGAAAGATGTGACGGAAACTTTAAAAGACATAACAGGTGGAGGAAGTCATTTTCTGAGTCTGATCTGTTTTGTAATTGGGGGAGTGGCGATTTTGCTTGGACTGGTGAGAGTATGGTCGGTTATAACATTACTGTGAAAAAGTTCTGGATGTGAAGCGCAGTTTTACCGTCATTTCCAAATGCTTCCAGAAAGTAACGGTTTTAAAACACGGGATTAAATATGGACAGAATTTATTATGATAAAGGTAAGAAATTTGATTTTGATGGAAAAAGAATCGGATTTATGGAAGTTGGAAGTACTTTGGATTAGAGGAAAAAGAGATTCCTTAGTGGGAAATGTCAATTAGTTAAGACGTTGTCCAGATGATTATCGCTGACCTGGGTTTGACTTTGCGAGAGCCTGATCGACCAGGTCTAACTGGTAAAAGATTTTTCTGTATCCGTTTGGTGGATCACCGTATGTAGAGTGATAATTTCACAATAATTGTAGAGAATCTGATTTAGGTGTAAGATAAACAATATTTTAATATTAGTAGGGTGCTAATTTGGTTTTTTGCTGGATTAGCACCTTTTAATATTTTAAAATTACAGAGCGAAAAATCAAATTAAACATTGACAAACCTGACCTTCATCCCTATAATGCCTACATCAAAATAGTAGGGCTGGTAGAAGCCGAAGATATACCGGTTGAAAGATATTCAAAAGGAATGAAACAGCGGCTACAGATTGCAAGAGGACTGATTAACGATCCTGAATATATTTTTCTGGATGAACCAACCCTTGGACTGGATATTGTGATTGCCAAAGAGATACGGGCTATGATAAAAAAGTTGGCTCAGGAGGAAAAAAAAGGGGTTCTCCTGACAACACACTATATAAGTGAGGCTGAAGAACTTTGTGATTATATTTATGTTCTGGATAATGGGCAAATGATTGCACAGGGTACCAAAGAAGAACTAAAAGATTTGTTTGCAAGTGAACCGAAGATGGTTTTGCAGGAACCTGGACTGGAAGAAATATTGATGAAAATTATTTACAGATCAAGAGGAGAAGACAGTGAAGAAAATATTTTTGGTAATAAAAGCAGAAATTGAAAAACAACAGAAACATGATTATCATTCAGCTTTTGTATATTTGTCGCTGCTGATCTGGCCGATTTTTGGATTTTTAGAAGTCTATTATACTTACAAACCATTTTCTTTAACCGGTTATATGGGAATTTCTGACAGCAAAGAATTACTGGCTTTTTTAGGAACCGGATTTATGTCCTATACATGCTTCTGGTCGATGGTACAAAATGCATGGTCGATGGCGAATCAGGAAAGAAAAGGCGGTACCTTGGAAATTACCTTTCTTTCCCCTGCGAACCGTCTGGCTATGATGTATGGGAGAGCACTTGGCGCATTGATTCAGGAAGTATGGATGTTCTGTTGTTTTTGCGTATTCATTCTGTTTTATACAAAAGCAATCCAATTCCACAACATACTGATTTTGCCATTTATTTTTCTTTTGTTGCTACTGTCTTCCACAATCTGGGGTGGAATGTTGAATTCCATTTTTATGTTTTCCAGAGATGCTTCGATTGTTATGGATATTTTTGATACACCGATGACATTGTTTTCCGGTTCAAGAATTCCACGGAACTGTTTTCCTTTCTGGGCAAAAATGATTTCACTTGTATTTCCGCTTACATATTGTATTAATATTATTCGATTTGTACTGAATGTTGGCGGGAAAGGAAAACAATGGATCTGGAATATTGCCGGGCTTCTGGTTTGTATGTGCATTATGGTAGTTGTTACGGTAGTTTTGACATATCAGGTTGAAAGACATAACAGAGAAACAGGGGAGTTACAGCTTTGTTAAAAAATTAAGAATCCTGTTAAAAAAATAGGAATCCTGTTAAATGATTAATTACTGCCATTTCGGTAGCATTTTAAAAAAAAGTGTGTTACACTCGCAATAGATTGTGGCGGACTGTTATTGCAAGGGAAGAAGATACAAAAAGTATCAATATGTCATATACAGGGAGGTATTTAATATGGCAATAACAATCGGCATAAACGGATTTGGACGAATTGGAAGAGTTGCATTCCGCATTGCCATCAATCAGCCGGAAAAATTTAAAATTTGTGGGATCAATGTAAGAAACGCAGACCTGGATTATATGATTTATATGATCCGTTACGATTCGATCTTTGGACGTTTCCAGGGAAGTCTGGAAAAATATGAGGATGGAATTGTTGTAAATGGCGAGAAGATCCGAGTGTATTCTGAAAATGATGCTGCTGACATTCCGTGGGGAGAGTGTGGAGCAGAATACATTATAGATGCGACAGGTGCTTACTGTACGACAGAAAAAGCAATGGCACATATCCGGGGTGGAGCAAAGAAAGTGATCATCTCTGCACCGGCTAAAGATCAGGACACACCGACATTTGTAATGGGAGTGAATCATGAACTTTATCATTCATCTATGCAGGTCGTTTCAAATGCATCTTGCACAACAAACTGTCTTGCACCGATCTGTAAGGTATTGGAGGATAATTACGGAATAGAGTATGGTCTGATGTCTACCATCCATTCAGCTACAGCAAAACAGAAAGTAGTTGACTGCCGTTCGCTGAAAGACTGGCGTACAGGTCGTGCTGTATTCGGAAATCTGATTCCATCTTCAACAGGAGCTGCAAAAGCAATCTCACTTGTTATTCCGGCGTTAAAGGACCGCATGAATGGAATTTCTTATCGTGTACCGACTTCAGATGTATCCATTGTGGATCTGAATGTCGCTTTGAAGACAGAAACCACTTATGAAGATATCTGCAAGAAAATGAAGGAAGCTTCCGAAACAACTCTTAAGGAGATTCTGGATTATGTGGATGATGAAGTTGTTTCTTCCGATTTTATCGGAGATAATCACGCATCCTCTTTTGATGCAAGAGAAGGAATCCAGGTAAACGGTCATTTTTTCAAACTGATCAGTTTTTATGATAATGAATGGGGATATACCAGTCAGATCTTCCGCCTGATTTCGCATATGTACCAGGTGGACCATGGTGTAAAATAAAACAGATTGTAAATGAAAAAGTAAAACGTATATCAGCAGTAACAGTCAGAAGCCATAAAAGAAAGAGTATCACGTAAACAAGAAGAAACGTGATACTCTTTTTGATTACATCAAAATTTCCGTCTAATAAATACTTATAGTATACTTACTCAACTTTCCCACCGGAAAATCTGGTATAAACACTTGATTTTCAAGCAAAATAATTGAATAAATTGGTATATTGACATTAAAATCTTCTTTTTTTCAAGAAGATCAGATGTACAAAGAAAGTCTAGGTTACATGTGCTGGACTGGATGAGTTTGCGCAGCATAGGTTGGACCACACATACCTTACGTATGCTCCTATTTGGAAAAGAAACAGATTCTGAACATTGTAAAAACCATGTTGATGCATAAGCTTGGATATGTAGCTGTAAGCAGCACAGATAATTTGAATCTTTCGGGTTTTGTCAGTGTGGTATCTGGTGGAATTTATTCCAATTATTATCTGCTGATCGGTTTTATAAGACAGATTTTAAATCAGGTTTTTCAAGGTGTTTCTACTTGGTGGTCTTGGACACTGGGGAGAGTGGCATGTCAATTATATTACAAGAATCAAACCAGAGAAACAGGGGAGTTACAGCTTTATTAAAAATCCTCTATTGAGTCGTCACTTAATGTATATTATAATAAGAAATATACACATACTGGCAGAAAATGTAATTTTATTAAGAAGTGGTGAAAGAGATGAAAATATCTGACAGAGTCATCCTTCCTTTGGTTGGAAGTGCATTTCAACCGGGAAAGGCAGCAGAAGCAATTGAAAAAATAGTCTGCAAATAAA
>NZ_BAAHSG010000008.1:0-47175 GCF_054660775.1 Allocoprococcus similis
AAATATATTGTAGTAGAAAAAATATAAGGGCATTGTATACAAACGAAGGTTGGCGCTTCCGGCAGATCAGGCAAAGGCTTATCTCGAAGAAGGAAGAAAGCCTGAGGAGCAGAACCAGATCTTCCGGGAAATCGATTATTTTATAAAGTTCTACCATCCGGTTCCAAGAGTCTATCTGGCTTATGACAGGAGAGGCTATTATGGTATAACAGATTCGGGACTCCGTCTGACGATCGACCAGAATATCCGCAGCAGATACAACGGCAGAGAGTGGGACAAATAAAGAGCAGACAGATGATTCCAGACCGGATCCGGGAAATGGTCCGGGAGGCGGACAGCAGCCAGGACAAATGAGCGGCGGAATGGAGGCTGAAGACCAGGGTGCAACGCTCACGATTAATGGTGGTAACCTTTATGTAAATGCAAATGGTGACGGGTTAGATGCCAACGGAGATATTCTGATCACCGGCGGGAATCTGACGTTGCATGGACCGGAAGATGGAGGCAATGGAACGCTGGATTATGCATCCGAGTGTAAGATTACCGGAGGAACCTTTGCAGCAGTAGGAAGCAACGGTATGATCCAGAATCCAAGTGAAGATTCCGAGCAGCCAGTTATCTGTCAGAGTCTGGATTCACAGGTAGAAAGTGGAACTGTGATTTCCGTAAAAGATGAGGAGGGCAATGTGATCACAGAGATCAAAATCGAGAAAAATGTGCAGTGGTATGCATTCTCTTCTTCGAAATTAAAGGTCGGAAAAACCTATACAATCTGTATCGGAGATCAGGAAACAGAGGTGACTCTGGAGAGTAATTATACAGAGCTTTAAACTTAAAAAATTCTAAACTTGTCGGAAAAGACTGTTTTCTCATGAAGAAATATGTTAAAGTAAGGCTGAAATATGCGTAAAAAGGAACAAACATTAACGAGATGTCGTTTAAGGAAGGAAGAACCATAGACATATGATGAGAGAAGACAGGAAAAGAGCGGAGCAGCGCCAGAAAAAAATGGCGAGGCGCAAGCGGGAAGTACGAAGGATGAAAAGAAAGCTATATAAGGCAGGCATTCTTGCAGCAGCCGGAATTATAGTTTTAGCTGTGATCCTGATGCTTTGTGGAAGCGGCAGTGCAAAGAAATCTGCAAAAAAGACATCCTCTGCCAAGACAAAGACGGAGACAAGTGAAGAGACAGAAACAAAGACACCAGAAGAGATAGAAGCGGAGAAAGTTCAGGAGGTGCTGGATTCTGACCAGTATAAAGACCAGCTGGGCGAATTATATAAGAAAAACCCGGAGACGAAGGAAATCATTTTGAACAGAGAAAAGTATTCCGATGATTTGCTGACATGGCTGTTTGATCATCAGGAAGCACTGCAGTGGGTGATTGATTATCCGGAACAGTCAGCAAGATCAGAGGAAGAACTCAGTTCACAGGGACTTCAGGCAGTTGATCTGAAAGATTACAGAATCCAGAACCATATTCCGGTATATTTCCAGTGGAGCGAAGTATGGGGATATGCATCTTATGGTTCCGAGAATATCGGAATGGGTGGATGCGGACCGACCAGCCTTTCCATGGTGGCGACAGGACTTACGGGTAATACTTCATTTACACCGAAGTATGTGGCAGATATGAGTGTAAATATGGGATATTATGTAGACGATGTTGGAACGGACTGGACACTTATGACTGCAGGAGCTTCAGAGCTTGGAATAAACTCTGCGCAGCTTACCAACTGGTCAGAAGACACTCTCAAATCCGAGCTTTCGGCAGGACATCCGATCATCTGCAGTATGGGACCGGGGGATTTTACAAACCAGGGACATTTTATCGTCCTTTCCGGGCTGACAGAGGATGGGCATGTACTGGTCAATGATCCGAACAGTAAGATCAACAGCCGTAAGAAATGGGATCTGAATACAATTATAAATCAGATGAATGCAGCGTGGTCATTCTGGGTATAAAAATTTGGGAAAAGTGCAGGAGAATTGGAGAAATTCCCTTGCGCTTTTTCTTTATTTATGATATAAATAGATATTGTCGAGAGACAAAATGGGTGGATTCCCGAGTGGCCAAAGGGGACAGACTGTAAATCTGCTGCAATTTGCTTCGGTGGTTCGAATCCACCTCCGCCCATTGATGCGAGGTTGAAAAGACAGTGCAGAGCGCGTATGCTTTTCGCGGAAACCGTTTGAGCATCTCTTGCCGTAGTGGCGGAACTGGCAGACGCCCGGGACTTAAAATCCCGTGGGTAGTGATACCCGTACCGGTTCGATTCCGGTCTACGGCAGTGTTTGAAAAGCAGGAGAAACGTTGAATTTACAGCATTTCTCCTGCTTTTTGTTTAACCGGGATTCTGTTAAATACACACATATATTGTGAGTTGAACAGCGTCAGGTGAGATGCCGGAGATATGGAAGATAGGCAGGGAGAAATCCAGTGGAATGGAGAGAATACCAGATATTTTCGAAGTGAACCGGAATTGCTCCGTCTGATACAATCCGTATTTGCCGGCGTAGAGGCAGAAAAGTAGATACAGAAAGGAATGGAGGCATAAAAATGGGAGCATATCAACTGAAAAATGAAGAACTTACACTGACTGTTATTTCAGCAGGCGCAGAAATGAAATCGCTAAAAGACAATAAGACAGAGCAGGAATATCTGTGGCAGGCAGATCCGGAATTTTGGGGAAGAACGTCACCGGTTCTTTTCCCGATTGTAGGAAATTATGCGCAGAAGCAGTCGGTATACGAAGGAAAGACATATACGCTGTCACAGCATGGTTTTGCAAGAGATATGGAATTTGATCTGGAGAGTCAGACAGAAAATGAAATCTGGTTTATGCTCAAAGATATAGAAACGACATTGGAAAAATATCCATTTCATTTTATCCTGAAAGTAGGATACAGACTTTCCGGACGTCAGGTGGAAATAATGTGGAAAGTAGAAAATACAAATGATAAGAAGATGTATTTTTCGATCGGAGGGCATCCGGCATTTAACTGCCCTTTGAAAGAAGGAGAAAAGCAGGAGGATTATCAGCTGGTATTTGATACAGAAGGACCGCTCACGAGTAGCATCCTGAATGAAGAAGGTGCACTTTGTCCACGGACAAAAGTCTTAAATCTTTCAGGGAAATGTCTGAAGCTTGAGGAACATTTATTTGATGAGGATGCACTTATTATTGAAAATCATCAGGCACAGAGGGCAGGACTGGTGGATCCTTCGGGAAAGGTATATTTGGAAATAGAATTTGATGCACCGCTTTTTGGAATCTGGTCTCCGGCGAAAAAACATGCGCCATTTGTATGTATTGAGCCATGGTATGGAAGAAGTGACAGAGAAGATTTTGACCATACACTGGAAAAGCGTGAGTGGGGAAATGAACTGGAACCGGGAGCAGTTTTTGAAAAGAGCTACAAGATTCTGGTAAAATAGCCAAGAGGGTTGCGTTTCAAAGCCCAGACTGATACAATGGAAAAAATACATGGAATTATAAAAAGGAAGAGGAGAACATAAGATGAACTTTTTGGAAGAACGTATTGTCAAAGATGGAATCGTGAAAGAAGGAAATGTTCTTAAAGTGGACAGTTTTCTGAATCATCAGATGGATATTGAATTATTTGACCAGATCGGAGCGGAATTCAAGAAGAGATTTGCAGATAAGAATATCAACAAGATCCTGACAATCGAAGCTTCTGGTATCGGGATTGCCTGTATTGTAGCCCAGCATTTTCATGTGCCGGTTGTATTTGCGAAAAAGACACAGAGCATCAATCTGGAAGGGGAGATGTATGTAGCAGAAGTCGAATCATTTACCCACAAATGCAAGAACCAGGTAATTGTGGCAAAGAAATTCCTTTCAGAGGAAGATAATGTGCTCATTATTGATGATTTCCTTGCGAATGGATGTGCGCTGCAGGGGCTGATTCAGCTGGTTACAGAGGCAGGTGCAACTGTAGAGGGAATTGGAATTGTAATCGAAAAAGGATTCCAGTCCGGCGGAAGAATCATCCGCAACCTGGGTTATCCGTTGGAATCACTTGCGATTGTAAAAGCTATGAACAGTGAGACGGGTGAGATCACTTTCAGAGAGCAGTAAAAAGTGCAAAAAGACGCATATGCCTGAACAAAAATTTTGTCGGGCATATGCGTCTTTTGCGTATATGATGAGCTAAGTGCAGATTTGTATTTTCACAGTGATCTGCATTTTTGATATACAAAAAGAGAGTGATATTTGTTTTAGCTGATCCACGAGCGGTTATAGAAAAACATGGCAAGTGAAGAGCAAAAGATAACAATATATCCAATCACGCTGAGCAGGTTTAGTCATTTTGCTCCATCCATTCATTTAAAAGCCTGCAATAGCGGTCGGTATCTTCAATGAAGCATACATGACGGCAGTCATCAAAAAGTTCCCAGCGTGAATTCGGGATACTGTCATACATGGTCTTTGCAACCAGTGGAGTGCACAGATCGTTGGTTCCGTTGATGATAAGTGCCGGCTCTTTGATATTTTTCAGTTTGTCACGGTACTCATAGTTGCTGAGATTTCCGATTGGCGTGTATTCATTTGGTCCCCACGCGGTGATATAAGAGTCTGTTCCAATTTTTTTTGGACGGCGCAGGCATTCAGGATCGGTGTCTTTTGGTACGCCGGCGGCATGAAGAAGCATAAAGCGTTCATTGGCTGCGAGATATGCCGGATCGTCAAAATTGCCGGTTGCTTCAGCCTTAGCAATGGCGTCCTGATCTTCCTGGGACATGAATTTGATCATCCGGTGTTGTTCCTGGGCCCACAATTTGGCAGATGGGTGGGTGCTGGAAAGAATAACGGATTTGATCCCTTCTGGTTTGTGATCGCATAAGTATTCGATTGAGAGCATTCCGCCCCAGGACTGTCCGAGAAGATGAAGTTCATCAAGTCCGAGATACTTTCTGAGTTCGATTAGTTCATTCATCCATGTTTTAGAACACCAGAGTTCTGAATGTCCTTCTACATAAGAATTACCGCAGCCGAGCTGGTCGTAGGAAATAATTGCACGACCTTCATCAGCAAGCTGGTCAAGTACTTCAAAGTAGTTATGTGTAGAACCAGGTCCTCCGTGAAGCAGAATGAGTGGTTTTTTATTGCCGGAGCATTCGCCTGCAATACGGTAGTAGGTTTTGTATCCAAGATAAGGCATGTAGCCTTCTGTAATTTTCATATTTAATCCCTCCTATCAGTACACTGAGTTTCTTCATTATAACATCAGAATGAAGTAAGGGAAAGAAAAAGTGGAAAAATAAAAAAATAAAAAAAATTATTGACAAACAGTTGAATGATGAATATAATAATAAGAGTCACGCGGGTGTAGTTCAATGGTAGAACACCAGCCTTCCAAGCTGGATACGTGGGTTCGATTCCCATCACCCGCTTTTGTTATGTTTTAAATCAGGAGCCCGGTCGCCAAAGTGGTGACCGGGCTCTTGATTTATAGAGAAAAATTTAGTCATTTTCGACTGGTACGTTAAAATGTCGGCTCGATTATAAGGGTAAACATTTCGTTCATCCCTTGCGTCCTGCTGCCAGATATGCTATATTCAAGACACAAAGAGGGAAACCGCAAGCGGCTCCCCCCCCCCAATTGTATAGTTGACTGTTATTTATGAACAGCCGTCACTATTTGCGGTAGTGGCGGCTATTTTCGTTTACCCTTGAAAATCTCATGTTGCCTTGTTTGCTGTCATCATGGTAAGATACAGACAGGGAAACCAAAGCCAGGCGGCTACCCTCTGTTATGGAGGGATAAAAAACACTCTCCAGACGAAAGAAAGGAGGGCGATACGATGGTTACATATTCTGATCTGATTCAGTTTAGTATATTCATTGTTGCCCTTGTAGGTCTTTGTTATGAGATTTTCAAGGGTAAAAGAAAATAGCCGCCAACTACTGGGAATAGTTGACGACTGATATTAGTAATAGTTGACACTATTTGCGGGGAGCCGCTTGCGGTTTCCCTCTTTATGTCTTAAATATAGCATATCTGGCAGCAGGACGCAAGGGGTGAACGAAATGTTTACCAGTGTTCAAGCCTATAGAAATAATTAGGATCTGACTATTTCTCAGAATCACGTGCTATTCTTTCATCTACAGCTTTTTTGATATATCCGTTGACTGATTCACCGGCTAGTTGTGCCGCTTCTGCAATAATTTCTTTTTGTCCTTTAGGGAATGTAACGTTTATCCGGGAGTTTATATCGGTAAGATTGTAAGGATGTTTTGGCGATTTGGTACTTTTTTGGTACTTACCTTGATTTTTCATCCCCACCATGCTATACTAACACCCGTTACCAAACCCGAAAAAACCAAGGTCTTACAAGGGTTTCGCCGATTTCCGGCGTAAGGTCATATACTTACAGTATATGCCTTCCGCGGCATTCGTCAGATGTCCATGCAAGCATGGCCGCCAGACTCATTGCTGCGCGAAAATGAATCGAGTGTTCGTGACCTTCCACTCGTAAAACAAAACTAGAGGAGAGAATTTCATATGAAGAACAAGAATGTAGCATTTATGACTCAGGCAGCGATGATCGCTGCAATCTACGTGGTGCTTACTTATGTATTTGCACCATTTTCATTCGGAGAAGTACAGATTCGTATTGCAGAAGCACTTACGATCCTTCCGGTATTTACACCGGCAGCGATTCCGGGACTTTTCGTTGGATGTATTGTTGGAAACATTCTCGGAGGAGCAATCCTGCCGGATATCATTTTCGGAAGCATTGCAACTTTGATCGGAGCATTTTTCACTTATCAGTTTCGTAACAAAAATCGTTTCCTTGCACCGTTACCACCGATTATTGCTAACACAGTGATCGTTCCGTTTGTACTTCGTTACGGATATGGAGTAGAACTTCCGATTCCGTTTATGATGCTGACAGTTGGTGTCGGAGAAGTTGTTGGATGTGGTGTGCTTGGATTAGTCCTTTATACTGCATTGAATCGTTATAGAAATGTAATTTTTAAAACAGCATAAGAAGATGTAAAAAGAGGGCAGACTGAAAAGCTATTCAGCCTGTCCTCTTTTTATACTATTGTCGTGTATACAATCGTAGAATTTTACAAATTTGAGTGGAGATATATTTATGGAAAAGTGGATATGAATCTTCTATAATATAAAAAGAGAAACTGTAACCAGATGAAAGTTTGACAGTAAAGGAAAAAGGGAGAAATATGAAATATACAGTTGTTGTTGCTGATGATGAGGAGGAAATCCGCAGAAGTCTTGTTCGCAGGGTAAAGTGGGAAGAGATTGGTTTTGAAGTAGTCGGGGAAGCTGAAAATGGTGCAGACGCACTGGAACTGGTTGAAAAGCTGGAACCAGATCTGCTCCTTACCGATATCAAGATGCCATTTTTATCGGGGATTGAGCTGGCACGGGCGGTCAGGGAAGTTCGTCCGATGGTACAGATCGCATTTTTAAGTGGATTTGATGATTTTACCTATGCGCAGCAGGCAATTCAATATAATATTGTAAGCTATATGCTGAAGCCGATTTCAGCAAAAGAGATCGAGGCGGAACTGATAAAGATTAAAAAATCCATAGATCAGCGTGTGGAAGAATTTACAAAAGAAAGAAAAGAGAAACTGGACAGCCGCAAGACGGAATTTCTTATTCCGCTTTTGCTCGACAGTTTTCAGAATGAACGGGTGTCCGAAGAGACACTTCTTGAGCGGGCAGAGGCATGTGAGCTGATCCGTAATCCAAAGCCGGATAATATGCAGTACGTGGTGCTTGTAACCGGAATCCGTGATGCAAATGGAAAGGATCAGACAAGCTATAGCAGTGTAAATGCAGTTGATATGATCCTGAAAAAATATGTTCATTATATAAGCTGCCATCTGGAAGGAAGAGTGGTATCGCTGATCGCGACGACTCCGGGAGGCATGGGTAAATATTTACATATTATTGTAGAAGAAATTGTCCAGAGTGTGGAGCGTATTATGGGATATTGCTGTCAGGTCGGGGTAAGCAGGAGTGTGAATACTCTTGGAAAATGCAGAGAGAGCTATCTGGAGGCAATGAATGCGCTCAGTTATTCCAGAAAGGATAAAAGCAGTGTCTATTTCATTTCCGATGCAGAGCACGGATCGGGATTGGAACAGGGAGAAATACAGGAAATTACAGCAACGATGGAGAATTTTTTACGTGGTGGAATGGCAGAGGATCTGGAGATTTATCTGGATGATCTGGAAAAGAAACTGCGAAATGGAGGCAAGAATACACTGGTACTTAGTACGATACTTCTGACCGAGATCGGGGCGGCAGTATATAAGGTTATTTATATGGCAATCGGGGAATGTGGTGTAGAAGTTCTTCAGAAAAAATATTCCATGCAGCAGATGCGTGAAATGGAACGTATGGCAGAGAATTTTCAGATCATAAAAAGGCTGTGTATGGAGGCTAAAAAAATGCTTATGGATCAGAGAAAGAAGAGCAGTGAGGTGATCTGCGAGCAGGCAGTGCAGATCATACAGGACCGCTATGCCCAGCAGGATCTGTCTGTTATGATCATCAGTGAAGAGATCGGAGTGTCGCCGAATTATCTCAGCAGTCTGATAAAAAAGACGACAGGCAGTTCACTGGTTGAGATCCTGACGAAAAAACGAATTGAAAAGGCAATGGAGCTTCTGCAGTGTACAGGTATGAAGATCGGTGAGATTACAGAGTTGTGTGGCTATAAGGATCAGTATTATTTCAGCCACTGCTTTAAAAAGCTGACGGGAGTATCACCGAACAAATACAGGAGGGAACATGAACAGGCGTAAAAAAGAAGCAGATCAGCACAAGGGATGGAATATATCTATTTCCGGTGTGTTTATTGCAATGGTAATGGGAATCGTCCTGATTTCGGTAGTGGCTGCAACGCTTATTTTTGTTCAGATTTACCGGAATGCAATGGAGCAAAGCGCAGTGACGAGCAGTTCCCAGAGCTGTGAACAGGTACAGAATACGGTTGAGAATTATACACAGGATATGCGGATCATACTGGAACGGATCGTGGCGAGAATGCGTCATGAGAATAATCATTCTGAGGAATATATCCAGAATCTGGTAAATATCCGTTCCGATGTAGTAGCGGTAACAATTTGTGGCGAAGATGGGGAGCTTCTGCGTTACTGGAACAGAGGGCAGAAGCTGAAAGAGAATTATCGTATTGTTCAGAGTACCGAAATGGAAGATGACGATGGCAGGCTGCATATAACCAAACCATATGTGGAATCTTTGTTTGAGGGATATTATCCATGGGTTGTAACCGTTTACCAGAAGATTCAGAAAGAAGACGGAACCAGTATACAGGTAAATATTGACATCCGTTTTTCTGACATTGCCAATTATGTTGATGATGTAGGAATCGGGCAGCACGGCTATGCCTATATTGCGGACAAAAAAGGCAATCTGATCTATCATCCACAGCAGCAGCTCATTTATTCCGGGTTAAAAGAAGAGAAGGGAATGGATTTAAAAGAAGGGACACATATTCAGGAACAGGTGATCTATACTGTGAAAAATCTCGAGAACTGTGACTGGAAAATTGTAGGTGTCTGCTATGTAGATGAAATGATTACGGAGAAGGTAAGCAGTGCGGTATCCAGACTTCTGATCGTTCTGTGTCTGGTTATGGGAGCAGTATTTCTTCTCGGATGGGCTTTTTCAGAACTGTTCTCAGCACCGGTAAGGCAGCTTGCCGATGATATGCACCGGTTTGAAAAAAATGCGGAAAATTTTGTATTTGAGCCGATGGCGGGAACTACAGAGATCACGACTTTATCCAACTCGTTTGAACACATGGTTGCGAAGATCCAGAAGCTGATGGAGCAGGTCAGACAGGAAGAAATCACACTGCGGAAAACAGAGCTTAAAGCGCTTCAGGCGCAGATCAATCCACATTTCCTGTATAATACACTGGATGCGATTGCATGGATGTGTGAAGACGGGAAAAATGAAGATGCAGAAGAGATGGTTACGGCACTTGCAAGGCTGTTCCGTATCAGTATCAGTAAAGGGCATGAGCTGATTCCGATCGAAAAAGAAGTGGAACATGCAAAGAGTTATCTGAAGATTGAAAATTATCGGTATAAGAACAAATTTACCTATTCATTTGAGGTGGAAGAGTCGTGTCTTTCGTATCTTTGTAACAAAATTACTTTGCAGCCAATTATCGAGAATGCAATTTATCATGGTGTAAAGCAGATGATCGATGAGGGTGAGATATGGATCCGTATTTTTGAGGACGGAGAAGATATTATTTTCCAGGTGGAGGATAATGGAATCGGTATGACGGAAGAACAGTGTCAGGAGATTCTGCGCAAAGAGCTGGGAGACCGTACCGGAATCGGAATCAAGAACGTAAATGACCGGATCAAGATTTATTTTGGAAGCAATTATGGACTGAATATCACAAGTGAGCTGGATGAAGGAACCTGTGTGACGATTCGTATGCCGAAGGTCAGGGAGGAAGAATATGAGAAAAAGTAGAAGAAAACCATTTATTGCAATTGGTGCAGGTGTAATCCTACTTGCAATTCTGTTTTTTGTCCTGACGGGTGACGGACTCTGGGAAGGAAGAGAAGGCAGTACAAATAGTGTCATCGAGAAGAAAAAAGTAGTATTTCTGACAAAATCCATGGATTCTTCTTTCTGGCAGTCCGCATATGCGGGAGCCGGTGCGGCAAGTGCGGAATATAATCTGGATCTGGTGTGCGAAGGACCGGATGGAGACGGTGAGGAAGATTATGAGGCGCAGAATGAAATGATAGACCGGGCAATCCGGGAACAGGTAGATGCACTTCTGTTTTCTGCCATTGATTTTGAAAAGAATGCGGAAGCAATCGACCGCGCGGCAAAGGCAGGAATCAGGATTGTGGTTGTGGACAGCCCAGTAAACAGTAAGGCTGTGGAATGCTATATTGGTACAGACAATTATGAAGCCGGATGTATGGCAGGGAAAGAAGTGCTTGGTAATCAGGCGGAAAATCTGAATATCGGGATCGTAAATTTTGATAAGAGTACGGAGAACGGGCAGCTTCGTGAAGAGGGGTTCCGGGATACGGTTCTCAAGGATGACCGGGCAAATATTACGGCGTCCATCAATGTAAAGTCTACGATCACAGATGCAAGAGAGGGCACCGAGAGGATGTTGCTTGACAATCCGCAGATCAATGTGATCGTGACATTTAATGAATGGACAACACTTGGAGTCGGTGATGCGGTAGAAGCGCTTGAAGCCGGAGAGCGGACGCAGGTTGTTGCGTTTGACAGTAACGTAAAATCCATTGGAATGCTGGAAAAAGGAAATGTAGATGCGCTGATCGTCCAGAACCCATATGCGATGGGATACCTGGGGATTGAGCAGATCAATACACTGCTGAATGGACAGAAGCCGGAAAAGAAGGAGACGGCAACCAGCAGTATTCTGGTGACAAGAGAAAATATGTATGATGATAAGAGCCAGAAGGCGTTATTTTCATTTGAAGAAAAGTAACGGGCAGAATGTTCGTAGCTGTTAGGAAGTATAGAAGCTGTAGTCTGAAAAATATTTGGGCTGCAGCTTTTTCATTTCATAGGAAATTCCAAAGGAATTTCCTATGAAATAAAAGGCACTGCGTGCCGGAGATGCGCACTCGCACGAAGATGAAGAATGTCGCAAGCGGTCTACGCTCCGCTTCGGTCGTTGCTTAACGAGCGCCACTGGCGCTCAGCAACGCGCTCGGCGCGAGAATGTGCTGAGGCACATTCTTTCTTATGTTATATAGAGATAATAGGATTGTTCACGGATAAAGAAATCCACCAATGAAAGAAATATCAATAATCAATAGAGAGTATGAGTTTTACCAGAAAATACTTTGAAAAATTTCTTAAATTACCGAAAAGTATCGAAATAAAGAGATGTTTCCGGGAAACTTGTAATTCATGGGTGTCTGTGATATTCTGCATACACGCAGCTCACGTTCTGTAGAGCAGCAAAAGTATCTATTAACCAAAGCGTGTCTTATTTTCGGCAGCTCGTATCAGGGCAAATATCCGATGATAAAACAACAGGACGATAAAAGGATTTTGCTTTACATCTTATGGCCATATGATAAAATAATTTTATAAACAGATTACTGGCACATCTCCTTTTAATGTCTGATTTTAAACGAAAGAAAAGGAGAAATGTGTATGTCAGAAAACAAAATAATGGAAAATGAAACGCAGCAGGAAGATTTTATCATGCATCCAACGGTGGATTTTTGTTTCAAAGAACTGATGGCAAATCCGGAAGTCAGGAAAGGATTTATCGCAGCAGTTTTTGGAATCGATCCTGAGAAAATCGAGGAAACAAAACTTCTGCCGACAATTTTAGAACCAGAATATGCGGATGAAAAATATGGGATTCTGGATGTGCATGTGAGTATGAAAAGCGGGGAGCAGCTAGATTTGGAAATGCAGGTAGTTACAACTTTGTACTGGTTTCAGAGAACGGTATTTTATTTATCGAAAATGGTTACAGGTCAGATGAAAAAAGGTGACAGCTACAGCAAACTTCAGCCATGTATCCATATAGGGATACTGGATTATTGTTTTTTCAAGGATGATGACCGGTTTTATCACCATATTGGGTTATGCGATAAAGAGACAGGAGAAATTAGCACAAATTTATTGCAAATGCATATTTTTGAGTTGCCGAAATTACCACCGGAATCTCGGAATGAAACAGATCTTACGCATTGGATGCGTTTCTTCGGAGGAAAACGAAGGGAGGATTTTGTCAAGATGGCTGAAAAGGACAAATATATTGATGAAGCATATAAAGAGTTGGAGCAGTTGAGTGCGGATGAGAGGAAACGTCTGGAGTATGAGGCAAGAGAAAAAGCATTAAGAGATCATATGATGTTTGTGGAAAGTGCGCATGAAATGGCAAGACAGGCAGTAGAGAAAGAATTTGCAGAAGCAAGGCAGAAGTTTGAAGCAGAGAAGAACAACTTTGAAGCAGAGAAGAGTAACCTGGAAACAGAGAAGAACAACCTGGAAACCGAGAAGAATAATCTGGAAACAGAGAAGAACAACCTGGAAACCGAGAAGAATAATCTGGAAGCAGAGAAGAACAATCTGGAAACAGAGAGAAGCAATCTGGAATTAGAGAAAAGTAATCTTGCAGAGAAAAAACAAGACTTTGAAAATGAAAGGCGTAGCCTTGCAGAAGAAAAACAGGAATTAAAACAAGAGATAGCTGAGGCTGGTGATAACGGAATTCAGAGAATGGCGGAGCTTAATCAGCGACTGATAAAAGGAAAACGTATGGATGATCTGGTAAAAGCATCGGCAGACGAAGCTTATAGACAGCAGCTTTTTGAAGAATTAGGCATTTGAAACATTTATCGAAGGAATTAAGTAAAAATTCGCGACATACCAAAGTAAAAAATACTGCACCGAAGCTCCGGGGCAGTATTTTTTGCGCAAACGTTGAAATTCACAAACCTCTCGTAGTTTTTTACATGGGTATTTTATTCCCTTCTTGTTATACTCATATCATCAAGTAAACGTTATACAAGGAGGAACGAAATTATGAAAAGAAGAATTGTAGCAGCGATGCTCGCAGGTGTGATGGCACTGGGAATGCTTGCAGGATGCGGGGGCTCCGGCAAGAGTGATGGTGGAAGCAGCGATAAGAAATCTTCAGATGCCAATATTGCAGTATTCTATTATACCTATTCTGATACTTACATTGCATCTGTCCGTACAGCACTCGATGCAAAACTTGACGAGATGGGCGTTGAATATCAGGACTATGATGGAAACAGTAACCAGACAACACAGAACGAACAGATTGATACAGCAATCCAGACAGGTGCTACAGCACTGATCGTTAACATCGTTACATCCGGTTCTGTAGATGCTTCTTCACAGATCGTTGAAAAAGCAGAAGCAGCAGGAATCCCGGTTATCTTCTTTAACCGTGCAGTCGAAGATGACAAAACAGAAGGCGATGTACTTGGAAGCTATGACAAGTGTGCATTCGTAGGAACAGACGCTCCGGAAGCAGGACATATGCAGGGCGAAATGATCGGTAACTATGTAGTAGAACATTTTGATGAAATGGATCTCAACGGAGATGGAAAGATCTCTTACGCAATGTTCATGGGACAGCTCGGAAATGCAGAAGCTATTTACCGTACACAGTTTGCTGTAGAAGATGCAGACAAGATCATCACAGACGCTGGCAAACCGGCACTGGAATACTTTGATGCTTCTAACAGTGACAAATACCAGGTTGACCAGGATGGTAACTGGAGTGCAACAGCAGCAAACAACTATATGACAACCAACCTTTCCCAGTACAACGAAGGAAGCAATAACATGATCGAGCTTGTTATCTGCAACAACGACGGTATGGCAGAAGGCGCAATCTCTGCTCTGAATGATAAGGGATACAACCTTGGAACAGGCAAAGACGGAAAGATGATTCCGGTATTTGGTGTTGATGCTACAGATGCAGCAAAACAGCTGATCGGAGATGGCAAGATGACAGCAACTGTTAAACAGGATGCAGATGGTATGGCAGCTTGTATCGCAGACCTTGCTAAGAATGCAGCAGATGGAAAAGATCTGATGGATGGAACAGATTCTTACAATATTTCTGATAAAGTAAGCAACAAGATCTTCATTCCTTACCAGGAATACTCAGGAAAATAAAAATGTAAAAAATAAAGGTGGCGGCCAGGTGGTTGGCCAGCCACCTTTTCTAAAGTTGTGACGCAGCCGGATGGAACTGCATAGTGGCAGGTTCGAAAGGTATGCGAGATTAGAAGATGAGAGACAGGAGGACAGCTATGAAACAGGATGTTTTACTGCAGATGACGGATATCTGTAAAGAATTTCCGGGCGTAAAAGCATTAGATCATGTGTCCCTGACAGTTAAAGCAGGCACTGTCCATGCACTGATGGGTGAAAATGGAGCCGGAAAGTCAACACTGATGAAATGCCTTTTCGGAATTTATGACAAAGACAGTGGCAAGATTGAGCTGGAGGGAAAAGAGATTAATTTCAAGAATTCGAAAGAAGCTCTTGAAAATGGAGTTGCAATGGTTCACCAGGAACTGAACCAGGCGCTCAAAAGAAACGTCATGGATAATCTCTGGCTCGGACGTTACCCGAAGGTGGGCGGCGTCATGGTAAATGAGAAAAAAATCTATGACGACACAAAAAAAGTATTTGAAGAATTGAAAATTGATGTAGATCCGAAAAGGATCATGAGTACGATGCCGGTATCACAGAGACAGATGGTAGAGATTGCAAAAGCAGTATCTGTGAATGCAAAAGTCATCGTATTTGATGAGCCGACTTCTTCCCTTACAGAGCAGGAAGTAGAGCATCTGTTTGATATCATTGAGATGCTGAAAAAGAGAGGATGCGGAATCATTTACATTTCACATAAAATGGCAGAGATCAAACGGATTTCAGATGAAATTACGATCATGCGTGACGGAACCTGGGTAGCAACCGAGAAAGCAGATGATCTGGAGATGGACGATATCATCCGCCTGATGGTTGGACGTGAGCTTACCAATCAGTTCCCGCCAAAGACAAATAAACCGGGCGACGTAGCGCTTGAAGTGGAACACCTTTCCGGAATGTATTCGATCCTGAATGATGTTTCCTTCAAAGCAAGAAAAGGAGAAATTCTTGGAATTGCCGGACTTGACGGAAGTGGACGTACAGAAACTCTGGAGACAATTTTTGGAATTGCAACCAGGAAATCAGGAACGATAAAACTTGACGGAAAACAAGTCAGCAATAAGAATGCACAGGATTCGATCAAGAACGGATTTGCACTTCTGACAGAAGAGAGAAGAGCAACCGGTATCTTCGGCATCCTGAACATTCGTGAAAATACCGTTATCTCCAGCTTAAAGAGACACAAAAAAGGATTTTATCTGAGTGAAAAATCCATGAAAGAAGATACGCAGAAATATATTGATGCGCTGCGGACAAAGACACCGTCGCAGGAGACCAAGATCCGTGCACTTTCCGGTGGAAACCAGCAGAAGGTTATCCTTGGAAGATGGCTTCTTACCGATCCGGAAGTACTGCTTCTGGATGAGCCGACAAGAGGAATCGATGTCGGTGCAAAGTATGAGATCTATCAGCTCATCATCGATCTTGCGAACCGCGGCAAAGTAGTTATTGTAGTTTCTTCAGAAATGCCGGAGCTTCTCGGAATCTGTGACCGTATCATGGTTATGTCCGGTGGAAGACTTGCCGGAGAGATTAACGCTGAAGAGGCAACACAGGAACTGATCATGACTTACGCAGCAAAGTATGTGTAATTTTCAAACAAAAAGAAGGAGGCTTCCCAGATGAAAGCATTTGCAAATATAAAATCACGCTATGCAGAATACAAAGCACTGGATTCCGCAGATAAAGCAAAAGCGTGGAAAGAAGGACTTATCAATAATGCGATTTATCTTCTGATCATTATCGCAGTTATTTACACTTACACACAGAACAGCAGATTCCTGAGCGTGGCATCTATTGTTAACATTATCTCGCTGTCTGCAGCGAACATTCCGATCGCATGTGGTATTGCAGGAACGATCGTACTTACCGGTACAGACCTTTCAGCCGGACGTGTTGTAGGTCTTACAGCATGTATTTCTGCATCACTTTTGCAGTCAGTAACTTATGCAACCAAAATTTTCCCGGATCTTCCGGTTCTTCCGATACCACTGGTTATTCTGATCGTAATCGTAGTCGGAGGTATTGTTGGATGGGTAAATGGATTCTTCGTAGCGAAATTCCACTTACATCCATTCATTGTAACACTGGCAACACAGCTGATCGTATACGGAATTCTTCTGATGTACATTATGCTGAACGGTAACAACGGACAGCCACTTTCCGGACTGGACAAATCCTTCAAGGATTTTGTAACAGGAAGTTTCTTAAAGATTCGTGGCGTTCCGATCCCGAACTATGTATGGTACGCTTGTGTCGTAGTTGTATTCATGTGGTTCATGTGGAATAAGACAACATTTGGAAAGAATATGTTCGCAGTTGGTTCCAACCCGGAAGCTGCCAATGTATCTGGTGTAAATGTTATGAGAACAACCATTCTGGTACATACACTTGCAGGATGTATGTATGGTATCACTGGATTCATTGAATCTGCACGTATCGGTTCCAACCAGGCAAATACAGGTCTGAACTACGAGTGTGATGCGATTGCTGCCTGTGTAATCGGTGGTGTATCTTTTGTAGGTGGTACCGGTAAGATCAGCGGCGTTGTTTTAGGAGTGTTCATTCTGAGAATCATCTTCGTTGCACTGCAGTTCCTGGCAGTAAGCCAGAATATGCAGTATGTGATCAAAGGTCTGATTATTCTGATCGCATGTGCAATTGATATGAGAAAATATCTGGTAAGAAAATAAAAAGAAAAGGCTGGGAAATGTTATGGACGAGAATAAGATGCCGGAGAATGACGGATGGAAGAAAAATGCAAGACTGGCGATTTATGCAATGGCCGGGTTTTATCTGCTGACACTGGCATACCAGATGTTCAGGGCGATTTCCACAAGTCATGGCAATGAGCAGCTGATTATGATCGTGGCGACGATTCTGTTTCTGATCGTAGGCGTTGGGTTGATCGGGTTTGGAACTATAAATGTCTACAAAAATATGAAAAAGAATCAGAGTACAGATAAAGATCGTAATGAGGAATAGCTCATAACGAGGACGAGACCTCAAAACAAAAAGACAGGAGAATAATAGCACCCCCCTGTCTTTTTGTGTCTATAAAGAGGAATAAAAACATTGGAGGAAAAGATGAAAACAAGAAAAAGGTATGTCCGTGCCGGGGCTGCCTGCCTTGCGGCATTGCTCACGGTACAAGGAATGACATTGCCTGTGGCGGCAGGTGAAGAGGTGAAAGTAAGATCCAATTCACAGACACAGATGAGTTCAGATCCGGAAGCGGTTTACGTAAGCAATTATGGGAAATCGACGGATCAGAGAACGATCAATTTTGACAGTAATTGGAAATTCAATCTGGGAGATGTGGAAAATGCGCAGACAGCAAATTTCGACGACTCGAAATGGCGCCAGGTTTCGCTTCCGCATGACTACAGCATTGAACAGGATTATTCAAAATCTATGGAAGCAGAAAGTGGATATCTTCCAGGGGGAACAGGATGGTACCGGAAAAGTTTTACTATAGATAAAGCTGCGGAAGGAAAAGAGATCCGTGTTGATTTTAGCGGTGTTTATATGAATGCATCTGTATGGGTAAATGGAGAAAAGCTTGGAACACATCCATACGGATATACACCATTTTCATTTGACATAACAGACTATGTGAAATATGGTGAGGAAAATACAATTGCAGTAAAGGTGGAGAACAAGACGCCTTCAAGCAGATGGTATTCCGGAAGTGGTATTTACAGAAGTGTAAATCTGACCATGACAGAAAAGGTTCATGTGGATCTTGAGGGGACGCAGATTACGACTGAGAACCTGAAAGCAGAACAGGGTGGAACTGTCAATATGGATGTTCGCACACAGGTTGTGAATGATTCTGAAAATGAACAGACAGTAACCTTGACGCATACAGTATTTCCGAAAGGCAATGAAAGTGCAGCGATCGGAACAGTGACAACCGAAGCTAAAACGGTTGCATCCGGAGAAAGTGATGAAATCGAAATAACACTTGCGGCACAAAGTCCGGCGCTCTGGAGTGTGGACAGTCCGACACTTTATACTGTAAGAACAGAAGTAAAGCTTGGAGAAAATACAGTAGATGTTTACGATACAGAATATGGTTTCCGGTATTTTGATTTTGATAACAATACAGGATTTTCGCTGAACGGACAGAACACAAAACTAAAAGGTGTATGTATGCATCATGATCAGGGAGCACTTGGTGCAAAGGCAAATGCCCGCGCAATTGCAAGACAGATTGAGATCCTGAAGCAGATGGGGTGTAACACGATTCGAGTGACACATAACCCTGCAGCTGATGAGCTGATCCAAGCATGCAATGAGCAGGGGATGTTGGTGATCGATGAAGCTTTCGATACCTGGCTTTATGCAAAAAATGGAAACAGTAATGACTATGCAAAATGGTTCAATCAGACAATCGACGGGGAAAATCAGATTTTAGGTGCAGGGGACGGTATGACCTGGGCACAGTTTGACCTGACAGCAATGGTGAAGAGAGGATACAATGCACCATCAATCATTATGTGGTCTCTTGGAAATGAGGTTATGGAAGGAATCAGCGGTGGCGTTTCAAATTATCCGGCAACTGCACAGAAGCTGGTGAACTGGGTAAAAGAGCTGGATGCAACAAGACCGATGACAACCGGAGATAACAAGCTGAAAGCCAACTGGAGTGAAGCAGAAAGTATTGGCAATACATTAAATGCAGCAGGCGGAACCGTTGGATTTAACTATTGCGCAGGCTGGCAGTATGACAACTGGCATAAATCGCATCCAGAATGGCTGATGTACGGTTCTGAGACTGCTTCTGCGATCAACAGCCGTGGAATCTATAATCGGATCAACGGTGGAAGCCAGACTTCCGACAAGCAGCTTACATCCTATGATAATTCTGCTGTAGGCTGGGGCAGTGTAGCAAGTGATGCATGGTATACAACGATTACAAGAGATTACCTTGCAGGGGAATATGTCTGGACCGGATTTGATTATATCGGTGAGCCGACACCTTGGAATGGAACCGGAGCAGGATCAGTAGGAAGCTGGCCGGCACCGAAAAACTCTTACTTTGGTATCGTGGATACCGCAGGCTTTGCGAAAGACAGCTATTACTTCTATCAGAGCCAGTGGAATGATCAGGTGCACACTTTACATGTACTTCCGGCATGGAATGAAAATGTAGTCTATAAAGACAACAGTGGAAAGGTTCCGGTAGTTGTATATTCGGATGCAGCATCGGTCGAGTTGTTCTTTACACCTGCAGGTGGAGAAAGACAGTCTCTTGGAAAGAAAGCATTTACACAGAAAACAACAGCGGCAGGTTATACCTATCAGATTTACGAGGGAGAAGATAAGAACGGAACCGAGCATAAGAATCTTTATCTTACCTGGAAGGTTCCGTATGCGGATGGAACACTGGAGGCCGTTGCATATGACGCAGATGGAAATATCATTGAAAATACAGACGGACGTTCCAGCGTGACAACGACTGGCGAAGCTGCAAAATTGCAGATGTCAGCAGACAGAACCGAGATCGCTGCGGATGGAAAAGATTTATCTTATGTGACAGTTGATGTGACAGACCAGAATGGAAATGTTGTTCCGGATGCAGAAAACCGTGTTACATTTAACGTAGAAGGTGATGGAGTTCTGGTTGGTGTAGATAACGGAAGCTCTCCGGATCACGATTCTTATCTTGCAGATAACAGAAAAGCATTCAGTGGGAAAGTTCTGGCGATTGTACAGTCTACGAAAACGGGCGGTTCATTTACCGTGACAGCGACCGCTGATGGGCTGGAAAGTGCAGTGGCAACTGTTACAACTTATTCTGTAGCAGATGGCACACCGGAAGAAGAAAAAGAGATTGACAGTTTTTGGATGTCAAAGACCTATTATGTCAAGACTGGAAATATCCCGGTACTTCCGACAACGATTGAAACCCGTTATACCGATGGAAGCAAAGAAAGTAAAGCAGTGACATGGGATGCGATCGGAGAGGAGCTGGTACAGCAGTCAGGAAACTTTAATGTGCAGGGGCAGATTGAAGGACATCAGGTAACGGTCAATGTAAATGTTATTGATGAAGTTGGAGGACTTCTGAATTACTCAACCTCAACACCAGTTGGAACTGTACCGATTCTTCCGGAATCCAGGCCGGCGGTTCTTACAGACGGAACCATTCTGACCGCTTCATTTGGAGTAAACTGGGATGACATATCGGCGGATCAGTTTGCAGAAGAAGGAATTGTTACGGTAAACGGAACAGCAGATGTACTCGGTGATGAGATTCCGGTAAGTGCGACAATCCGCGTACAGACAGAACAGATCACGATTGGAAGCAGTGTCTCAGGAAAGGTAATGAACCTGACGCAAAGTATTCCGGAAGGCGAGCAGTCGGATACACTTTCTGCAATTGTGGACGGATCAACAACAATCAGTGATAACACAAGCGGAGGAGCAAACCCGACTGCATGGAGCAACTGGCAGAGTTCTCAGAACGGTAATAATAAAGCGGAGATCACATTTGAATATGCAACCCAGCAGAGACTTGGACAAATTGTGATGCATTTTGCAAAAGACAGCGGAAGTATGCGTTATCCGGATGCAGGAACAACAGAGATTCTGGTTTCAGAGGATGGAACCAACTGGAACAAACTTGTGGTAACGGAGACAATCGGGGAAGAAAGTGGACGGGTAAAACCATATACTTATGATTTTACACCGACGACAGCGACCTTTATCAAATTTAAACTTACGAACGCAAGTGCAACGACAGGAACCAGATGGAAACCATGTACTGCACTTACGGAGATCGAGCTGAAGGTGGCACAGGGAACCTTTGTATCAAATACGACAGCAAACCTAGAAGAAGTGATTGTAAATGGCAATCCGGTACCGGAAAGTGCACTGGCACAGGGAAGCTATTCTACACCTGCTATTTTTGCAGAGGTAGAGGCAAAAGCAGCCGATAATGCGTCAGTGACTATTCTTCCGACTTTCAACAATATCAAGAAGATCATTGTAGAGTCAGAGGATCACAATACAAGAAATGTATTTGAAATCCGTCTTGGAGAAGAAACTGAAGAGACACCAGAATCCGGTGACAGAGATTATCCGGTTGGAAGGCTCACTGCATTTGCAGAAAGTGAGTATAATGGCAGTGGAACAGAAGGACCGGCAGAGTACGTTTTGGATGAAGATGAAGGAACGCACTGGCATACAAACTGGCGTACAAATGAAGCACAGGATGTAGAAAAACGCTGGATTGGACTGGAACTGGAAGAACCGGCAGTTCTGGATGCACTTCGCTATTATCCGCGTGGCGGCAACATGAATGGATTTGTCAGTGAGTATAAAGTACAGTACAAGCTGAATCAGGAAGATGAATGGACCGATATTGCAGGCGGTACCTGGGACAGGACGCTTGAATGGAAAATAGCAGAATTTGACGAACCGGTAGAAGCAAAATACGTGAGACTGGTGGGAATCCATACTTATGCAGAATCTGGAAATGATGCACACATGGCAGTTGCAGAACTTCGGGTCCGTGAGGCAGACAAGCGTGTAGATATTTCGGCAGAAGACAGCCAGATCACGGTGTCTGTTCCAGAACAGATAGAGGTTGCGAAAGCAGACGAACAGAATCCGGTATATCCACAGGTAGAGGTTAAGAAAACGGTAGACGGCGCAGAAGAGACTTTGAGGTACGGAGTGGATTATCTGCTGTCCTATGAAAATAATACAGCTTTCGGAACAGGTAAGGTGATTATTACCGGAATTGTAAATTATCGTGGAGCTGTAGAATGTACATTTGAAATTGTGAAGAAAGATCCGCAGCTGAGTGCTGTGTATATCCAGAGCCAACCTGGAAAAGTAGTTTACAAAGCAGGAGAAAGCTTCGACCCGACCGGCCTTTCGCTGAAACTGGTATACGATGATGATTCAGAGGAAGAACTGGTATATGGCGAAGAGACGGCAGGACTGTTTGTTTTTGAGCCAGGTCTGGAGACTGCACTTACAGAAGAAGTAAAAGAGGTTACTGTGACTTATGGTGGAAAATCAGCAGTTGTGTTTATCGGAGTAGAAACACCGGAAACACCAGGACCTGAAAATCCGGGAAAACCAAATCCGGGAAAACCAAATCCGGAAGCTCCGAAACCAGGAAGTGGGTCTAGCAGTGGAAATGGAACAGGAAGTGGATCAAATTCTAATAACGGAAGCAATGGTGGTAATAATATAGTAAATAACATCACAAATAATAACAACAATAACAATAGCAATTCTTCCAATAAGAATTCCGGAAAAGTGCAGACAGGAGACAGAAATAATCTTGTATTCCCTGTAATCGGAATGGCAGTAGCAGTTCTGGTAATTGCCACTGTTTTAATAATCAGAAAAAAGAAACGTCTTTAAAAATGTAGAAGACATTTAAAGGACTCCCGGCAAGGTAAAGTTTGCCGGGAGTTCTTATTATTTTAAAGGAACTTTCTATGAGATAAAAGGTACTGCGTACCGGAGATGTGCACTTTTTTTGTCCCCCATATCCCCCAATCTCAAAAAATTCTTAAGAAAGTCCAGCCCTATCTCTTAAAAAATCTCTGTTAATCTTGTATAGTATAGAGGAGGTGAAAAAAAGATGGCAAAAATATTAGTATGTGATGATGATAAAGACATTGTAGAAGCAATAGATATTTACCTGACGCAGGAAGGATACGAAGTCCTGAAGGCGTATGATGGCGATGAAGCGATCAGGGTACTGAAAAATAATGAAGTTGATCTTCTGATCATGGATGTGATGATGCCGCGGCTGGACGGAATCCGGGCGACACTCAAGATCCGGGAAAACATGAGCCTCCCGATCATTATTTTATCCGCCAAATCAGAGGATGCAGACAAGATTTTAGGACTGAATATCGGTGCAGATGATTACATGACCAAACCGTTCAATCCGTTGGAGCTGGTAGCAAGGGTAAAATCCCAGCTCAGACGTTACACCCAGCTTGGAAGTACGGCGAGATCTGACAACCAGAATGAGTTCCGGACCGGGGGACTTGTGATCAGGGATGATCTGAAAGAAGTAACTGTGGATGGCGAAAAAGTGAAGCTGACACCGATTGAATACAATATATTACTGTTACTCGTTAAAAATCAGGGGAAGGTGTTCTCTATCAATCAGATTTACGAAAATATCTGGAATGAAGAAGCGATCGGAGCGGACAATACCGTTGCCGTACATATCCGCCATATCCGGGAGAAAATCGAAATCAATCCGAAAGAGCCACGTTACCTGAAGGTAGTATGGGGTGTCGGATATAAGGTAGAGAAGATCGGTTAGGAGGTCTTATGAATAACAAATGGTATCAGAGCGCACCATGTAAAGGAATCCTGATCATACTGGAACATATTTTAGCGGTGGTGATGATTACATGTCTGGTTTTTACATTCAGTTATCCGGGCGATGATCTGGCAGGAATCCTGTTTGAAAAGCCACATAAGAAGTATGATCAGTCAAAAGGGTTTACCGACAAGCTGATGAGTGCTGCAAATGATATTACGGCTGCGGAAGGATACGACAGCCATTTTGAGACAGAAGGAAAATATGATGAAAACAGAATTGTAGATCTGAAAGAATATGATTCAGATTGTAAGATTTCAAATGAAAATGTAAATGGGCTTGCATACCGTCTGGGTGATCTTGTGAATTACTGGGAAAACGATCAGGAGATGTACTACGCAGACGGAACCAAAATGGCAGATGGAGACAATGATGAGGAGATCATCGTCTGCCAGAAGGATGACGGAACTCATCACTATTACTATGAAAAAGAGTTTCGTCGAGAATTTAAAAACGGAAATCTTCAGTTTGGTAACATGGATGAGGCAAAAGACGAATATTCACTGGAGAGCACCGGAGAAGTGATTGATTCTATGATCAATGGCTGGGTAGACAGCTCCGCAAGTATTTACCGCAATATTCTGGACAGTGAAAACCGTCAGGTCTACACAAAGTGCTGGCGGTATGACGGAGAAAAAGTTTCCGAAAAATGTGCACCGGTGGGAGCTGAGAATCTCCTGGAGATTGTGAACAAGGATTCCAGATGGAACGGCAAACTAAGTGATGCGATGTCCATGCTTGGAAATACTGTGGACAGTATACGAGCTGAGTTTTCAATCTGGCAATATGTGACCGAAGAATATAAAGAAGGGAATACCAATCTCGCTTACATGATTGTTGATCTGGATAATAAAAAAGTTTATACCAACCGGCTGGCATATCAGAAGTTTGATGAGTGGGAAAAGAATCTGGACAATCTGAAAAAACTGGGAGTGTATGCAGTTGCCACACCAAAGCTTACTGAGTACCGGAGTAATATTGATATGGACGGATCACAGTGGAAATCACTGATCGGTGGCAATATGTGGACGGATAATTATGAATGTGTGTTCGCGGTAGATACTTCCTATCCGATCCAGGATGATTTTTATCAGGAGAGCAAGATTTATCAGGAGTATGCACCGCAGGTAAGATTTACCTTCTGGATTGCGATTGCAACCGGATTTGCAATGCTTGTAATTCTGGCATGGCTGACAATTGTTGCAGGCAGATCAAACCGGGAAGAAGGCATTGTGTTGAATCGGATCGACAAAATGAAGACAGAAATCTTTATTCTTTTGTCGGTTGCAGTTATGGTGACATGCATTTACGGGGAAATCAGTTTAAGTTATAGTCTGCTGAACGGAGTCCGGTTTAGCGGAGATGGTTTCAATGACACATCGGTACTGATTTTTGGAGGAATTGTTGCGGTAAGCTTTTGCATGACAGGACTTACTTTATGGCTTGGAATGGTAAGAAGGATCAAGGCAAAGACTTTGTGGAAGAACAGTATTTTATGTCTGATCATCAAATACGTCCGGATTGGGATCCGGCATCTGGGGGAGGTCTGGAAAGCTGCGATTTTGTTTGGAGTACTGGTTGTAGTCCACTGGATCGCGATCGCCATGTGGGAGCCGGGAATCTGGCTGTTCGTAATGCTTGCGGCAGAGGCAGGGGCATTTTTCTACCTGATGCGAAGAGCCATCGGAAGAGCGCGGATCATCAAAGGGGTAAAAGCAATCGCAGACGGTCAGGTTGACTATCAGATTCCGTTAAATGGACTCAAAGGCGGACAGCTTGAAGCAGCAGTCAGCATCAATAAGATTGGAGATGGACTGGACCGGGCGGTAGAAGAGAGCGTAAAAAATGAACGCCTCAAAACGGATCTGATCACAAATGTATCCCATGATATCAAAACGCCGCTTACATCAATCATTAATTATGTGGAACTTTTAAAGAGAGAGGATTTTGAGGATCCGAAGATCCGGAATTATCTTCAGGTTCTGGAAGAAAAATCATATCGTCTGAAGACACTTACCGAGGATGTAGTAGAAGCTTCCAAGGTAAGCAGCGGAAATATCAGTCTGGAAATGATGAACCTTAATCTGGTTGAGCTGGTCAACCAGACCTGCGCCGAATTTGAAGAAAAATTTGAAGCAAGGAATCTGAAAATGATCATGAATCTTCCGGCTGAACCGGCAACAATCTACGCAGACGGCAGACGAATGTGGAGAGTTCTTGCAAATGTATTTAACAATGCGGCAAAATATGCAATGGAGGGAAGCCGTGTCTATGTGGATCTGGTTCAGACAGGTGAGGAAGTACAGCTTACGATCAAGAATGTATCAGAGCAGCCGCTGAATATTTCGGCAGATGAGCTGACAGAAAGATTTATTCGCGGAGATGTATCCAGAAGCACGGAAGGAAGCGGGCTTGGTCTTTCGATTGCACAGAATCTGACAAAGCTTCAAGGGGGAAAATTCGAGTTATATCTCGACGGAGATCTGTTCAAGGTACTGATCTGTTTCCCGGTTCCAAAAGAAACGGAAGATGTCTATCAGGAAGTCGAACAGTAACAGGTAAATATGGGGCGTAAGGGAAATTTCCCTTGCGCTCTATTTTATTTCGCTTTACAATAAAAACTGGATTCGTACATATAACCTAAAATGTAAGGGGAAATTAAAATGGAATCATTGAATAATATCTTAAAAAAGAGTTTAAATAAAGAATTTTTATCAGCAATAATCAGCAACCCACGTGAAAAAGGCGGAATTGTAAAGATTAAGATCCGCCCTGTGGAGCATAAAGACAATATTTTGTATCAGTGCGAAGAACACCGGAACAACCAGGTATTTCACCACAATCTGAATGAAGAAGAAGCGGCAGGATATATTGAAAATGCCATGCAGGAATTCAAACAGATGCAGATGGAGACCAGAAAATTCCGCTATCAGGTTCTGGTCAGCAAAAAAGGGAAAATGACGATTCAGAGACGGCTTCAGACCGGGAGGTTTAAAGAGATTGATCTGTCACACAACCGGAAGAAGCATTATATCCTGGAGGAAGGAAAAGCAGTTCCATTTTTACAGGATCTGGGAGTTATGACAAAAGATGGGGAAATCGTGCGGACAAAGTTTGATAAGTTCCGCCAGATCAACCGTTTCCTGGAGTTTATCGAGGATGTACTTCCGGAGCTTCCGAAGGACAGGGAAGTAACGATTCTGGATTTTGGATGCGGCAAATCCTATCTGACATTTGCAATTTATTATTATTTGCATGAGTTAAAGGGTTATGATATCCGGATCATCGGACTGGATCTGAAGACGGATGTCATTTATGCATGCAACCAGCTTGCAAAAAAATATGGCTATAGAAAACTGAAGTTTATGGAAGGAAATATTGCAGATTACACCGGCTCTGATGAAGTGGATATGGTCGTGACGCTGCATGCCTGCGATACCGCTACCGATTTTGCACTAGCAAAAGCAGTTGGCTGGAAAGCGAAGGTCATTCTTTCGGTTCCGTGCTGTCAGCATGAAGTGAACCGCCAGATTGCAAATGAAACACTTGCACCGCTGTTTTCTTACGGACTGATCAAAGAGAGAATGGCAGCTCTTGTCACGGATGCTATGCGTGCAGAATATCTCAAGAGGGAGGGATATGACACACAGATCCTGGAGTTTATCGATATGGAGCATACACCGAAGAATATTTTGATACGGGCCATTTACACGGGAAATAAAGGAAAAAATACAGAGACAATCCGCGCATGTGAAGAAATGCTTCACATCGATCCAATGCTGGGGAGATTATTGGATCAGCAGAATGAAGAGGGAGAAAAAGGAGTATAAATTTAGCAGATTAAGATAAAGGGGACTATAATTACAATGTTTAAAAAGATAGCAATAAAGACAGGGGTACTGACTACTGTATTTATTCTTGCAGTTATCGTATCCAGTTATGTGACGAACAGAGGCAACACTGATATGAGTGCAGATATGGGAGGTGCAACACTGCCAAGAATATCCTTTATGACAGAAGGCTATGAAGTGAACTCACTGCCGGGATATAAAAGCGATATGACGCTTACTTCGATGCGTGATACACTGACACCCGTCACAAATAACCAGCTGGATATGAACATTGCAAAATATGATAACCAGATCCAGAAGGTTTACTGGCAGGTATATACACTGAACGGGAAAAAATGTATTCAGGAGGGAACCATTAAAGACGTTCAGGATACAGTAACTTTAAATTTCAGGAATACGAAGATCCTGAAAGAAGAGAGGATTTTGAAAGTAACCTTGTACCTGGATAATCAGAATATTTATTTTTATACCAGGATCAAGAATTCGGCAGATTGCAACTATAAGGCAAGCCTGGATTTTGCAAATAATTTTCACAGTGCGGCGCTTGAAGGTCAGGGCGATAAGATTGAAAGCTATCTGGAGACAGATACAGATTCCGATGCGGACAGTTCCACCTATCAGGAGGTCACACTTGCATCTACACAGGCACAGGTGCTTTGGGGATCACTTGCACCGCAGGTATCCGGAAATGTGTACTGGGAAATTAAGGAATGCAATGAGAATTATACATCGCTTGTCCTCAAATATCAGGTAAAATGTGCCGGGGATACGGATTATGCAGACCGGCTTTACAGTGTAAAGGAATTCTTCCGGATCCGCACCGGCGAAGACGCACAACAGTATCTGCTTGATTATGACCGCACGATGAATCAGAGATTTGATGGTAAGACAACTGCGCTGAACCAGAAAGGTGTTCTTGTTGGGATTGCGCCGACGGAACTGGAGTATGAGACTAATACAGATGGAACCATTGTAGCATTTATAGAGGATAACCAGCTCTGGCATTATGATAAAAAAGCGGATGAAATGTCGCTGGTATTCGGCTTCGCAGATGCGGAAAACATGGATGTGCGTACATTATGCGATCTGCATGATATCCGCCTGATTTCAGTAGATGAAAAAGGCAATACCACATTTACTGTAGTGGGGTATATGAACCGCGGTGTACATGAAGGGCAGGTAGGTGTAGCAGTCTATTATTTTGACGCAGAAAAAAATTCAGTTACGGAAAAAGCGTTTGTCCCTAGTGAAGACGGATATTATCTGATGAAAGAGGATCTGGGTAAATTTGTATATTACAGCAATTCTGATGAAAATCTTTATGTAATGATAGATGGTACGTTGTATCTTGTGAATCTGAAGGACAACACCAGAGAGGTGCTGGTGAAAGATCTGGAGGAAGGGCAGTATCAGGTTTCACCGGATGGGCATCTGCTTGCTTACCAGAGTGAGGGCGGAAAGATCAATGAGTCACAGAAGATCATTGTCCTGAATCTGAAGACAGGAAAATCCTTTGATATTACATCCGAAGGAGATGAATATATCAAACCGATCGGATTTATCCGTAATGATTTTGCCTATGGAACACTCCGCGGAAGCGATGTGGGAACCAATGTATCCGGACAGAATGTATATCCGATGTATAAGGTGGATATTATCACGCAGAAGCAGGTGGTTGCAAAGACCTATGAGGTACAGGATTTTTACATTCTGGATGGCTATGTGGCAGACAATATGATGACACTTAACCGGGTGAACAGAAATGAGAATACCTATATTTCAACGACAGCAGATTACATTACCAACAATCAGGAAAAGGAAGAGAGCAATATCACAGTAGAGACCTACAATGATGATCTGAGGGGAACCCTGGTTCGTCTGACTTATGAAAATGGAATCAAAGACAGCAAAGCAAAAATTTTAAAACCAAAGCAGGTATTGTTTGATAAACCGATGGTTGTCAGCTTTGATAAGCCGAAGGTAAAGAATCAGTATTATGTATATGCACTTGGCAGTCTGCAGGGTGTGTATGAAAAAGCATCTTATGCGATCCAGGAAGCGGAGAAGATAAAAGGCGTGGTCATTTCTTCGTCGCAGGAATATGTGTGGGAGTCCGGAAATACGCCGAATATTTATGAAGTAAATAATATGGATGAGTTCCGGGCAGGAGAAGGTGAGAGTACACTTGCAGCGTGCCTGAACCGGATTCTTAAGCTGGAAGGCGCAGAAGATATAAATGCATCAAAAGAGCTGGAAAATGGAAAGCCGCCGGCAGAAATCCTGACAGAAGCAATCGGTGGAGAAGGGTTTGATCTGACTGGATGTACACCGGAAGAAATCCGCTATACGATCAGCCATGAGACACCGGTGATCGCAATGCTCAGTGCGGATCACGCGGTACTGGTCATCGGATACACGGATGCGAAGTATGCTTATCTGGATCCGGCAGACGGAGAGCGTCATTCCGCAACACCGGATGAGATGAAAGGTCTTGTAAGCGGCAGCGGAAATGTATTTATCGGATATGTAAAGTAAAAAATAACCGGATGGAGGAAGAAAATGAAAGATGAAAAATATTTAGAACTTCTGGCGGAAAAGTACCCGACAGAGCAGGCTGTGTGCCGGGAGATCATCAACCTGAAGGCAATCTTAAGTCTGCCGAAGGGAACCGAGCATTTCATGAGTGACTTGCACGGAGAATATGAAGCATTCTGTCATATATTAAATAACTGTTCCGGCGTGATCCGGGAAAAAGTGGATCTGCTGTTTGGAGATACCTTATCTGATCTGGACAGAGAAGAAATCTGTACCCTGATCTATTATCCGGTTGAGAAGCTTGCGCTGATCAAAAAAGAAGGGAAGAACAATGAAGAATGGTATCGTGTGATCCTGGGAGAACTGATCGAGATTGCAAGATTATTTTCTTCCAAATACACCCGTTCTAAAGTAAGGAAAGCGATGCCGAAGGAATATGCATATATCCTGGACGAGCTGATCCATGTGCAGAAGGATGAGGATGACAACCAGCTTATCTATCACCGCAATATTTTGGATACACTTCTTGAGCTTCAGAATGCGGATGAGTTTATCGAAGTACTGGCAGGTCTGATCAAACGTCTTGCGGTGGATCATTTACATATTGTCGGGGATATTTTTGACAGAGGTCCGTGTGCCGACCGGATCATGGATCTGCTGATGACGTATCATTCGATCGATATTGAGTGGGGAAATCATGATATTCTCTGGATGGGAGCTGCGGCAGGGAACAGAGCGTGTATTGCCACTGTGATCCGGAACAATCTGAAGTATGATAACATGAAGATCCTGGAGAACAGTTATGGCATCAGCCTTCGGAATCTGACTTTATTTGCAGAGAAGATTTATCCGGGGATTGATCCGATGAAGGCAGCTTTAAAAGAGATTTCTGTACTCCTTTTTAAACTGGAAGGTCAGGTGATCCTGCGTAATCCGGATTATAAGATGGAGGATAAGCTTCTGCTTCACAAGGTGGATGTGGCACGTCAGACGGTGGAAATTGACGGAAGAGAATATGACATTAAAGAAGAGACTTTCCCGACAGTCAATTTTGCGGCAGAAAATTTGGAGGATGTATACCGGCTCACCGAAGAGGAAGAGCAGGTAGTCGAAGGTCTTGAGATGGCATTTGTGAACAGCATCCGTCTGCGCCAGCACATTGATTTTCTATATAAAAAGGGAAGTATGTACCGGATCTTTAACAACAACCTCCTGTATCATGGCTGTGTGCCACTTGATGAGAGTGGTAACTTTGAAGGAGTTGTATTTGGAAAGAAGCGTTATCGTGGAAGGGATTATCTTGACTATGCGGAGCATATTGCGAGAAGAGCCTGGTCAAAAGATGCGAAAGAAAAAGACAAAGACTTTATGTGGTATCTGTGGTGTGGTAGAAAATCACCTTTGTCAGGCAGAAATATCAAGACCTTTGAGCGGACTTATGTGAAGGATGAGGCAACCTGGCATGAAGAGTCGAACCCATATTACAGATTTTATGAAGAAGAAAAGGTCTGCAATATGATTTTACATGAGTTTGGCCTTTATTCTGAACGATCACATATTATCAATGGGCATACCCCGGTCCGGACTTCCAAAGGGGAGCATCCGGTTCGTGCGAACGGAAGACTGATGGTGATCGACGGAGGATTCTGCAAGAGTTATCACAAGACGACCGGTATTGCCGGTTATACACTGATCTTCAATTCCCACGGAATCCGGATCAAGTCACACCAGCCATTCCAGAGTGTATTTGCGGCACTGACGGAAAATAAAGATATTGAGTCAAAATCGGAGCTGGTAGAGACTGAGAAAGAACGTCTGATGGTACGGGATACGGATACAGGAAAGAAGATAAAAGAAGATGTCGAAGCGCTGAAAATGCTGCTTCGGGCTTATCGCGAGGGAGATCTGGAGTAGAGATTTAAAAGAATAAAATAAAAGCTGACATTCTAACTAATTAAAATTAGTATAAATTGTCAGCTTTTTTATACGCATTTTTCAAAAGACAAGTGTTTTAGATGCTTAAAGGGCACGCTATTTTGTCATAACAACAGCACCATCATCTGTGATGCGGACCATGTATTCTACCTGAGCAGAAAGTCCGTCATCTTCAGTATAAACAGTCCAGTCATTATCTTCATCAACGAAGAATTCCGGGCTGCCTTCATTGATCATTGGCTCGATGGTAAAGATCATACCCGGAACCAGAAGCATTTCACTTCCTTTTGGTGTTACATAGCTTACCCAAGGTTCTTCGTGGAATTCAAGACCAACACCATGTCCGCCAATCTCCTCTACAACAGAGTAGCCGTTTTCTTTTGCGTGGGTGTTGATCGCATCTGCGATATCTCCGAGATGATTCCATGGTTTTGCCTGCGCAAGTCCAAGTTCGACACATTCCTGTGTGACACGGACCAGTCTTTCAGCACGTTCGCTGACCTTGCCGATTATGAACATACGGGATGCATCTGAGAAATATCCGTCCAGAATGGTAGATACATCTACATTGATGATATCGCCTTCTTCCAGGATGATATTTTCATCCGGAATACCATGGCAGATCTCGTTGTTGATCGAGGTACATACACTCTTCGGGAATCCCTGATAATTAAGCGGTGCCGGAATTCCGCCGTGTTCGGTTGTATAATCATAAACTAATTTATCAATTTCGGCTGTACTCATGCCTGCGTGGATATGGGCTGCTACATGATCAAGTACGGCAGTATTGAGATCTGCACTTTTCTGGATTCCTTCAATCTGAGGAATGGTCTTGAGCATATCTCTTGTCGGAACGATTTCTCCTTTATCTGCATGATATGCGATCTTTTCTTCGATCATAAGATGGCATTTTTTGTATTTTTTTCCGCTGCCACACCAGCACAATTCATTTCTTTCCATGAGAATACCTGACTTTCTTTTATAAATTTTTACGTGCAGAGTCTGATGTGATCACAAAAACCAGATGTATGCCTGCACTAACTGTTTCACTTCTATAATATATCCATTTCAGGTCAAAAAGTCAATCTGTGCAGGACGTATTTCGCCAGATGCAGTCCAAAATGACAGAACTGGATGTGGTATGTATCCGTTTTGAAGCAGAACTATTGCTTGTATAGGACTCTGGAATCGGTTATAATACAAAGGGATTATAACTGAAAATAACAGACTGATATTGGAAAGACGAACAGGGAAAGGATGGACAATTATGTTTAGAATTGGAATGCTTACCAGTGGTGGAGATTGTCAGGCACTGAACGCGGCAATGCGCGGTGTCGTAAAAGGACTTTGTTCAAAACGGAATGATGTGGAAATTTATGGATTTCAGGATGGATATAAAGGACTTATTTATTCAAATTTTGAGATGCTGACAGCAAAAGATTTTTCGGGAATTCTTACGATGGGTGGAACGATTCTCGGAACTTCCAGACAGCCATTTAAACTGATGCGCGTACCAGGACCAGACGGGATAGATAAGGTCGAAGCAATGAAACATACTTACCATAAGCTGAATCTGAACTGTCTGGTAGTCCTGGGAGGTAATGGAACACATAAGACTGCGAATCTGTTAAGAGAAGAAGGACTGAATGTGATCACACTTCCAAAGACGATCGACAATGATCTGTGGGGAACGGATATGACATTTGGTTTCCAGAGTGCGGTAGATATTGCAACGGAGGCGATTGACAGGATCCACACAACAGCAACCTCACACAGCCGTGTGTTTATTGTTGAGGTTATGGGACATAAAGTAGGATGGGTGACACTTCATGCCGGAATCGCAGGCGGAGCAGATATCATCCTGCTTCCGGAGATACCTTATGATGTAGACAATGTAGTTCGTGCGATCAAGAGCCGTACAGAAGCAGGAAAGCATTTTACGATCATTGCGGTTGCAGAAGGTGCGATCACAAAAGAAGATGCAGCCCTTCCGAAGAAAAAATTAAAAGAAAAACAGGAAAAGAAGGACTATCCGTCTGTAGCATATGAGCTGGCAGAGAAGATCCAGAACCGTATGGATCAGGAAGTTCGTATTACTGTGCCGGGACATACACAGAGAGGTGGAAGTCCGTGCCCGTATGACCGTGTGCTTGCAACCAGACTGGGAGCAGCAGCAGCGGATCTGATCTTAAAAGAGGACTACGGATATATGGTAGGAATTAAAAACGGCAGCATCCGCAAGGTTCCGCTTGGTGAAGTTGCCGGTAAGCTGAAGATGGTAGACCCGAAGGCGGATATCATCAAAGAAGCCAAGATTGTCGGAATCAGTTTTGGTGATGAGTAAAGGAGTAATTTAACATGTCATATACTGCCCTGTATCGTAAATTCCGTCCTGCGGAATTTGAAGATGTAAAAGGACAAGATCATATTATCACAACACTGAAGAATCAGATAAAGGCAGATAGAATTGGACATGCATATCTGTTCTGTGGCACAAGAGGAACCGGAAAGACTACTGTAGCGAAGATTTTTGCAAAAGCAGTCAACTGTGAACATCCGGTAGACGGAAGTCCCTGCGGGGAATGTGCCATGTGTAAAAATATTGCAGCCGGTATTTCCATGAACGTCATTGAAATCGATGCGGCTTCCAACAACGGTGTAGACAATATCCGTGAGATCAGGGAAGAGGTATCCTACCGTCCGACAGAGGGACGATATAAGGTGTATATCATCGATGAAGTGCATATGCTTTCTATAGGTGCGTTTAATGCCCTGTTAAAGACGCTGGAAGAACCACCGGAATATGTGATCTTTATCCTTGCAACGACAGAGGCACACAAGATTCCGATCACGATTTTATCCAGATGCCAGCGCTACGATTTCAAGCGAATTACGATCGATACGATCGCGGCGCGTCTGGATGAACTGATGAAAAAAGAACAGGTTGAGGTGGAAGAAAAAGCGATCCGTTATATTGCGAAAGCGGCGGACGGATCCATGCGAGATGCTTTAAGTCTTCTGGATCAGTGCATTGCATTTTACCTTGGGCAGAAGCTGACCTATGATCATGTCCTTGAGGTTCTTGGCGCTGTGGATACTGATGTGTTCAGCAGACTTCTCAGACAGATCATCAGTCAGGATGTGGGAAAGGTCCTTGCTACGGTGGAAGAGCTTGTGATGCAGGGAAGAGAACTGACACAGCTTGCAGCAGATTTTACCTGGTATCTGCGCAATCTTCTTCTGGTGAAGACTTCGGATAATATGGAAGATGTACTGGATGTATCAACAGAAAATCTGGCACAGCTGAAAGAGGAAGCACAGATGATTGAATCCGGAGTGCTGCTCCGGTATATCCGTATTTTTTCCGAGCTGACAAATCAGCTCAAATACGCAACACAGAAAAGAGTGCTTCTGGAAGTAACACTGATCAAGCTTTGCAAACCGCAGATGGAGAGTACGAAGGACAGTCTTCTGGATCGGATCCGTGCACTGGAAAAACAGGTAGAAGAAGGAAATTTTGCAGCTGCGCAGCCACAGGAGAGGGTTGTTTATGTAAATGGTGAAGCACCAAAGCCACAGTCAAAACCGCAGCTTCCGAAAGCACTGAAGGAAGATGTAAAGCAGGTGGCATCAAATTTCAGGAAGATTGCAAACGAAGCATCAGGAATGCTTAGAGGCTATCTGAAGCAGGCAAGACTCAGCGTGGACAATCAGGACAGACTTCTGATCGTTCTGCCGGATGAGATCAGCGCCAGCGTGGTAGGAAGCGAAGAGCATAAGCAGGAATTAAAAGATCTGATTGAGAAAAAAATCGGCAAGACTGTGGAGATTGATGTGCGTCAGGTGGAAAACGGACGCCATTTTGAAGACAGTTTTGTGGATATAGAAAAAGTGATCAATATGGAGATCACGATTGAAGATGAATAATAATTAGGAGGAGTTATAGTTATGGCAAAAAGAGGAGGATTTCCGGGAGGCGGAATGCCGGGAAATATGGCAAATTTAATGAAGCAGGCTCAGAAGATGCAGAAGCAGATGGAAGAGCAGGCAAAAGAGATGGAAGAGAAAAGTTTTACAGCAACTGCAGGCGGCGGAGCTGTTGAAGTTATTGTAAACGGTAAAAAAGAAATACAGAAAGTAAAACTTCAGGAAGAAGTTGTGGATCCGGATGATGTAGAGATGCTGGAAGACCTGATCATGGCAGCAGTCAATGAAGCACTTCGTCAGGTTGATGAGGCCAATACTTCCGCTATGAGCAAGCTGACTGGCGGACTTGGCGGAATGCCGGGAATGTTCTAGAACGGGAGTGTAAAAGATGGATTATTACAGCAGTCAGATCAGTAAATTGATCGAAGAATTATCAAGACTGCCTGGTATCGGAGCAAAGTCAGCCGGAAGGCTGGCTTTTCATATCATCAATATGCCGAAGGAACAGGTAGAACAGCTTGCAGCGACACTGGTAGATGCAAGAAATAATGTAAGATACTGCAAGGAATGCTGCACGCTTACTGATAAAGAATTATGCCCGATCTGTGCCAGCGAGGAGCGGGATCATAAGACGATCATGGTTGTGGAAAATTCCCGCGATCTTGCAGCTTATGAAAAGACCGGAAAATATAACGGTGTATACCATGTACTTCACGGCGCAATTTCTCCGATGCTGGGGATCGGACCTGGAGATATCCGGTTAAAAGAACTGATGGAGCGTCTGCAGGGAGATGTAGACGAAGTGATCATTGCAACCAATTCCAGTCTGGAAGGGGAGACCACGGCAATGTACATCAGCAAACTGATCAAACCGACAGGAATCAAGGTCAGCCGGATCGCAAGTGGTGTGCCGGTTGGCGGCGATCTGGAATATATTGATGAAGTGACGCTTCTGCGTGCACTGGAAGGACGTACAGCACTTTAGGTAACTTAAGGATTGCGAGGAGTGCCGGAAACGTATGCATTTGAAAGAAGTAAAGATATGAGAAAGAAGAAAGTAACCTCTTCGGATATCGCATATGCGGCAGGTGTGTCGCAGGCAACGGTATCCATGATCCTGAATAAAAAATATAATGTATCATTTTCAAAAGAAACGATTCGTAAAGTGGAACAGATCGCAGAAGAGATGGGATATGAAGTACCGAAAAGAAAGACACGCAGAGAAAGCAGAAAAGAAAAACTGATCGTCGTATTTTGTTCCAACCTCACGAACCCTTATTATGTTATGCTGCTTCAGGGGATTGAATCCCGTGCAAAGGAGCAGGGATATGGACTGTTTGTGTGTAATACCCAGAGGGATCTGAAGATGGAGGAGCGGTATCTCAGGATGATGCATGAGCTGAAACCGCTTGGTATTATCTATACCTGCAATCCAAGCCATTGTTTTATGGATACGATAGAAGAGCTGGCAGAAAAAATTCCGATCGTAATTATCAATAACCAGAATGAGCATCTGAATGTGGATGCAGTGGAACTGGATAATTCCAAACTCGGAAGGATGATGGCAAAGCATCTTCTGGAACTGGGGCATCGGAAAGTGGCATATATTGCACCACCACTTACAACCAGACAAAAGCAGCGCTCAAAAAGGGTGGAAGGATTTCTGAAAGAATTTGATGCCGTTGGATTAAAAGGCAATGTGATCATCAAGGCAGCAAATGAGTCGATCGATATGAACATCCCGAATATCGACTCGGAGTATAAGATCGGATATGATCTGACGAAAGAGCTTTTGAGAGAGCATAATGATATTACTGCAATCGTCGGATTAAATGATATGATCGCATTTGGGATCCTGGATGCACTTCACGAAGAAAAATATAAAGTTCCGGCAGATATTTCCGTAATGGGATGTGATAATACACTGTTTGCGAAGATGCATAAGGTGTCGCTGACAACGATCGAGCATTTTGTCATTTTCAAAGGACGGGATGCCTGTGATATCATTATGAAAAAGATTCTTTCACAGAACAGCCAGTATTCAGAGATCCAGCCGATCAGCACCTATCATGTAGAGTATGAACCCCGTCTGATCGTGCGTGGAACGACGTCCTATGCGAAAACAAAAAAAGGGAAAAATTAGTTTAAATCCAAAAAATATTAGTAATATTTCATAATTTAGGTCTTTAAAAACACTATAAAATAGAGGATTACTCAAAAACAGTATTGAAAAATTACTAATAAAATAGTTAATATTAACATGAAAAATTACTAATAAAAACATATGGCTATTGACCTGCCAGAGTAAATTGCGATATAATTTAACCAAGTCAGGCAATCAGATAAAAAGAGGGATTCCTGATAACGGAAAATACGAATTTTCATGTTCATAAGGAGGAAAACGAAATGAGATTTTTCATCGACACAGCAAATGTGGAAGACATTAAAAAAGCTAACGATATGGGAGTTATCTGCGGAGTTACAACAAACCCGTCACTGATCGCAAAAGAGGGACGTGATTTTAAAGAGGTTATCGCAGAGATCGCATCTATCGTAGACGGACCAATCAGTGGAGAAGTAAAAGCAACAACTACTGATGCAGAAGGTATGATTGCAGAAGGTAGAGAAATCGCTAAGATCCATCCGAACATGGTAGTTAAAATTCCGATGACTGTAGAAGGACTGAAAGCTTGTAAAGCTCTTACAGCTGAAGGAATCAAGACAAATGTAACACTGGTATTCACAGCAAATCAGGCACTTCTTGCAGCAAGAGCAGGGGCTACATATGTATCGCCGTTCCTTGGACGTCTGGATGATATTTCTGTACGTGGAACAGAACTGATCGAAGAAATCGCTGAAATGTTTGCAGCGGCTGGAGATATTAATACACAGATCATCTGTGCGAGCGTCCGTAACCCAATGCATGTTACAGAATGTGCACTTGCAGGTGCTGATATTGCAACTGTTCCTTACAAAGTAATCGAGCAGATGACACATCATCCGCTTACAGATGCTGGTATCGCAAAATTCCAGGCTGATTACAAAGCAGTATTCGGAGAATAAGATTTACAATCAGAATAATTTACTGTCGGAAGAGCATGAATCTGCGCTTCCGACAAAGTGACTAAAAATAAACTATTTCAGGAGGCATATTTTCATGAACAAGTCAGAGCTTATGAAAACTGCAAATGAAATCCGTAAGAGCATCGTGACAGCAGTGCACGCTGCCAAATCCGGACATCCGGGCGGATCTCTGTCAGCAGCAGACATCTACACATATTTATATTTTGAAGAGTTAAATATCGATCCTAAGGATCCTAAGAAAGCAGACCGCGACCGTTTCGTTCTTTCCAAAGGACATACAGCTCCGGGATACTATTCTGCACTGGCACACAGAGGATTCTTTCCGGTAGAAGACCTCAAAACACTTCGTCATACAGGATCTTACCTTCAGGGACATCCAGATATGAAGCACATCCCTGGTGTTGATATGTCAAGCGGATCTCTGGGACAGGGAATCTCAGCTGCTGTTGGTATGGCTATTTCAGCGAAACTCAGCAATGATGACTATCGTGTATACACACTTCTCGGAGATGGAGAAATTCAGGAAGGACAGGTTTGGGAAGCTTCTATGTTAGCAGGATTCAAAAAACTGGACAACCTGGTAGTCATTGTAGATAACAACAACCTTCAGATCGATGGACGTATTGATGAAGTAAACTCACCATACCCGATCGACAAGAAATTTGAAGCATTCAACTTCCATGTAATCAATATCGATGGACATGACTTCGATCAGATTGCAGCTGCTTTCAAAGAAGCAAAAGAGACAAAAGGAATGCCGACAGCTATCATCGCCAAGACTGTAAAAGGTAAAGGCGTTTCCTTCATGGAAGACCAGGCTGGATGGCATGGAAAAGCTCCGAACGATGAAGAATACAAGATCGCTATGGAAGATTTAGAGAAAGCAGGTGAAGCATTATGTCAGAAGTAAAGAAAATCGCAACAAGAGAAAGCTATGGTAATGCTTTAGTTGAGCTTGGAAAACTGCATGACGATGTCGTAGTACTTGATGCTGACCTTGCAGGAGCTACAAAGACAGGAACATTCAAGAAAGCATTCCCGGAAAGATTTATCGACTGTGGTATCGCAGAAGGCAACATGATCGGTGTTGCAGCTGGTATCGCTACAACAGGAAAAGTTCCGTTCGCAAGCTCATTTGCAATGTTCGCAGCAGGACGTGCATTTGAACAGGTTCGTAACTCTGTTGGATATCCGAAGAACAATGTTAAGATCGGTGCTACACATGCAGGTATTTCCGTTGGTGAGGACGGAGCTACACATCAGTGTAACGAAGATATCGCTCTTATGAGAACAATTCCGGGTATGGTAGTGATCAGCCCGGCAGATGATGTAGAAGCAAAAGCAGCAGTATTTGCAGCATACGAACATCAGGGACCGGTTTATATGCGTTTCGGAAGACTTGCAGTACCGGTAATCAATGACAATCCGGATTACAAGTTTGAGATTGGAAAAGGAATCGTGCTTCGCGAAGGTAAAGATGTGACAATCGTTGCAACAGGACTTGAAGTAAGCGAATCACTTGCAGCAGCTGAAAAGCTTGCAGCAGACGGAATCGATGCAAAGGTGATCAATATCCATACAATCAAACCATTAGATGAAGAACTCATCGTTGCAGCAGCAAAAGAGACAGGAAAAGTCGTTACAGTAGAAGAACATTCTGTCATCGGCGGGCTTGGAAGCGCTGTATGTGATACACTTTCTGAAAAACTTCCGACACCTGTTCTGAAGATTGGGGTTATGGATACATTCGGAGAATCTGGCCCGGCAGTAGAACTGATCAAGAAGTACGGACTGGATGCAGACAGCATTTACGAAAAAGTAAAAGCATTTGTAAAATAATAAAAAAGGATTCTGAGAATCCATAATAAAAATGCCAGAACCGGTGTAAACCGGGACTGGCATTTTTGTTATGGATGAAAGTTCTTAATCCGCTGTGGGAGTGAGAAGGATACAGCACCAGACCGGTGGTGCTATAACCGGTTATATTTTGAGAGTGGCATATTTCCCGTTCTAGGAAAATATTTTCCGTATAATACAGCTTACGAGTCCAACTCCGCATAATGGAAGAAGGATTCCTTTCAGACCTCCATACAGCTGCAGACCGCCGGCAAGACCAGTCAGTGGTGATGGAGAAGAAGGAATCAGATTCCAGAACATTCCGGCAGCAACTACAGTTACACCGATGAACAGGAAGGAGAAAAGCCCCCGTCCGGTATCGACACGCTTTGTTCCCCTGTCGCCATAAGCGCAAGGTCCGGTCAGCGCCCACAGGAAGAAAATAATCTCCATAATCAGCAGAAATGCTGCGAAGCCAAGGAAGGCACCGAGCGTATAATTCCTGGCATTTACCGCTGTGGCAAGTGAACCGTATACCGGATAACTGCTCCAGAAATTCTTGAAAATAATAAATGCAATTGCGGCGATCATCAGAAGCGTTACGCCACGGGCTCCGATCTGCAGGAGTTTGCTGGTTACTTTTGCGCCGGTCTGCACGGTCTTTTTCACCGGAGTGGTGATGATCGAAGCGGATGGAGTGGAACGCTTTTTCCCGGAAGCTTTTGAACTGCCGTTTCCAGAGCTTCCGGAAGTACGTTTCCGGGCTTTTTCAGACCGCTTCTTTCGTGAATCCTCCGAAAGATCTTCGGTGAAAGAGTGTCCCTCCTTTTTTACTTCCTCGCTTTTGTTGATTTTATTTACATCTCTTTGAGATTTCTTTTTACGCCTTTTTACGGTATCCCGATCCGGTATGTCGTCCAGATCAATGATATCAAAGTCAGTATCGTCTGACAGGTCTTCATAAATCTGTTTCATGTTACAATCAGCCTCCTCATTTTAGTTTCGCCCTATTTTATACCAGGAATTTGAAAGAAACAATACGAATCACAGAAACATCACAAAATCATAAGGAATTCTTTAGAAAAGAATGAGGTGGAATGAAAGAAATTTTGGTATACTTAAAGAGTGTCGGGAAAAGTATACCGACAGAAAAAGAGGGAAACCCAAATGGAAAGATTACAGCAAACGATTACCGAGTTAAATGATAAATTAAAAAATGAAAATAAAACGCCGGAAGAGCTGGATGAAGAATTTGAGCAGTTTTATGAATGTATCAAAGACATTGCGACACATCCGGTTGTGCTGAGGATGAAGCTTTATCCGCACCACGGAGTGACGAACTGCTATCAGCATTGTCTCCACGTTTCTTATTATAATTATATCTGGTGCAAGGCACTGGGGCTGGATGCAGAATCGGCAGCAAGGGCCGGGATGCTCCACGATCTGTTCCTATATGACTGGCATACCCACGCCAAACGGACAGGAGACCGTTTTCACGGAATGACTCATCCGAAAAGGGCACTACAGAATGCCGAGAAATTTTTTGAGCTGAACAGTACGGAACGGGATATTATCATCAACCATATGTGGCCGGTCACACTTTTTTCTGTGCCGCGGACAAAAGAAGGATGGATTACGACACTTGCTGACAAATATTGCGGCAGTTTTGAGACTGCACAGCGGAAAGAGAGCGATCCGGTAAAGAAAAAACGGGGAATGGACAGGATTGTCGAACGATTTTCCTATTTAGTAGACACAAAGCGATAAAAAGTGTGTTTTCCATATGATACGATAGCCTAAACTACAAAATATGCAGAATGAGGTGAGAGTATTATGGAAAACAAATTTCCAAAAAATGTACGCCAGATAGGAAATGTGAGTGATACTCCGAAGATTTACGTGGAAGATTATGTAGATACATTTCTGAATCAGATTTGTGATAAAGCGGACAATAAACAGGTGGGAGCATTCCTGGTCGGGAAGAAAGAAGAAACAGAAGGGCAGGAATGTATCTATATTTTCGGGGCGATCTGCATGGAGATTTCCGAAGATGAAAATGAGACCATTTCGCAGGAAAATTTTGAGAAAGCAAAGCAGGAAAAACAGGAATATTTTGAAGAAGGCACACTGATTGGCTGGATGCTTTGCAGACCGGGCGTACGAATGCTGATCGACGGAAAAATATTTAAAGCACATGAAAAATATTTTTCCGAAAAAAATACCGTTTTCATATTAAAAGACAATGCGGAAATGGAAGAGCAGTATTATTGCTACAAATATAAAGAACTGATGCAGATTGGCGGGCATTATGTGTATTATGAAAAAAATGCTGCAATGCAGAGCTATATGATCACGGCGCGGAAAAAGATTGGCGTGACTCCCAGCGAAGTTGTGGAAGATAAGGCTGCAAAAGACTTTCGCAATCTTGTGAAAGAAAGAATTGAGGCGCAGGAACAGAAAAAATCTTCCGGACTGACGTATGTGGCAAGCGTGTTTCTGGTGATCGTGGTTCTAATCATGGGCGTAACAACGCTGAATAACTATGGGAAAATGAAAAGCGTTCAGTCGTCGCTGGAATTTATCCGGGATTCGCTCTTGAAACAGGACGGAAATAAAACGCAGAAAACCAATGGTACGGTAAAAGCGGCGGATGATCAGAAAAGCGAGGAATCTGTTCAGTCGGATCAGACAACAAATGATCCACAGACAGAAGTGCAGCAGGAACCGGAAGCACAGCAGGGAGAAGAATCAGACACGTCTTCCGCTGAAGAAGAGAAGACCAGTGAACCGGCAGCAAGCACAATGCAGGAGATGACGGAAGATATTTATATTGTAGAAAAAGGGGACACCCTTGCTAAAATCAGCAAAAAGGTATATGGAGACAGCGGACATGTGGATGCAATCTGCAGAATGAATGGACTGTCGGATGGAAACCTGATTTTTATCGGTCAGAAACTGATTCTGCCTTAGTTTTCTGTACATATGAATAAAAACTGTGGTATACTAACAACAAACTAACGACAGGAAAAGGACAGGTTATGGATGTGATTGTAAAGGTACGCGATCCGGAAGAAAACCTGGAAGAGAAGATAAAAGCGTACAAAGTGAAAAAAAGAATAAAGACGGCAGCAACAGTTCTGGCGTTTGTATTTGCCCTGATCAGCAGTTACCTGCTGGTGGAACTGCAGACCTATACAAACTTACGGACATTGCAAAGCTATAAGAATAAAGAGACAGAATCGGCTGACCTGAAGTATCTGCAATATGCAGACGGAATGCTCAAATACGGACGGGATGGAATTGCCTACATCAACAAAAAAGGTGTAGAGCAGTGGAACCAGTCTTATCAGATCAAGGATCCGGTTATCCGGATTTCGGGAAAAGCAGCTGCGGTTGCAGAGCGCGGCGGAAATGACATCTATGTCATGGATGAAAAGGGTGCAAAAGGAGAAATCCATACGAACTACCCGATCGAACAGATTGCTGTTGCGGAGAATGGAATCGTCAGCACGATTCTGAATAATGAAAATTCGCCAATGGTTGTGTGCTATGATGCGACAGGGAATGTACTGGTAGAGCACCGGGCTTCTCTTACCGGAACCGGATATCCGATCGGAATTGCACTTTCGCCAAATGGGACAAGACTTCAGATTTCTTATTTGTGTGTAGTGGATGGCGTAGAAGCAACCAGAGTCGGTTATCTGAATTTCGACAGTACCGATGAGGCGAACAAAGAATATCAGGTTGCGGATGATATTTACAAAAATATAATCGTTCCGACTTCATTCTTTATAGATGAGAAGAAATCTGTTCTGGTCGGAGATCAGTCATTTATGATCTATAAAGAGACGGATAAGCCAAAGCTTTCAAAGACAGTAAAGCTTGACAAGCAGATTAAAAGCTTTTTCCATGATGATGAGTATCTTGGCTTTATACTGAAAGAAGAAAGCGGAGAATATGAACTGCGTCTGTATGATATGGAAGGAAATCAGAAATTATCCAAGACATTTACCGGAGAATATGGAAATGTAAAGGTTGCAGATGGAAATGTTATCATGTATGACGGAACATCGTGCCTGATTTATTCCGGACTTGGTGTGAAGCAGTTTGAAGGAACGACGGAATATGAGATAAAAGAAGTGATTCCGATCTTTGGAATCAACAAGTACCTGGTGATGAATGCAGACGGACTTGCAGAGGTACGGCTTGTAAAATAGGAGTAGAGTATGGAAGTAAACATTTTATTGGTGATCGTTGGAGGAATTATAGCAATAGGGGCAATCGTGGGATTTGCAAAAGGTGCTGTCCGAATTGCGGTATCGCTTGGGGCGACGATTCTTACACTGGCAGTTGTATATTTTGCGACACCGTATGTGAGCAAAGCGATTTATTCACTTACGCCAATTGACGAGATGGTCGAGCAGCAGTGTATAAAGACGATGACAAAAGCATTTACAGGGGAAGCAGATACAGAGTCCGGGCTTACGGAAGAACAGGTGAGAGGGATTCTTTCGGCAGCGGGCGTTTCCGAGAAGACACTGGAGGCTGCCGGAATTACAGTGGAAGATATTGTAAATGGAAATGTATCCGACGAGATGCTACAGCAGTATGGAATTTCGCCTGATATTTTCAATGGACATGCATCAACTGAAGAAGTCAAGCAGTCGGTCATGGAAGCAGAAGTTCCAAAGCAGATGCAGATAGCAGCAATCGAGGGTGCAGATCTTCCGGATGTATTTAAGAATCTTCTTCTGGAAAATAATAACAGTGAAGTTTATCAGAAGCTTGGGGTAACGACATTTGCGGAATATGTAAGCAAATATTTTGCAAAGCTGGTTATCGAGATTATCGCGTTTCTGATAACATTCCTGTTTGCAACCATTGTGATAAGAGCGGTTGTGTTTGCGCTTGATTTTGTGACAGCACTTCCGGTTCTGGGAATTCTGAACAGACTGGCAGGAGTTCTGGTAGGGTCAACGATTTCATTTATTATAGTAGGGATCCTGTTTATCGTAATTACGCTTCTGTATACAACAACGATAGGAAAGCAGGCAATGGGAATGATCAGAGAAGATCAGATTCTTAGTTTTTTATATGATAATAATATAATTATGAAAATTGCAACAATGTTGAGATAAAAGGCTTGACAATAGAAACTGATAATGGTATTATAAAAATCCGTCACGGAAAAGTGGTGGATTTTTATTTGTAATAAGGGATGTAAGATAGTCCCCTGAAAAATAAAAATAAAAAACCTCAAAAAATGTGTTGACAAAGTGAAATACACATGATAATATATAGAGGTTGTCGCTGATAACAATAAATGAGCGATAAAAAATAATTTAAAAAAGTTGTTGACAAACATGAAACACTTTGATATAATATAAAAGCTGTCGCATGAAACGGCAACAACAAAAAAGAACATTGATAACTGAACAATAGACAACAAACCCTGAAAATTCTTTAAAGAGATTTTTCAAGAACGGACATCGAAAGATGTCAAACCAGAACAGTAAACAGGAACGAAATTGCTAGCAGTGATTTTGAACTGGATACAAACACTTTTAACGAGAGTTTGATCCTGGCTCAGGATGAACGCTGGCGGCGTGCTTAACACATGCAAGTCGAACGAAGCACCTGGATTTGATTCTTCGGATGAAGATCCTTGTGACTGAGTGGCGGACGGGTGAGTAACGCGTGGGTAACCTGCCTCATACAGGGGGATAACAGTTAGAAATGACTGCTAATACCGCATAAGACCACAGGGTCGCATGACCTGGTGGGAAAAACTCCGGTGGTATGAGATGGACCCGCGTCTGATTAGGTAGTTGGTGGGGTAACGGCCTACCAAGCCGACGATCAGTAGCCGACCTG
>NZ_BAAHSG010000009.1:0-71124 GCF_054660775.1 Allocoprococcus similis
CCTATTCTTTTTCTAAATCTGCCCTCAAGACTTTGGGCGCAGACCTGGCGGCTGCTAAACATAAAAATTCAGGAAACTATAGAGAGATAGTTTCCTGGTATATGGGAGAGGGTATTTATATTGAGGGTGGGTTAGGTTAGTTTGCGCGTAATGATTCAATAAATGGTGTGAGGAGAGACTCGCCGTACTGTAACAGGGAGAAACTTTTCTGGGTGAGGCACCAGGAGTAGGTGAGGCCGATCTGGGCAGAGGTGATCATCTGGGAGAGTTCGACGTAGGAGTAGTCTGACTTTAGTTCTCCACATTTGATCCCGTCGAAAAGGATCTTGCGCAGGATCTTATAATAGTTACGATCCTGGTTTAAAATATGTCTGGTTCCGGTAGTAGTTACCTGAAGGCCGTAGAGGGACGGGAAGAGATCCATATATGGGGAGTGCTCCAGGTTGTTCAGCACAAAATGGTTGAAGGCGAGCAGCAGATCGGCGGCTGGAAGCGTCCGGTCGCAGGTCTGAAGCCAGCTATCATAGTCACTGTCGTAGGAATAGGCGAGGCTGAAGAGAAGCTCGTCTTTTCCACGAAAATGATGATAGAAGGTGCTGCGGGATTTGCCGGAAAGCTCAATGATCTGGGAAATCGTAGTTTCGTCATAGCCCTGTTCTGTGAAAAGCTTCCATGCTGCATCCATGATGTCCTGTTTTGCATGTCGTTTGCCGTGCGTTGTCATAATTGATCGCTCCTGCCTTCTTGAAAGTATTGAAGCTATTGTAACACAGGGATGTGGAGAGTGCAATGTTTTGTTTCTGCATACATTTTAATGTTTTGTTTCTGCATACATTTTGTTGAAAATGTCCATATAAGGAGAATATAGTTGACTTTATTTAAATACTTTAGTAGAATGAAGAGTATAAAAAAGCAGAACGCAGTTCGGAATATAGTATCTTTTTAGACCGCGGTACGAAAACGAACTACAGTGCTTTGGAGGTGTAAGATGGAAAAATTAAAACTTGCAGCCGGCATGACAGGAGAACAGAAGCGTTATGCGGTTGAAGCAGCACTGCTTCTGGGATTTCAGACAGAGACAGCTACATTTCCGGTGATCACAGCGGACGGTGAGATTCCGGTGCCGGAGAATATGGAAGAGCTGAAAGCCCTGTGGAAAAAGAGTACAGGGGAGACACCGGAAGAGTACGAATCAGCATCAAAGCATACAGGTCCGATCTTTGATCTGGATTTCCGTAAGGAAAAAGGGCTGGAGATGATGCTTCAGAAAGGCGATTTCCTGAAAGACGAGAATCAGGATCTTCTTCCGGATGTGCTGGATGTGAAGATTGTACTTCCGGAGGATGCAGATGATGCGATGCTCGTTGCAGCATGTAACCTGGCATGGCGTTTTGGTATGGAGACAACCGGATATAAAGGAAATATTACGGCAGATGCAGCTTATGCAGGCAACCGGCTCGTTCTGGAAAAAGCAGAGCAGACAGAGCTTGTACAGGAAAAAGAAGGAGAAAGTGTAAAAGTATCTCTTCGCGGTGACGGAGAGGAACTAATCGCATTTACCTCCCGCCTCTGTACGGAATTTCCGCAGATCAATGGTCAGAGAAGCTGGAAAGACCTGCTGATGGATATGGTGGATGACTTTGTACTGCGCGGCGCAGATGGACAGCTCGCAGCTTTGAAAGCGATGCAGAAAGAGCAGACAGGAGAATATGAAGTATACGGATCTCCGCTCTGGAATGATACACAGAAAAAAGAAGCCGGGGATGCAAAGGTATATAATTACAAATCCGGACAGAAGATGTACGAGAAGGTGTATGAGCTTCCGTGGGAAGTGGAAGTGTTTGAAAAACTTCTGGAAGAAAAGGTTTATCCGCAGATCCGGAAAGGAAGCAAGGTAAAGATTACCGGTGCGGTAAGTGAAAATATAAAAGTACGCCAGAAGATAAAAGAAAAAATCGAAGACAGAATCCAGATGTTAGGTGCCAAGCCGGAGGATACCTCCGTTATCTGTGCATACAAGCAGGGATATTCCTGGATCGTTGAAGAGATGCTTTCGGTGATGAAGGAAGCGCAGGCAGATCAGGTTGAGATTTATTTCAAACCGTTCCTGCCGGAAGGTCAGACAGACTGGCTGGATGAGAACGGTGCAACCCCGTCCTATCACAATCTGAATGCAGACACTCCGGACAAGTGGTATGATCTTCCGATCCGCTATTTGCAGGAACTGTATCCGGTAGAAGATATTCTGGTAAAAGAGCTTGGAATTGAAAGAGATAAAGTCATTTTCAAAGCTTATGAAGGCGAAGAAGATATCACTTATCTCTGCAAGGGGATCAAGGACGAAAAGGTCTGCTGTGAGGATACTTACAAAGCAGTCTGGTCGGAAAGACCGTATATGGATGAATATCCGCAGATGGGAAAGGTTCATCCGGCAACCGGTTATGTAAAAGCAGAGATTGACGGACAGGAAGTATTTTATCAGACAGTCCGTACCGATATGGAAGAGATCTGGGATGTTTACCAGAAAGAAGTTCTTCCGGACTGCAAACGCTATATTGAGGAAAAGACAGGCGGAAAGATCTCCGCAGACCTGCAGCCGTTCTTCCATGAACTGCGTCTGGATGTGACCGCAAGTGAACCGGACTATGCGACCGGATCAAGAGAGGATCTGATCTCTTCGCTGGATGCTTTGCATGAAGATATGTATTTTGTCGGAAGCGACTATTTTAAAAATTATGGTGTGAAGAAAGCAGATGTCATGCTGGATGCGCCGGGACTGATCCTTCCGGTGATCCATGAAAAAGAAGGCAGACCGGTATTTAAGGTGACACTGACCGAGCCGTTAAAAGAAGAAGCATGCATTGTAAAAGATGGAAAAACAGTTCTTTTGCAGAGAAAACGGGAAGAAGCAGATGCATGGATCCGTGCCATTTCATGGGAAAATGATAATTTTACTTTCCATATCCGCACAAATGGGGTACAATCTAATATATTACACTCTTACGCATCATTGTGGTCAAAGGGTGTACTGGCAGAGTGCGAAAGTGTTGCGGCAGGTACGAAGCTTTTGTTTGAAAGTGAGCAGGGCGAGATACAGTATGCAGCACTTACGCCGGAAAGAGAAGAAAAACCAAAGACGAAACGGATCGAAGAGATTGATCTGCATGAGCATGAACTGATCGGATATGATACTTACCGTGAGATCATCGAAGACCTGAAGCAGGTTCCTGGAATCGAAGTGTTCCGGACTGCGGTATCTTATACAGGACGTGAACTCTATGCAGTATGGATCAAACCGGAATACGAAGGCTATCTGTCCATGACGAAGCGTATATCAAGAATTCCGAGCGAGATGATCAATGCAAGACATCATGCGAATGAAGTATCTTCGACAAATGCAGCATTTATCCTGATCAAGAAGCTGCTGACCGAAGATGTTTACAAAGATTTACCGGATAAACTGAATCTGGTGATCGTTCCGATGGAAAATGTGGATGGTGCGGCAATCCATTATGAATTGCAGAAAGAGCATCCAACCTGGAAATTCCATGTGGCAAGATTTAATTCTCTTGGAAAAGAGTTCTACTATGAACATTTCCAGCAGGATACGATCCACAGCGAGGCGATGGGATTAACCCGTATTTTTGACCGGTATGTCCCGGATATGATCGTGGACAATCACGGAGTACCGAGTCATGAATGGGAGCAGCAGTTTTCAGGTTATACCTCCCCGTCTTACAAAGGCTTCTGGCTTCCGAGATCTCTGCTTTATGGTTATTTCTGGTATGTGACCAATCCGGAGTACAAGGATAATTACCCGGTCAATAAGGTAATGGAAGATGTGATCGCAGACAAGATTGCCGAGTATCCGGAGATGAGAGAATTGAACCGTGAATGGAGTGCTCAGTTTGAAAAATATGCACATGCATGGATGCCGAAATTGTTCCCGGCAAACTATTATAAAGAAATGATCAATTACTGGATCCCGTTCGCGGCAGATCCAAACCATCGTTATCCGTCGATCCGTTTTCCGTGGATCACAACGGTTGCTTATACCAGTGAAGTTGCAGATGAGACGGCACAGGGTGAATACCTGAATTTGTGTGCAAGGGCTCATGTGGCACATGACGAGGCGACTATCCGGATGCTGATGGAAGCGGAACATGTGATGGAATGCTCTTTAGAGGAGCAGGATGGACAGATTTTGACCAGTTACATAAGACAGCGGCCGATGATTGTCAAAGTGACTGGAAAAAATAAATAACTTTTATTATTTATCTAAAGGAGGAGTTAGGTATGGAACTCATCAAATTACTTGGCGTGTTAATCGTAATCGTCGGATTCGCGCTGAAACTGGATTCAATCCTCATTATTTTCCTGGCCCTTATCACGACAGGGATTGTTGGAGGACTTGGAGTGAGCGGACTTCTGGAAACAATCGGTACAAACTTTGTAGCGAACAGAAGTATGGCGATCTTTATCATGATCCTGCTTGTTACAGGTACTCTTGAAAGAAACGGTCTGCGTGAAGCAGCGGCCAACCTGATCAGAAAGGTTAAGAGTGCGACAGCAGGTAAGCTGGTTGCTGCATATGGTATTCTGAATGCGCTGTTTGGAGCATTCAATGTCAGTTTCGGTGGTGTAGCCGGATTTATCCGTCCGGTGCTTCTTCCGATGGCAGAAGGTGCGATCACCAACAAATTTGGCAAAGCAAATGAAGATCACGTGGATAATGCAAAAGGACTTTCCGTTGCAATGCAGAACTTCACATGGTTCTTCTTCCAGGTACTGTTCGTAGGTGGAGCAGGTGGAATCCTTGTACAGACAACACTTGCAGGTCTTGGATATGAAGTAGAACTGATCGACCTTGCTGCAGTTGAAATCCCGGTAGCATTATTCGCACTGGTTGTTTCTTGCATTTTTGTTATCGCGAAAGACAACCGACTGATGAAGAAATATTACGGGAAATCAGCAGATACTAAGAAATAGAGGGAGGAAGACAGATGAGTAATTTAAAATTTATACAGATCGGTGATTCATTTAATACCATCGGACTGAATGTGGTATGGATCATTATTGGACTGATCACAATTTATGCAGGAATCAAGAACCTTCTGGACAAAGAGAATCCGTCAAGAGTCGGAACCGCTGTTTTCTGGTGTTCTTTCGGTGTCGTATGTGGATTCGGTACATGGTTGCCGGCAAAAGTTTCCGGTGCCCTTGTTCTGATCATGTGCCTGCCGCCGATCTTTAAGAAGGTTAAAATCGGCAAAGTCGATAATCCGACAAAAGAACATACAGAACAGCAGTTTAAGAAGATCGGTATGAAAATTTTCATCCCGGCATTCTCAGTAGCTGTATGCTCCCTGTTCTTTGCATTATTCAGTAACATGAGTTCAATGATCGCAATCACAATTGGTGTTATTGTTGCAATGATCTTACTGATTGCTTACGATTCAAAACAGAATAAACCGGTAGTATTCTTAAATGATTCGGAAAGATTCCTCGGAATCACAGGACCACTCAGTATGCTTCCTCAGTTACTGGGATGCCTTGGTGGTGTATTTACGGCAGCAGGAGTCGGCGATGTTATCGCACAGCTTGTTGAAAAGGTCGTTCCGAAGGGAAATGTAAACGTTGGTATCATCATATATGCGATCGGTATGGTACTCTTTACTATGATCATGGGAAATGCATTTGCTGCGATCACAGTTATGACCGTTGGTATCGGAGCACCATTCGTACTTGCTTACGGTGCCAATCCGGTAGTGATCGGTATGATCGCACTTACATGTGGATACTGTGGAACTCTGCTTACACCAATGGCAGCAAACTTCAATATCCTGCCGGTAGCGATCCTGAATATGAAGGACCGTTGGGGCGTAATCAAGAATCAGGTTCTGGTTGCACTTATTATGCTTGTATTCCAGATCTGTTATATGATAGTATTAAAGTAAATAAGATATGAGAAACTAAGGTCATCGTTTTCTGACTTTTCAGAGAAATGGTGGCCTTAGAATCCGTAAGCGATAGAAAGAAGAGGAACATATGACACCGAATATGGAACGGGGGGCCCGGATCATTATTCACGAATGGGTAAAAGTAAGGGCGTGGGACAAAGTACTGATCGTGACATCGAAGGAATATCTTGCAGAAGCAAAAGCAATGGAAAAAGAGGCTTCCGGAAAAGCACGGTCAGTGAATACGCTGCTTGTCGAGAACAAGGGGCGTCATGTGGGAATCTTTTTTGATGATAATGAAGCAGTTTTTGATCCTTATACGGCAATTATCGCGGCGACAGAGTATTCGCTGGTGACAACGAAAGCCGCAAAGCGTGCGATACAGAAACACAAGAAATTCCTGTCCCTGCCACTGGCAACCAATGACGGAAGATCTTTTCTGGAATACGATTTTCTGACGATGGATACGAAGAAGAGCCGGCTGATGGCAAAGGCATTTATCAAATATCTCAAGTATTCAGAAAAAGTCCGTGTGACAACTCCGGCAGGAACGGATATGATGTTCTGCAAAGTGGGCAGAGATCCGGGATTTTTTAACGGAGTTCTGAAGGATGGAAAGGGATATTCTTCTTCCAGTATTGAGGTCTATGTTCCGATCGAGGAGACAAAGACAGAAGGGGTGATGGTGCTTGACGGTTCTCTCGGATATATTGGTCGCGCAGAGGAACCGACAAGGATTTTATTTAAAGGCGGACGGATTACGGAGATTGAAGAGACACCGACCGGAATTCGGTTGAAAAAATATATGGAAGATTATCAGGATCCCCGGATCTATATTGCAGGGGAGCTCGGGATCGGATTAAATTCATGCTCGCAGTGCCTTGGAAACTGTTATATTGAGGATGAATCCGCTTATGGGACATTCCATGTAGGACTTGGGCGTAATATTGCTCTTGGAGGTATTCAGAACGCCAAAGGGCATTTTGATCTGGTATGTATGGAACCGGATATTTACACGGACAACAGACAGATCATGCAGCAGGGGAAGGTTATTATCCCGGAGCCTGTGTTATACTAAGAGATATAAAGGAGGAAATTAACATGAAGGTTTTATTAACAGGATTTGATCCATTTGGGGGAGAAAGTGTAAATCCGGCATTCGAGGCAATCAAGCTTCTTCCGTCAACAATTGCGGGAGCAGAGATCGTATATGTAGAGATCCCTACAGAATTCAAGAAAAGTGCACCGGCAGTTGAAGCAGCGATCAAGGAACATAACCCGGATATAGTGATCAACGTAGGTCAGGCAGGCGGACGTTCCTGCGTAACGGTAGAAAAAGTAGGAATCAACCTTGCAGATGCCCGGATTCCGGACAATGCAGGTGACCAGCCACTTGATGAGCCACTTCAGGCAGACGGTCCAACCGGATACTTTGCAACAATTCCGGTAAATGCAATGGTTCAGAATGTACGTGCTCACGGACTTCCATGCCATGTATCTTTTACAGCAGGAACCTACGTATGCAACTGTGTAATGTACAATGTACTGCATATGTGTGCAACCAAATACACCAACATCCGTGCCGGATTTATCCATGTTCCATTCGCATGCGAACAGGTTGTAGATAAAGCGAACGGAATGGCAAGCATGCCGCTTGAGACCATCGCAAAGTCTCTGGAATACTGTATTGAAGCTGTAGTGAATAATACAGAAGATGTAAAAGAGGCTATGGGAACTACCCATTAATATGTAAATAGGAAATACCGTCGCATTGGAAATGAGATCTGATGCGGCGGTATTTTTTTGAGAAATTCTATCAAAAATACAGTATCATATCACTTAAAGAGAATGAATGTTCATTAAATATTAAAAAATTCTATTATAAAGAAAAAGAATTGATTTGTCATGGAAAAGAATGTTATGTATAATATGCATAAAGAAAGCGAAGCGGAAATAAGAAAAATGAACAATTTTACGAACGAAGAGAGCTTTTTTTAAAAAATCAAGTTGATTAAGAAGGTGAAGAAAACAATCTAGTGGGGAAAAGATTATCGTAAAAAAAATATGGATGGAAAACAATAACAGAGGCGAAGGAGAAGTGAAATGAGTAATTTAATGGGGATGCTGACGACTATCCAAAGTTATGTATGGGGACCTCCGACATTGTTGCTGCTGATCGGTACAGGGCTTTACTTTACTATCAAATTGAGAGGGCTGCAGATCACAAAATTTCCACGTGCGGTAAGGATCATCTTCGAAAAAGAAAGTGGAACCGGGAGCGGAGAAGGAGATGTATCGGCATTTGCGACGCTATGTACAACGATGGCAGCAGATATAGGAACAGGAAGTATTGTTGGAGTTGCAACGGCGCTTCGAATTGGTGGACCGGGATCGTTATTCTGGATGTGGATTTCAGCCATACTTGGTATGGTGACGAAATATTCGGAAAGTCTTTTAGCGGTAAAATATCGAGTGACGGACGAGAATAACCAGATGGCTGGCGGACCGATGTTTTATATCCAAAATGGTATGGGAGAGAGGTTTATTTGGCTTGCAAAAATCTTTTCTGTGTTTGGCATATGTACAGCATTATTTGGCTGCGGAACGTTTCCGCAGGTAAATGCGATCACAGAATCTGTCAATGTGACATTCCATATACCGATCATTGTAGCAGGTGTGATTGTGACGATACTTACTGCGGTTGTAACGATCGGAGGAATTAAAAGTATTTCAAAGGTTGCTGAAATTGTGGTGCCGATCATGGCGCTTACTTTTCTTGGAGGCTCGGTAGTGGCGCTGGTGATCAACCGGGCGGCGGTACCGGATGCTTTTAAGACCATTTTTACCTGTGCATTTGCAAAAGAATCGGTAATCGGAGGAACTGCAGGAACAGGTGTCATTACGTTTATGACGGTTATGAGAACCGGGATTGCCAGAGGGGTCTATACAAATGAGGCAGGACTTGGAAGTTCACCGATCGTTGCAGCAGCAGCGAAGACGAACTCCGGTGTGAGACAGGGGCTTCTTTCCATGACAAGTGTGTTTGTTACTACGATTCTGACCTGTTCTATGACAGGACTGGTTATCATCAGTAGTGGGCTGATGAACAGTTCGGATATGAACGGAAGTACGCTTGTTACGGCGGCATATAACATGTGTCTGCCGCACAATATAGGAAAGTATCTGATCGCAGTAGGAATTATGTTCTTTGCATTTACCACCATTTTGGGATGGAATTATTACGGAGAACGCTGCCTGGTTTATCTGACCGGCACAACAAAATGGATCAAACCATATAAGATCATCTACATTGCAGCGATTGCACTGGCGCCGTTTTTATCGCTGGAACCAATCTGGCTCCTGGCAGATATCACGAATGCGCTGATGATCATTCCAAATCTGATCGCAATTATTGCACTTAGAAAAGTGATCATTGGGGAAACAAAACTGTATTTTTCAAAACCAAATATAAAAAAAGTTTCTGTTGGCGTGAAAGCGACAGAATCGTAGGAAATATCCTGATGGTAGAAGTGTTCTGCTATCAGGATATTTTTATTGTGTGTATTTGGGAGAGCGATTCAAATTTCTGAGTCCTTTGTTATTTGAGGTTGTGATATCAACAGACCTCTTTATTTTCAGAACATTTGCTAATTGAAGACGGACTGGGACCATGTTATAATCAGGCAACAAGATGTGGAGAAAAAGAACGATAGAAAATCTAAAAATCAAATTATAGTCATATAACCAGCAGCTTATGGAAACTCATATCTGAAAATGCTCCTGATAAAAATTGTAGCGGGAGGAAATATATGAGAACGAAATTACAGAAGTATTTCCCAATGATAAAGACCAGGCAGGCGATTCTGGACGAGATTGATGGGAATACAAAAATGCATAGTGTTTTTTACAGCTGGGAAAAGAAACAGAAGGAAGAATTTTTAGATTTTTGTACAGGTGTAAAAGGGGTAAAATTACTGTATGATTCATTTTTTAAGCAGATTATGAATCCGGAGACGGCACCGAGGCGGCTGGAAGAGTTTATTTCAGCAGCAATAGGGGAGAAAGTGAAAATCCTGCATGTGCTGCCAAATGAATCTGCGAGAATTGCAGCAGAGGATTCACTTTTAATTATGGACATGGTGGTACAGTTGACGGACGGAAGTCTGGCAAATGTGGAAATCCGGAAGCTGGGATACCGCTTTTCAGGACAGAGAAGTGCGTGTTATTCAGCTGATTTGCTTTTACGGCAGTATAAGCGACTACGGGAAGAAAAAGGAAAGAGTTTTACATATAAAGATGTCAAGAACGTATATACAATCGTGTTATTTGAAAAAAGTGAGAAGAAATATCATGAATTTTCAGAGCAGATTTATATCCATCATATGGAGCAGAAAAGCGATACCGGAATCCAGGCAGATCTGCTTCAGAAATACACGTTTATATGCCTTGACATCTTCCGGGATGTCATTCAAAATAAAGATGGAGAGATTGAGAATAATCTGGAAAAATGGTTATTATTTCTAAGTGAAGATAATCCGGAGAGAATCATGCAGCTAGTCGAAAAAATACCGGAGTTTAAGGCTCTTTATGAAGAAGTATATACCATGTGCCAGAATGTGGAAAGGATGATGGAAATGTTCTCGAAAGAGCTGGAGATATTGGATAAAAATACAGTACGGTATATGATCGATGAGATGCAGGAAGAGCTTGAAGGGCAAAAGAAAGAAATCGATGCCAAAAATAGAGAGATCAAAGGACAGCAAAAAAAGCTTGAAGATCAAGGCAGGATCATCCATGAAGATGCAAAGCGTATAGAAGAAATGAATCAACTTCTTAAAAAAAGAGAAGAAAAGATTCAGGAACTGATGGAGCAGTTAGAAGAGTCATCCAGATAAGAGAAGGGCGTACTGGTTACTGGCTATAATAAAAGATGAATATCGTCGCATTGGAAATATGTCTGATGCGGCGGTATTTTTGCGTTAGAGGATAAATAAGGTTGTGACAGCACAATTAAGTATAATCTGTGTTTCCATCAATTCTCTTTCAGAAGATTCCAACACCCCCAGAAAATCATTCGATACCGTTGAACAGGCGGATTTCCAAATATATGTACTCCGGTTCCCTTCGAGGCAATGGAGATGAAACCCAGGAATCGTGGAAGCCATTGCTGAACACGATTCCCGTTTTCGGGGGTTCATCGGAATGTTTTGCCGAGGGGAACCGGAGTACATATATTTGGAAATCCGCCGCCACCAACCAACAAAATTTTCCTCCACCAGTTGGAAATCCCCCGCATTTCTGCTAGAATGGAACACAGAGAAAAGGAGCGAACACAATATGAATTTTGCGCATTTGCACGTCCATACGGAATACAGCCTTCTGGACGGTTCAAATAAAATTAAAGAATATGTTGCCAGAGTCAAAGAACTGGGGATGACAGCCGCGGCGATCACAGATCATGGTGTTATGTATGGCGTCATTGACTTCTACAGGGCGGCAAGGGCGGCAGGAATCAATCCTGTGCTGGGATGCGAAGTCTACGTGGCACCGGGATCCAGATTCGATAAAACGGCCGTAGGACGCGATGAGGACCGATATTATCACCTGGTACTTCTTGCCGAGAATAATACGGGCTACGCCAATCTGATGAAGATCGTGTCACGTGCATTTACGGAAGGTTACTATTATAAGCCAAGAGTAGATTATGAGCTTCTGGAGACCTATCACGAAGGAATCATTGCCCTCAGTGCATGTCTTGCCGGAGAGGTACAGAGGAATCTGGCGAGAGGGATGTATGAAGAAGGAAAAAAGGCTGCGCTTCATTATGAACAGATTTTTGGGAAAGGCAACTTTTTTCTGGAACTGCAGGATCATGGGATTCCGGAGCAGCGCACCGTCAACCAGCAGCTGATGCGTCTGTCGCAGGAGATCGGAATCGATCTTGTGGCGACCAATGACGTGCATTATACCTACGCAGAAGATGAAAAGCCACATGATATCCTGCTTTGTCTTCAGACAGGGAAAAAGCTCGCAGACGAGGATCGGATGCGCTATGAAGGCGGACAGTACTACGTGAAGTCCAAAGAAGAGATGGCAGAACTTTTCCCATATGCACCGGAGGCGCTGGAAAATACACAGAAGATTGCAGACAGATGCCATGTAGAGATTGAATTTGGTGTGACAAAGCTTCCGAAATTCGATGTGCCGGAAGGATTTACCTCATGGGAATATTTGAATAAGCTCTGTTTTGACGGACTGAAAAGACGATATGGAGAAGACCCGGATCCAGCTCTTGTGGAGCGTCTGAATTATGAATTGGGCGTTATCAAAAGCATGGGTTACGTGGATTACTTCCTTATTGTATGGGATTTCATTCATTTTGCAAAAAGCAATGGAATCATGGTTGGACCTGGGCGTGGATCTGCGGCGGGAAGCATTGTGGCGTACACACTTGCGATCACCAATATCGATCCGATCCGGTATCAGCTGCTGTTCGAGCGTTTCCTGAATCCGGAACGTGTGTCCATGCCCGATATCGACGTGGACTTCTGCTTTGAAAGAAGGCAGGAGGTCATTGACTATGTTGTGCGTAAATACGGCAAAGACCGGGTGGTGCAGATCGTAACCTTTGGTACACTGCAGGCGCGCGGGGTGCTGCGGGATGTGGGAAGGGTTATGGATCTTCCCTATGCCTTTGTGGATTCAATTGCAAAGATGATTCCGAAAGAACTGAATATTACACTGGATAAATCCTTGAAGATGAACCATGAGCTGAAGAAGCTCTATGATGAAGACCCGCAGGTAAAAGAGCTGATCGATATGTCAAAGAGACTGGAAGGTCTGCCACGGCATACATCCATGCATGCCGCGGGAGTCGTGATCAGTCAGAAGGATGTGGATGAATATGTTCCGCTGGCACTTGGAGCGGACAATAATGTGGTCACACAGTTTACCATGACTACGCTGGAAGAACTGGGACTTCTGAAAATGGATTTCCTAGGGCTTCGTACCCTGACCGTCATCCAGGATTCGATCAGACTGGTTGAAAAAAGTACCGGTGTGAAGCTGGTAACAGAAGAATTAAATTATAATGATAAAGCAGTACTTGACTATATCGGAACCGGCAAGACAGACGGTATTTTCCAGATAGAAAGTGCAGGGATGAAGAGCTTCATGAAGGAGCTTCGCCCACAGAGCCTGGAAGACATCATCGCCGGAATTTCCCTTTACCGTCCGGGGCCGATGGATTTCATTCCGCAGTATATCAAAGGAAAGAACCATCCGGAGCTTATTACTTACGAATGCCCACAGTTAGAGCCGATCCTGGCACCGACCTACGGCTGCATCGTATACCAGGAACAGGTTATGCAGATCGTGCGTGACCTTGCCGGATATTCACTTGGGCGAAGCGACCTTGTACGTCGTGCCATGAGTAAGAAAAAGGGCGACGTGATGCAGAGAGAGCGTCAGAATTTTGTATATGGTAATGAGGAAGAAGGCATTCCGGGCTGTGTCAAAAATGGAATCGATGAAAAGGTTGCGAATAAGATCTATGATGAAATGATCGATTTTGCAAAGTATGCGTTTAACAAATCACATGCGGCAGCTTATGCGGTTGTCTCATACCAGACAGCGTATCTGAAATATTATTATCCGGTAGAATATATGGCAGCGCTTATGACTTCTGTCATCGACAATCCGGGAAAGGTTGCCGAATACATTTACACTTGCCGACAGATAGGAATTTCTATCCTGCCGCCGGATATCAATCGTGGGGTTGGTGATTTTTCTGTGGATAATGGTAATATCCGTTACGGACTTGCGGCGATCAAGGGGGTCGGAAGACCGGTGATCGAGCAGATCATCCGGGACAGAGAAGAGCATGGCACGTTTCGTGATCTGAAGGATTTTCTGGAACGGCTTTCCGGTAAGGAAGTCAATAAACGTGCGGTAGAAAACTTTATCAAATCCGGCGCATTTGACAGCCTGAAAGGGACCAGAAAGCAGTTTATGATCATTTATGTGCAGATCATGGATCAGGTAGCGCAGAACAAGAAAAATTCGCTTGCCGGACAGATATCGCTCTTTGATATTGTGGATGACGAACAGAAAAAAGAATTTGAGGTCACGCTTCCGGATGTGGGGGAATACCAGAAGGAGACGATGCTTGCATTTGAAAAAGAAGTACTCGGCGTGTATATCAGCGGACATCCATTGGAAGAATATGAAGAGAAATGGCGGAAGAGTATTTCTGCAACAACATTGGATTTTCAGCTTGATGAAGAGACCGGACGGACAAAAGTGCGTGACGGGTCAAGGGAGATCATCGGTGGTATGATCACATCAAAGACGATCAAATACACAAAGAAGAATCAGACGATGGCATTTATTACCGTAGAGGATCTTCTTGGAACGGTAGAGGTTGTCATTTTCCCGCAGAGCTATGAGAAGAGCCAGCAGTATCTGCAGGAGGACAGCAAGGTATTTGTGCGCGGACGCGTATCGGAAGAGGACGATAATGCAAGTAAGCTGATCTGTGAGGAAGTAATTCCGTTTGAGATGACGAAAAAAGAACTGTGGATTCAGTATGCAGACAAACAGAGTTACCTTCAGGATGAGCAGAATCTGTTCCGGATGCTCGCGGAAAGTGAGGGTGAGGACCAGGTTGTAATCTTCTGCAAAGCGGAGAGAGCGGTAAAAAGATTGCCTAAAAACGCAAATATCCAGGTAGAACCTGGGATTTTGAGCAGATTGACGAATTATTTCGGAGAAGATTGTGTAAAAGTAATAGAAAAACCCATTGAAATGAAGGGGTGAATATTATACAATAACGTGTGAATTGAGATAAATTAAGCAAAAGGATAGTAAAGTTACAAAGTAGAAGAGACGGAGGAGACATATCATGGCAGAAAAAGTAATCAGAACTATCGGCGTATTGACCAGTGGTGGAGACGCACCGGGAATGAACGCTGCAATCCGTGCAGTTGTAAGAACCGCATTGGGCAAAGGACTGAAAGTAAGAGGAATCAGAAGAGGTTATTCAGGACTTCTTAACGAGGAAATTATTGATTTAAGTGCCAGAGATGTATCGGACACGATCCAGAGAGGTGGAACGATTCTTCTGACAGCCCGTTGCGAGGAAATGCGTACACCAGAAGGACAGCAGAAAGCAGCAGCAATCTGTAAGAAATACGGAATTGACGGTCTGGTAGTTATCGGAGGAGACGGTTCCTTCAAGGGAGCACAGAAATTATCTGATTTTGGAGTAAATACAATCGGACTTCCGGGAACGATCGACCTTGATATCGCATGTACAGAATACACAATCGGATTCGATACAGCGGTTAATACAGCGATGGAAGCAATCGACAAAGTACGTGATACATCTACATCACATGAAAGATGCAGTGTTATCGAAGTTATGGGACGTGATGCAGGATACCTTGCACTGTGGTGCGGTATTGCCAATGGAGCAGAGAAGATTCTTCTTCCTGAGGAACATGACTACGATGAAGCAAAGATCATTGCAGACATCAAAGAAAGCAGAAAACGCGGTAAAAAGCATTACATTATCATCAATGCCGAAGGTATCGGTGATTCTATGAATATGGCAAAGAGAATCGAAAAAGAGACAGGTATGGAGACCCGTGCTACGATTCTTGGTCACATGCAGCGTGGTGGAAGCCCGACAGCAAAAGACAGAGTATATGCATCTATCATGGGATCTCTTGCCGTAGATCTTCTTCTTGAAGGAAAAACAAACCGTGTAGTAGGATACAAACATGGCGAGTATATTGACTTCGATATCAACGAAGCACTGGCAATGCAGAAAGGAATTCCGGAGTACCAGTACGATATCGCAAAACAGCTTGCCATCTAATAACAGACAGATTGGATGACGTGTATGACACAGGATGTATTATTGACGATTTCCGGACTGCATGATATGGCATTTGCAGATCCGGAAGAAAATGAAGAGAATGAGCCGATCGAAGTGATCACTCCGGCGAGCTATTACTGGAAGAACGGAAAGCATTATATTCTTTATGATGAAGTAATGGAAGGGATTCCGGGGGTGGTTAAGAATAAGATCAAGATCACCGGTGAAGATTCGATGGAGATCATGAAGAGCGGAATTACGAATGCACATATGGTATTTGAGAAGAATCAGATGAATGTTACTTATTATGATACACCGTATGGGCAGCTTCATGTTGGAATTCATACACGGAAGCTGGATGTGAATGTGGATGATGAGCGAATTGATATTGCTGTGGAGTATGGGCTTGATGTGAATCATGAAGCGACGGCAGACTGCCGGATCGCAATGAGCATAAGACCGAAAGCACAGGCAGAGGAAGCAATTTCAGGAAAATAAAACAAAAAGGGTAAATGATTCGATCGGCTCAGAATCATTTACCCTGTTTTTCATTATGGGGAATAAAAAAGAACGTACCTTATGGCACATTCTTTTTTAATCTTACTTGTTCCGCAGTCTTGCCCAGAATCCTTTTTTCTTAGGTGGAGTCTCAAGAGAACCTCTGACTCCTTTTACTGCAGTGATGTAAATACCGCTTACGGTTGCTTTTACTTCTTTTTTGACTGGAATAAGATCATAGATGCTTGCATCACACATCAGAGTCATGATCTTTGGTCCGACTTTTGCCTTGACTACCGGTACCTTTGAACGACGAAGATACTTAGGTGTATTCTCAAGAACAACTGACGGGAAACCGGCATCTTTAAGCTTCATCTTACCTTTGTCGATAACCAGGATGTTGACCTGCTGTGCAGCAGCTGCAATCATCTCTTCCTGTTCTGCCTGCTTTTTCTGCGCTTTCTTACCGAGGAAATACAGAACAACCAGGGCGATAAGCAGTACGGCAAGAATTACCAGTAATACGATCGTTATCTTACTCACGGGTTTTCCTCCTCAAATCATATTTACACATAGCTTATTGTAGCATTGTTTGTAGACAAGTGCAAGTAATTTGAAGTTTTTGGCGGCTTTTTGAAAGTAATGGAAAATCTGAAATAAATGTGAATTTTGGGAAATCCCTTTTCAATGACGGATTATGTGTTATAATCATATGTAGCGCTCTGATGTGGGTGATTTGGACAGTCAGAGAGAATGAAGATATAAGAGGTGTAAAATAAAATGAAAAAGAAATTAACAGTACTGGCAGCAGGTATCTGTGCATTGTCATTACTTCTTACCGGATGCTCCGGTGAGATTTCCAATGATTATGTTACGATTACAAAATATAAAGGTGTGGAGATTGATAAAGTAGATGCGGATGCGATATCGGATAATGATGTAGAAACACAGATCAACAGTGTGCTTCAGTCTAAATCAACTACAACAGAAGTTACAGACCGTGCAGCACAAACCGGAGATACAGTAACGATCGACTATGAAGGAAAAAAAGATGGTGTGGCATTTGATGGTGGAACAGCGACAGATGCACAGCTTACATTAGGAAGCGGTCAGTTTATTGACGGATTTGAGGACGGTGTTGTCGGACATAATATCGGTGATACCTTTGATCTGGATCTGACTTTCCCGGAAAACTATGGAAATGAAGAGCTTGCAGGTCAGGCAGTTGTGTTTACCGTTACACTGAAGGGAATCAGCCAGACCGATGTACCGGAGCTTACCGATGAATTTGTACAGAGTGTTTCTGAGACTTCCAAGACGGTGGAAGAGTACAAAAAGGAAATCAAAAAATCTCTGAAAAAAAACAGCAAAGAAAACCAGCAGAATACAATCAAGGAAAATGCATGGAAAGCAGTACTTGAGAACACAACTGTGAACAAGTATCCGAAGAAGGATCTGAAGAATATGATCAGTTCGATCAAGACACAGTATAAGAATATGGCATCTTATTATAACCTTGATTTTGCAGATTTCCTTAAACAGTATATGAATATGGATGAGGAAACTTTTAATTCAAAGGCAACCCAGGCTGCAAAGGATCAGGTAAAGGCCAACCTTGCGGCAGATCTGATCATTGAGAAGGCAAAGATCGATGTGTCAGATAAGACACTTGAGAAGAAGTATAAGGAGTATGCAAAGGCTTACGGATACGAAGATGTAGATGCACTCAAAAAGGCACTGGAAGATGCAGGGAACCTGGAGAATCTGGAAAAGACAGCAAGACTGGATATCGTAGAAGACTGGGTAGCAGACAACTGCAAGCAGGTGAAAAGTACTTCATCTGACAGCAGCAAAAGCGGTTCAAGCAATACAGGAAGTACCGGCAGCACAGAAAGTACAAAATAGATATAAGCAAACAGTCAAAAGGCGGAGAGTAAAATCTTCGTCTTTTTTCTTTCTGAAGGGAATGGTATGATATAGAAAGTAATTGTTTTTACAAAATGAAATATGCTACAGGAGGACAAGATGAAAGCAGTACTTTTTGATATGGATGGCATCCTGATCGATACAGAGAAATATCTGACAGTATACAAACAAAAGGCAATGCGGGAGGCGGGATACCGGCTGGATCTGGAAACGGCCTACAAATTCCGCAGCTGTGCATCCGTATTTGCAAGAGAGCAGATGAAGGAAATTTTTGGAGAGGATTTTCCATACGATGAGCTCAGACGGCGCAGACAGGAACTGATGAGTGATCACATTGCGCGTTTCGGAATCGAGAAGAAGCCGTATGTGGAAGAGACGATCAAGGAGCTGAAAAGACGTGGTTATCAGACAGCGGTTGTGACGGCTACAGCGGAAGACAGGGCTGTGCGTTATCTGGAAATGGTCGGATTTAAAGAGCTGTTTGATGAGATCATCAGTGCATCTATGGTGAAATTGGGAAAACCGAGACCGGATGTGTATCTCTATGCCTGTGAGAAGATCGGGCGGAAGCCTGAAGAGTGCATGGCGGTCGAAGATTCACCGAACGGGGTAAATGCGGCTTATCAGGCGGGCTGCCATGTGACGATGGTTCCGGATCTGACACCTGCAGACGAAGAGGTCAAAAAGATGGCAGATCATGTTGTCCCAGACCTGCGAGGACTTCTGGAATATCTGAAATAACCCCTGAAAATGAGGAGAGCCGATATCCGGTTTCCCGAATATCGGCGTTTATGAAAAAGAAAAATTTTATTATGTGAAAAGGTTTATTTCCTTTTGACAATTATTAGTATACTCATATCTTGTGAAAAAAGTGTGTTTATAATTTGAAAGAATTATGAACGTTTGTGAACATGTTATACATATATTCTGAAGGGACCGCAGAAAGCAGAGTCTGCAGCCCGGCAAAAGGAATTTAATCTGTTCCGGGAAGCATCGACCGGACGAAAAGCGAAAACAATTCCCGCATGCATGGAGAAGTAAAAAACATGGATTCCGGATGCCACTGTACGCCAAGTGCAAAAGGCTGTCCTTCGATTTCGATTGCTTCGACTGTGCCATCAGAAGTGTGTGCACAGGCATGGACATTTTTTCCGAGCAGATGAACGGACTGATGGTGGAAACTATTGGTGTACAGAGTGTCTCCGGTCAGTTCATGAAGATGGCTGCCTTTGGTGATGAAGATCTGATGCCACATATCGCTGCGGTTCTGTGAGGTCTGCATATGCAGAAAAGGATCTCCGGGCTGGCAGGAAAGATCCTGATAGACCGTTCCGCCACAGGCAGCGTTGAGTACCTGCATACCCCGGCAGATGCCGATTACCGGCAGATGACGTTTTAAGATTTCCTCTGCAAAATGAATCTGGAAAAGATCCACAGAAAGATTGGTCTGTCCTACACCGGGAAGTGGATCTTCATTGAAGAGAAACGGTGTAAAATCACCTCCTCCGGGGAGCAGAAATCCATCGCATATGTCAAGATAAGAATCGATCGGGAAGTCCTGAGGAAGAATCGGTATCAGAAGGGGGATTCCTCCGGAAATGCGGACTGCCCTCACATAGGTATCGGTTACAAACTGGTTTTTGCCGTCGAAGCCACAGCATAAGATTCCAACAACTGGTTTCATATTTACAATCCTCCTCTTTATCAGATAAAACAGTTGTTACAAAATATGTGGAGTCTGTATGAAATATGTATTATAATAGAAAAAGCAACGTGCCAGATGGCAGGAAAGGAGTTCCTATGAAACTGGTTATTCCGGAGTATAAAACATTAGAACTTGATACGATATTTTTAGATATGAACGGGACGATCGCTGTGGACGGCGTGATCCCGCCGAGTGTGAAGGAACGTCTTATCGCACTTTCAGAGCAGTTCCGAATTTATGTACTGACTGCAGATACGCATGGAAATGCGAAAGCGCAGTGCGAAGGGCTTCCGGTGATCCTGGAGACATTTCCGACAGGCAATGCAAAGGAGTATAAAAGGGAATTGGTAAAAGCAACCGGTGCAAAGCGCTGTGTGGCAATCGGCAATGGCAGGAACGATGAGTGGATGCTGAAAGAGGCGGCACTTTCCATCGCTGTTATGGACCGGGAAGGGGTCTATGGAAAATTATTGAAAAATGCGGATCTCTGTGTCAGATCTATGCAGGATGGACTGGATCTTCTGCTCTATCCAGGCCGGATCATTGCAGGACTCCGTGGATAATATTTGCAGAAGAATACGTAAGAGTATGTGGAAGGAGAAAAGATGCGTCAGGCTATAGTGACATTGAAAAAGGGTGAGGGACGTCTGCTGAAATCAGGCGGCGCCTGGATATTCGATAATGAAATTGATTCGATCATGGGAGAATTTGAGAATGGTGACATTGTGATCGTCCATGATTTTGACGGATACGGAATGGGAAGAGGATTTATCAACATGAATTCTAAGATCCGGATCCGTATGATGACAAGAAAGCAGGATCAGGAGATCGATCATGCATTTCTGGAAATGCGGGTGAGAGATGCGTGGGAATACCGGAAAAAGACAGTAGATACATCAAGCTGTCGTGTGATTTTCGGGGAAGCGGATTTTCTTCCCGGACTGGTGATCGATAAATTCTCGGATGTGCTGGTTGTAGAGTCTCTTGCACTCGGAATCGACCGGATGAAAGAAGAGATCGTGGACATTTTGAAAGCGGTTCTTTCAGAAGATGGAATTACGATCCGTGGCGTGTATGAACGGAGCGATGCAAAGGTTCGTCAGAATGAAGGCATGGAGAGAGTCAAAGGCTTTATCGGTGAAGAATTTGATACCAAAGTTGAGATTGTCGAAAATGGTGTCAGATACATGGTTGATGTCAAAGACGGACAGAAGACAGGATTTTTCCTGGATCAGAAATACAATCGTCTGGCAATCCAGAGACTTTGTAAGGATGCAGAGGTGCTGGACTGCTTCACGCACACAGGCTCTTTTGCGCTGAATGCAGGGATTGCAGGGGCAAAGCATGTAACAGGTGTAGATGCTTCAGAACTTGGCGTAGAACAGGCAAGAGAGAACGCAAGGCTCAATGGATTAGAAGACAGAGTTGAATTTGTCTGTGCAGATGTATTTGATCTGCTTCCAAAGCTGGAAGAAGAAGGAAAACAGTATGATGTGGTAATCCTGGATCCACCTGCATTTACCAAATCCCGTAAGACGATTAAGAATGCGACAAAGGGATATCGTGAGATCAATATGCGCGGAATGAAGCTGGTAAAACCAGGCGGATATCTGGCAACCTGTTCCTGCTCGCATTTTATGGATTATGAGCTTTTTACGAAGACGATCCACCAGGCAGCGCAGAATGTGCATAAGAGGGTCAGACAGGTAGAATACCGGACACAGGCACCGGATCATCCGATTTTGTGGTCTGCAGAAGAATCGTATTATTTAAAATTCTATGTGTTCCAGATCGTCGATGAAAAGTAGACTTTAAACGCATTTTAAATACTGCAATTTATATAATAAAAAGGGGATTGAAAATCCAATGTAAAAGATTTTCAATCCCCTTTTTTGTATGCGCGGAGACATATTTTGTACAAAATTCTATTCAAACTGCGCAGCCGATAATGCAACATAATCCGCAGCATTTTTATAAATCGACTGGATTTCCGCCTCGGTGAGAGGTCTTTTTACTTTCGCCGGGCTTCCGATAACCAGCATTCCATCCGGAATAACTGTGTTCTGAGTAACCAGACTTCCGGCACCGATCAGGCAATGCTTTCCAATCTTTACACCGTTTAAAATCGTACTTCCCATCCCGATCAGAGACGCGTCGCCAATTGTACAGCCGTGGATCACACAGTTGTGACCGACAGTGACATCATCACCGATAACGGTCGGAAAACCGTAATCTACATGGACGGTACTGTTATCCTGGATATTACTTCGCTCGCCAATAGTGATGGACGATTCATCACCGCGGACAACGGCATAATAGAACACACTTGAGTCTGCACCAATTGTAACATCGCCTAGGATAACGGACTGACTGGCAATGTGCGCCTGTGGTGAAATATTTAAAGAAGACATTTTCTCTGGCATCCTTTCTGGTAGTGCGATCGCTATTTTACTTCTTGGGCAGTATCAGCGGCGGTTGCTTTTGCGGCTACTTTTGTATCCTGTTCTGCTTCCGGCTGATAACCATTGATATTATACTTCTGTTCATAATAATCAAAGGTGGATACATAAGTGTTGTCTTTCAGTTTCCGCACACTCTTGGTATATTCGTGCATATCGAAATTGGAAGAATCCAGTTCCAGGATTGCAACGGCAATGTTAGAACAGTGGGCTGCAATACGATCATAGTTGGTGAGCAGGTCGTTAAATGCAAATCCGGTGTTCAGATCACACTGCCCGTTACGGAGCCTTTTAATATGACGCATTTTCAAATCGTTGCATAAAATACCGATCAGTTCGCGAAGCGGTTCCACTTTGGCAGCATTTACAAGGTCTTCATCTACAAATGAATTGATCGTGAGATCAAGGAGCTCTTTTAATGCGGATTCAAGAACATGAAGCTCGTATTTGGCTGCATCTGAAAAAATACGTGATTTTTCATGAAGTTCCTGTGCAACACGGGAAATATTGACTGCATGGTCACCCAGACGTTCAAAATCACTGATCGTATGAAGGAACTTGGCGGTCTGTTTGGACTGCTCCGGTGTCAGGTCATGCATATTGAGCTGCATCAGATAGGTTCCCAGTTTATCTTCGTATTTATCGATCAGATTTTCCTTTTCCTGAACTTTGTTGAACTTATTATCTGAAAAATCTTTCAGCAGTGCAAGGGCGCGACGGATATTTTTGTATGCTTTCTTTGCCATTCCGTTGACTGCAAGCTGGCTCTGTGTGATTGCCAGTGGCGGATAATTGAGGAAACGTTCCTCAAGAAGATCAAAATCTGCCTGCTCTTCGTTGTCTTCATCGGTATCTTTAATAAGGAAGAAGACAAGTTTTTCAATCTTGCCGATAAATGGAGCAAGAACAAGGATCGTCAGAAGCCGGAATACCGTATTCAAAAGTGCCACACGGAAAGGTGACATGATTTCACCCATAAATGGGAAATGCACGATGGCATTTGCAGAATAGAATACGATGGACCAGAAAATCATTCCAAATAAATCGTTCAGCAGATAGATCAGAGCAGTACGCTTTCCGTTCTTGTTCGTTCCGATTGAGGAAAGAAGAACCGGACATGCGGCGCCAACGCCGATACCCATTGTGATCGGAAGTGCAGCTGCAAAGGTGATCGATCCGGTAATGGACAGTGCCTGGAGGATACCTACAGAAGCAGAAGCGCTCTGCAAAACTGCTGTAAATACGATTCCGACAAGGATTCCCATAAATGGATTCGTGAACATGGTCAGAAGTCTGACAAAATGCGGATTCTCTTTCAGAGGAGAGACGGCACCGCTCATGGTCTGCATTCCGATCATCAGGATCGCAAAGCCAAGCATGATGTCACCGATATCAGAATACGGTTTTTTCTTGATAAATGTACGGAAAATAATTCCGATGATTGCTACGATTGCAGAGATTGTAGCGGTTGATAAAAGCTGCGCGATTCCGCTGGAACCATCAATGTAGGAGAGACATAAGATCCATCCGGTGATACTGGTTCCGATGTTGGCACCCATGATGATACCAATTGCCTGTGCGACCTTCATCATACCAGAGTTTACAAATCCGACTACCATAACTGTCGTTGCAGAGGATGACTGAATGATAGCGGTTACGACAGTACCCAGCAGAAGTCCTTTCAGAGGAGTATTGGTCAGCCTGTATAAAATAAGTTCAAGCTTATTGCCGGCAACTTTCTTCAGACTGTCGCCCATCAGTGACATACCGTATAAAAACAGTGCTACCCCACTGAGCAATGACAAAACCATTGTAATTCCCATAATTTTGTTTTCCTTTTCTTTAAGCATTAGTTTACATTTTGTCGCAAAAAAAATATCGTACAGCTACTTTAAATATGAAAAGTCTGCATGCAGATCACACAAAGTGACGCTATACGACACCTTTATTATATAACAAGAAAGTTTCCATAGGTAGACTGAAACGATATTTTTTTACACTTTTTTTACACGGACTTAACTTTTTCTATACATTCGGTAGCAAAAAGAGCTGCATTTTCAAGGTCTGTGCGTGTCGGATGAATCATTGCTTCGTCAAAATTCTGTAATTGCCGGCGGATTTGCTGGCAATCGCAATCTTCTGTTGTGTTCAACAAGGATTCATATTTTTGACGGACAGCAAGTGGCATTTTCCCCTGGCAGATAAAAGAACCAAGATAGTGATTGTCATCTTCAAGCCAGATCCGGACACTGGACGCGATCTCTTTGTAGTATTCCGGGCTGTTCCCTGCACCGCAGGTTCCAAAGAGAGCGACGGATTTGTCCGACAGACCGGAAAGGAAGTTGCCGATCTCGAGGCGGCAGGTTCCGCGGTGAACACAGAAACCAACAAAATAAATTTTGGCTTCTGGGAAATCGGTACGTTCATGAAGATTTATCAGATCTTTGGACATCCCCGGAAGGGATGCGAAAATTTCTGTTGCTATTTTTTTTGTATTTCCTGTCTCACTGTCATAGACAACAAGATAATCTAACATATAGTATTTCCTCCTGTCATTTAGTGGTATGTATAAGGAGAACCGCAGAAGAATCCACCGCCGCCACAGCAGAGATTGCACATGATGTTGGCAATGCAGAGCTTCACGCAGAAATCATTGTTGATCGTTGGTGTGCCGCCATACATTGTCTGCTGTGTACGATACCAGCTCCCGCCATTTTCAAGACGGCTGACAAGGGACTGATATTGATAGTTGGACGGTTCCAGACGAAGTGCTTCTTTGGCGTGCTCCAGGGCGAGGACATTATTGCCCATGCCGGAATTGGCGATAGAGCTGTAATAGTACCATCTGGCAGAACGGTCTTTGATTCCTGAAAGGACATTTAAAGCTTCTTTATAATGGCCACTGTTCAGATAATTGGCGGCGGCACGCAGATGAATATCTTCTTCTGTCTCGGTTGTCTGCTGATTCTGATTGGTATACTGACCGTAGAAACCGCCGAATGGACCAAAACCGCCAAAACCTCCATATCCGCTTCCGGCACCACCATAATCTCCGGAGCCTGTTCCGGTATATCCGGAAGCACCCATTTCTTTTTCCTTCATGATCTGCTGGTAAGCCTGCTGGATTTCTTTGAATTTGGCTTCTGCCTGATCTTTATTTGGATTGTTGATATTGGCATCCGGATGATAAATGCGGCTTAATTTGCGGTAGGCTTTCTTGATCTCCTCGTCGGAAGCATCCCGTGAAACGCCGAGTATTGAGTAAGGATCCTGCATAATTGATTATTCTCCTGATCGTTAGCTTTTTTTGATAAAAGTAGTCTGGCATTTTGGACAGCGGATCTCAATTTTACCTTTTCCCTTTGGAACACGGATCTTCTGTTTGCAGTTTGGACACTTGTAAATGTGGTGTGTCTTGCGCTGCGTTGCCATATACTTCTGTTTTGCAAAAAATCCACGGATCTTTGAAGTGTGCTGGAGAAACTTCTGGTTTTCCAGTGCACGCTTGTAGGTCTGGCGTGAAAATATGCGATAGTAAGAGTATATCACGAATGCCCATCCAATTACATAAAAAATACGAAAATGGAAGATGCTTGTGATCAGCATCAGAATTACGCCGCTCCATAAGAGAAATTTGCCGAAGGTATCTACTCCGTACCTTCCATACATAAAACGCATCAGTTTTTCTTTCATAATGTTCACCCAATCTTTTTTATTTTTATAGAATATGATACTATACGATGGTTTACATTGTACGCCTGCACACACAAAAATCAATAAACTCTCTATTAAAAAACTCTAAAAAGTATGTTATACTGCTGATATCGTGAAAATATAAAAGAAAATAGGACTTCCGGGATTGCTGGAATTGCATGGCAATGGAGCAATCCGGGAACATCATATATAAAAAGCAGAGGAGGAAATTATGGGACGGAAAGAACATGACCGGGATGAAAAGCATTCCAGGCGTGACCGGCGCAAGAAAAAAGGTGGAATCATCAGTACGGTCATTTTGATCGTTGCAATCTGTGTGTTTGCATTTTCTGCCTTTCAGCTGTATAAAATCTTTAACGGATATCACAAAGGGGAAAGTGAGTATGATGATCTGGTAAAGCTTGCGGTTACGGAAGATAAGGGAGAGCAGGAGAACGGGACGGACGATCAGGATGGAAGCAGATTTTCCGTGGATTTCGATGCGCTCAGACAGATCAATCCGGATGTGGTTGCATGGATCCGTTTTGATGAACCGGCGGTGATCAATTATCCGGTTGTGCAGGGAAGTGATAATTCAGAATATCTGAGTAAGACATTCAAGGGATATGACAATACCGTAGGAACGATTTTTGTAAATGCTTATAATCATGCGGATTTTAATGACAGAAACACGATCATTTACGGACATTATATGTATAATGGAACGATGTTTAATGAGCTGGAGCAGTATCACGAAAAAAGTTTCCGGGAAAAATACCCTTACTTCTATATTTATACACCGGATGGCAATGTGGCTACTTATCAGATTTATTCTGTTGGAGTGGTAAAAGATACTTCCGAAGGCTATACATATCAGTTCGCAGATGATGCGGCGTTTGCATCCTTCCTTGAAGCAACGAAGGCGTCTTCTTTATATGATACAGGTGTGGAAGTGGGAAATGATTCGCAGATCGTGACGCTGTCCACCTGTACACGGGAGGGAAATGATGACAGAACGATCGTGCACGGTGTCAGGGTAAATGTACAGCCGGCAGGAAAATAAAAGAGGAGTAAAGAGATGGAAGCAGAAGCAAAATTTGAAGTCGGAGATGTGATCCGGATGAAAAAACCGCATCCGTGCGGAAGCTCAGAGTGGGAGATCCTGAGAGTAGGAGCGGATTTTCGTCTGAAATGTCAGGGGTGCGGACACCAGGTAATGGTACCGCGCAGACTGGTTGAAAAAAATACAAAAGAAATAAGAAAAAAGGCTTGAAACAAAGCCTGAATTATGATATCATACCAACTTGTGATATATTATTTATCCTTGTTCCCGGCGAATCCGGGAGCCAAAAGACCATAAGGAGGTGCAGGACATGAGCAAATATGAATTAGCAGTTGTTGTCAGCGCAAAACTCGAAGACGACGCCAGAGCAGAAGTAATCGAAAAGGTGAAAGCACTTGTTACACGTTTCGGTGGTAACATTACTGACGTTGACGAATGGGGAAAGAAGAGATTAGCTTACGAAATCCAGAAGATGAAAGAAGCTTACTACTACTTCATTCACTTTGAATCTGAAACAACAACACCAGGCGAAATCGAAGAAAGAATTCGTATCATGGATGGTGTAATCAGATATTTATGCGTGAAACAGGAAGCTTAGAAAGAGGCAACGTATGAATAAAGTAGTTTTAATGGGACGTCTGACAAGAGATCCTGAAGTGAGATATTCACAAGGTGAGAACGCTCTCGCTATTGCAAGATATACATTAGCTGTAGACCGCAGATTCAAGCGCGATGGAGAACAGACCGCAGATTTTATTAACTGTGTTGTGTTCGGAAAGAGTGCTGAATTTACAGAACGTTATTTCCGTCAGGGAATGCGCGTAGTGGTTTGCGGAAGAATCCAGACCGGAAGCTATACCAACAGGGATGGTGTAAAGGTCTATACAACAGAAGTTGTTGTTGAGGAACAGGAATTCGCAGAAAGTAAGAATGCTAGCAGTGCTAATACACAGTCTTATCAGGCAGCCCCGGCACCGGCGCCAAGCGCTGATGCAGGTGACGGTTTCATGAACATTCCGGATGGAATTGATGAGGAGTTACCGTTTAATTAAGGTTGAAAGGAGATGTGTACAATGGCATTCGAAAAAGGAAACAGACCGGATTCTCCAATGAAGAGAAGAGGCGGACGCAGAAGAAAAAAAGTTTGTGTATTCTGTGGTAAAGAAAACAACGAAATCGATTACAAAGATACAGCAAAATTAAAGAAATATGTTTCTGAGAGAGGAAAAATCCTTCCGAGAAGAATCACAGGAAACTGTGCAAAACATCAGAGAGCTCTTACAGTAGCAATCAAGAGAGCAAGACATATCGCTTTAATGCCATACGTTCAGGATTAATCGAATATGATCAGAACAGGATTTCCATTTTGGAAGTCCTGTTTTTTTATTTCCTAGGAAATAAAAGGCACTGCGTGCCGGAGATGCGCACTCGCACATTCTTTTTTACTATCTTTCTGTCCGGCAGACGATTGAAAAAGCAGTCGTTTGGGGTTAGAATAAGAAAGACAAAGTTTTGAAATCTAAAAAAGAATTGGAGAATCAAATTATGAAAAAACCAGTTTTAGTAATTATGGCAGCGGGAATGGGAAGCCGTTATGGCGGACTTAAACAGATCGATCCGGTTGATAAAGAGGGACACATCATCATGGATTTTTCCCTGTTTGATGCAAAAAGAGCCGGATTCGAGAAGGTTATTTTTATTATAAAGAAAGAAAATGAAGACAGTTTCAGAGAAGCAGTAGGAAACCGTATGGCAAAATATATGGAGGTTTCTTATGTATTTCAGGATATCAACAACATTCCGGAAGGTTTTGAAGTTCCGGAAGGCAGAGTGAAACCGTGGGGAACCGGCCATGCAGTCCTCAGCTGCATTGATGAGATCGACGGACCGTTTGCTGTTATCAATGCAGATGATTATTATGGAAGACATGCGTTTGAAGCAATTTATAATTATCTGTCCGAACATGAGGATGATGACAGGTATCGTTATGCGATGGTCGGATATCTTCTGAAGAATACAGTAACAGACAATGGCCATGTGGCAAGAGGAATCTGTACGACCAATGAAGAGGGTGAACTGGTAAATATTACAGAAAGAACCCGCATTGAGAAGCGTGACGGTAAGATTGCGTTTACTGAAAATGATGGCGAAACCTGGGAAAATTTACCAGAGGATACACTGGTTTCTATGAATATGTGGGGATTTACGAGAAGCATCCTGGATGAGCTGAAAGCAGAATTTCCACAGTTCCTGAAGAAAGGACTTACTGAAAATCCGATGAAATGTGAATATTTCCTGCCGGCAGTCGTAAGTAATCTTCTGGAGGCAGACCGCGCAACAGCAGCGGTTCTTCCGTCTACAGACAAATGGTACGGCGTAACTTATAAAGAAGACAAACCGGTTGTTGTAGAAGCGATCCGCAATCTGAAAAAAGAAGGTCTTTATCCGGAAAATCTCTGGGAAGAGTAGAGATATGTCAAAATTTAGTAAATAGTTCGCTTGATTTACTAAAAAATATAAAAAATTTAGTAAAAACACTTCCATATAGGCAGGATGTGTGCTATAGTGTGTAAAGAAAAGTAAATGATTCTAATTTCAGGAGGAAAAAATCATGGCAATTTTAGTAACAGGCGGAGCCGGATTTATCGGCAGTCACACATGTGTAGAGATGCTGAATGCAGGATATGAAGTTATTGTAGTAGATAATCTTTGCAATGCTTCTGAAGAAGCAATCAGACGTGTAGAGAAGATCACCGGCAAGAACGTTACATTTTATAAAGCAGATATCAGAGATAAAGAAACACTGGATCAGATTTTTGACAAAGAAAGTGTAGAATGTGTCATTCATTTCGCAGGACTTAAAGCAGTCGGAGAATCTGTTGCAAAGCCACTTGAATATTATCAGAACAATATTGCAGGTACACTTACACTCTGTGATGTTATGCGTAACCATAATGTGAAGAACATCATCTTCAGTTCTTCAGCAACGGTATATGGTGATCCGGCGTTTATCCCGATTACAGAAGAATGCCCGAAGGGAACCTGCACGAATCCTTATGGATGGACAAAATGGATGCTTGAGCAGATCCTGACAGACCTGCATAAGGCAGATCCGGAGTGGAATGTTGTTCTTCTTCGTTACTTCAACCCGATCGGCGCACATGAGAGCGGACTGATGGGAGAAGATCCGAAGGGTATCCCGAACAACCTGCTTCCATATATTGCACAGGTTGCAATCGGTAAACTGGAATGCCTGGGTGTATTTGGCGATGATTATGACACACCGGACGGAACAGGTGTGAGAGACTACATTCATGTAGTTGACCTTGCAATTGGACATGTAAAGGCGCTGAAGAAGATCCAGGAAAAATCAGGCGTAAGCATTTACAATCTTGGAACCGGAGTGGGATATTCAGTACTGGATGTATTGCATGCATTTGAAAAAGCATGTGGAAAAGAGATCCCTTACCAGATCAAGCCAAGAAGAGCCGGAGATATCGCAACATGCTACTGTAATGCAGAAAAAGCAAAGAATGAGCTCGGATGGGTTGCAGAACGCGGAATCGACAAGATGTGTGAGGATTCATGGAGATGGCAGACAATGAATCCGAATGGATACGAAGCTTAATAAAAGAAAGAAAAATGTGTCAGGGTGTACGTTGCCCCGGCACATTTTTTAGTTCCCTAATATCCGGAAAGGTGATATAATACAAATATCTATAGGTTTTAAGAGGGCTGAAAGATGAAAAAGGATATAAAGTTAAAGGGACAACTGAAATTATATATGCAATGGCCGGGAATTATGATTCTTTTCCTGATCCTGATGAATATCTGGATCTTCAGGATGGACCGAAAGGCCGGGCTGCTTATGGGCGCGTTTGTGCTGGTTTATGCAGTCGTCATTGGTATTATGTATTTTTACAACAAGTCTCTGATTCTGGCAGACATGGTAGAGTTTGCAGCGCAGTACGGGATTGTCCAGAATACACTTCTGAAGGAGCTTTCGATTCCGTATGCAATTTTACTGGATGATGGAAAAATCATCTGGACGAACACACAGTTCCGGGAAGTCCTTGGGACGACTATCCGGAAGGATACCTATCTGAGTAAATATATTCCGGAGTTGAACCGGGGTGTATTTCCAAAGGAAGACAATGAATCGGTAAGTCTGGAATTCAGTTATCTTGACAGAGATTATCAGGCTGAGATCCAGTGCGTATCGGTCGAAGGCTTCAGTGAGACAGAGCAGCTTCTGGAGATACCGGAGGAAAAGGAATATTTTATTGCGATACATCTTCAGGATGTGACAGAGCTGAACCGGTATATCCGTGCGAATGAAGAGCAGCGGCTGGTGGCCGGACTGGTTTATATTGATAACTATGAAGAGGTCATGGAAAGCGTCGAGGAAGTAAGGCAGTCTCTTCTGGTGGCACTGATCGACCGTAAGATCAACCAGTATATTGCGGATTTTTCCGGTATTGTGAAGAAGCTTGAGAAAGACAAATATTTTGTTGTGATCAAAAAAGAGAGCTTCAATCAAATGGAAAAAGACCGTTTTTCTTTACTTGATGAGGTAAAAGGAGTCAGTATCGGTAATCAGATTCCGGTTACACTAAGTATTGGGCTTGGACTCAGTACAGATACCTATGCTGCAGGATATAATTATGCCCGTATAGCGATCGATCTTGCACTTGCAAGAGGCGGAGATCAGGTAGTTGTGAAGAATAACAAGGGAATCAGCTATTATGGCGGAAAGCGTGAGCAGACTTCTAAGAATACCCGGGTAAAAGCAAGAGTAAAAGCAGAAGCACTCCGGGAGTTTATCACCGGAAAAGAGCGTGTGATCGTGATGGGACATAAGATGGCAGATGTGGATTCATTTGGTGCGGCAATCGGTATTTACCGGGCAGCAAGTGCGATGGAAAAGAAGGTCAATATTGTTCTGAACGATATTTCTGTGACACTCAGACCGCTTTATGAAGCATTTACTGATGATCCGAAGTATCCGGATGATCTGTTTGTGACTTCCCATGAGGCGGAGGAACTGGCAGATGACAATACGATGGTAGTTGTTGTTGATACCAATAAGCCAAAGATGACAGAATGTGAACGCCTGCTTCGTCTGACGAAGACGATTGCAGTTCTGGATCACCACAGACAGAGTGATGAAGTGATTGAGAATGCTGTCCTGTCGTATATCGAGCCATATGCTTCCTCGGCGTGTGAGATGGTAGCAGAGGTTCTCCAGTATATCGGCGATGATCTGCGTCTGAATTCCATGGAAGCGAACAGTATGTATGCAGGTATTCTGGTTGATACCAACAATTTCATGTCCAGAACAGGAGTCCGGACCTTTGAGGCAGCTGCGTACCTGAGAAGATGTGGCGCAGATGTTACTTATGTAAGAAAACTCCTCCGTGATGATATGGCATCTTACCGTGCAAAAGCTGCAGTAATCAGCAGTGCTGAGGTGTATCGGGATGTATTTGCGATCGCGCGAGGCGAACATCTGGGAATTGAAAGTCCCACCATCATTGGAGCACAGGCATCAAATGAGCTTCTCAACATTGAAGAGATCAAGGCTTCTTTTGTACTGACTGAATATAATGGTAAGATTTACATCAGTGCACGTTCTATTGATGAGATCAATGTACAGATCATTATGGAGCGGCTCGGCGGAGGCGGTCATATCAACACTGCCGGTGCCCAGTTCCCGTATTCCGATATGGAAAGAGCGATTGAAACTCTGAAAAAGACAATCGATATTATGATAGAAGAAGGAGATATTTAAGATGAAAGTTATTTTATTGGAAGATGTAAAATCCCTTGGGAAAAAAGGCGAGGTTGTAAATGTAAGTGACGGATATGCAAGAAACTTCATTTTCAAAAAAAACCTCGGACTGGAAGCAAATGGAAAGAATTTAAATGACTTAAAGCTTCAGAAACAGAATGAAGAAAAGGTTGCACAGGAGCATCTGGAAGCAGCGCAGGAGCTTGCAAAGAAATTAGAAGCAGCAAAAGTAGAACTCAAGATCAAGACCGGGGAAGGTGGAAGAACATTCGGTTCTGTGTCTTCAAAGGAAATTGCAATTGCAGTAAAAGAACAGCTTGGATATGATCTTGATAAGAAGAAGATCCAGATCAAAGAAGCGATCCGTACACCGGGAATGTATCTTGTACCGGTCAAGCTTCACCAGAAAGTGACTGCTGAATTAAAAGTGCACGTCGGGGAAGCTTAGGAGGATCTGAGACATGGATGAAGCACTCATTAAGAGAGTACCGCCACACAGCATAGAGGCAGAGCAGTCTGTTGTCGGAGCGATGCTGATGGACCGGGATGCGATTACAGTAGCTGCCGAGATCATTTGTGGAGACGACTTTTATCAAAAGGCATATGGTGTAATTTTTGATTCAGTGGTAGAACTTTTTAATGAGGGAAAACCTGTTGACCTGATTACACTGCAGAACCGTCTGCGTGAAAAAGCTGTTCCGGAAGAGATCAGTAGTCTTGAATTTGTCCGGGATCTGGTAACAGCAGTTCCAACCTCGGCAAATGTAAAGTATTATGCTGAGATCGTCTCTGAAAAAGCAACGTTGAGGCGTCTGATCAAGATGAATGAAGCGATTGCGGATGAATGTTATCAGGGGCAGGAGCCGCTGGAGGCGATCCTTGAAAGGACAGAGAAGCAGGTTTTTGAGCTGGTGCAGAACCGCGGAGGAAACGGTGAATACGTGCCGATCAAGCAGGTAGTATTAAATGCCCTTGAGAAAATTGAGAAAGCATCTAAGAGTAAGGGAACTGTTACAGGAATCCCGACTGGATTTATTGACCTGGATTACAAGACATCCGGTCTGCAGCCATCCGATCTGATCCTGGTCGCAGCCCGTCCTTCTATGGGTAAGACGGCGTTTGTACTGAACATTGCACAGCATGTGGCGTTTAAGCAGAACCGTACAGTTGCCATATTCAGTCTGGAAATGTCAAAGGAACAGCTGGTAAACCGTCTGTTCTCGCTGGAATCCTATGTAGATGCACAGCTTTTAAGAACCGGTAATCTGAAGGATTCCGACTGGGAAAAGCTGATCGAAGGTGCCGGAACAATTGGAAGATCGAACCTGATCATTGATGATACACCGGGTATTTCGATTTCGGAAATGCGTTCCAAATGCAGAAAATATAAAATGGAACATAATCTTGAGCTGATCATCATCGACTACCTGCAGTTGATGAGCGGAAGTGTTGGTGGACGTAATGAGTCCCGTCAGCAGGAAATTTCTGATATTTCCCGTTCCTTAAAAGCGCTTGCCCGGGAATTGAGTGTGCCGGTCATTGCGCTGTCACAGCTGAGCCGTGCGGTTGAGCAGAGACCAGATCACAGACCGATGCTTTCTGATCTGCGTGAGTCCGGGGCGATCGAGCAGGATGCCGACGTGGTTATGTTCATTTATCGAGATGATTATTATAATAAGGATACGGAGCATGTCAATGAGGCAGAGATCATTATTGCCAAACAGAGAAACGGTCCGATTGGAACCGTAACGCTTACATGGCTTCCGCAGTACACGAAATTTGCCAATTCAGAACGAAAAGTTGTGGATGGGGAATGAGAAATTATAAAATGAAAAAGACAGGGAACAGAATTAAAACTGTTCGCTGTCTTTTGATTTTTATGTGGTTTCGCCAAATAATTTCCGTAGGTAATGTCCGGCGGCAGGTTTTGAAGCTTCTTTCCGGAGCGCCTGCTGCTGACGAAGTAAATGATCAAGCTTCCGGTAACGGTCTTCTTCCAGACGTTCTTTTGCCTGTAAAAGAAAATCCATTTCCTTTGTTACTTTTTCAGATACGGATTTGCCGAGAGAACCCTCCAGGATCTGGTTGTTTTCCAAAAGAATTTTTCGGAGAGACTCTTCGAGCAGAGGCTGATAAACAGAAAGAGAAAGGTTGTCCGCTGTATTAACAGAAAGAGCCGGATCCTGGGGTTCAGCAACTTCGTTTATCGAAGCGGCAGCCTTTGGTGCATCCGATTTTCTGGCTTTCAGAAGTGCTTTTGTGCGAAGCATGTCCGGAAGGAGCTGTTTGATCTCCTTCAGGAGCAGTCCCTGTTCTTTGAGTTCTTTGATACAGCTAAAAAGCTGTATATCTTCTTCCGTATAGTGCCGATGTCCCATCTCAGTGCGTCCGATCGGAAGATCAAGCTCTTCCTCCCAGTAGCGAAGAACATGTGATTCTACGCCGACGTGTTTGGCGGCTTCTGAGATCATGTAATGAACGTCGCCCATACGATAACCCCCTTATTAAAATAAGTATGTGATATAGATTGAGTACAAGTCTATTGTAGCATAAGAAGAAGAGATGGAAAGAAAAATCGTTCGACAAATGTTGCAGAGGGAGAATGTCAGATAGGATGATGCTTACCGGATCTGTACCTGGTTCAGGCGTGTATATAAAAAGAGACGATCTTCAGATGAAAACCGTCTCTTTCTTAATGTCTTATTCAATCTACGTGTTCTGATTACTCAGCGCTGATTGCTCCTGTAGGACATGCTGATTCGCAAGCACCACAGTCAACACATGCAGAAGCATCGATCTGCATATGATCTGCACCCATAGAGATTGCTCCTACTGGACATTCGCTTTCGCAAGCTCCGCAGCTTACACATTCGTCTGAAATTACGTGTGCCATGATATGTATCCTCCTTGTTATTATGAAAAAATTAAAATCGATATGCCTTTCGCATACCCTTATTCTAATACAGAACATGAAAATATACAAGAGGAATTTATGCTTAAAAATAGATACAATTGAGTTAGAAATGTCAAACTAATAGCGTAAAATGGGCATTTCTTTGGTTAGAAATATAAAACCAAAAGGTTAGTAATATAAAACTTGCAAATGAAAACAAAAAGAATTTATGAAATCTTAAGAAATTTTTCTACCTTTCCCGGGCGATTTGGTGTATAGTGGGTACTGTATCATTTTATAACCAATAATGAAACTGATTTTAAGATAGAGAAAGTGGAGTGGATTTATGAAAAAACGGTGGAGTATACTTTCGACTGTACTTTGTGTGGCACTTTTGACTGGTGGATGTGGAACTGGAAGCAAGAATGATGCAGGTACAGGAAAAAAGCAGACATTCAGTCATGAGACAAGGGAAGAGAATGAGCATCAGAGCAACCTGGATGTTTTACAGCCATCTGCATATGGCAATGTGCAGGGACTGGATCTGGAGAAAGGAAGTTCGATTTCTATTATAGGAAGAGGAAGTTCTTCCGCATACTGGAAAGCTGTTCAGGAAGGTGCAAAGCAGGCAGTAGCGGATATTAATACAAACCTGGGATATAAAGGGAATGATAAAGTAAAGCTTGTTTATTCTGCGCCGGAGACAGAGAATGATGTAGATGATCAGGTAAACATTCTGGATGAGGAGCTTGCACGGTATCCGGTTGCAGTCGGGATTGCAGCAGTTGATTCAGGGGCATGTGAGGTTCAGTTTGATCTTGCTGCAGAGAATGGGATCCCGATCGTAGCATTTGATTCCGGAACCGATTATCAGAATATTGTCTCCATGATCGATACAGATAATACAACCGCAGCCGCAACAGCAGCAAGTAAGCTGTGTAACAGTATCGGTGAGAGTGGACAGATCCTTGTAATTGCACATGACTCCAAGTCTACTTCTTCTGAAAAAAGAGAGCAGGGATTTATACAGGAAGTGGAAAAGAATGATCCGGATGTAACGGTTGCAGAGATCTGGCATCTGGATGATCTGGATGCGATCACGAAAGAGATCAATGCAGATTCATCTGAAAAGAATTCCCAGGAGACTGCAGATAATGTGCAAAAAGCAGAGGAAGAGAACGCAGACAGCCGGGATACCCAGACGGCACAGCAGGATGCAATCAAGTATCTTCTTGAAAAGTATCCGGATGTAAAAGGAATTTTTGCAACCAATGAAACGGCAGCAGACCTTGTGGTGAATGTTCTGGACTCTATGGATAAAACAACAGGAGAAGACCGAATCAAGGTAGTGAGCTTTGACGGCGGGGAAGATCAGATGAAGCTTCTGGAAGACGGGAAGATTGATGGTCTGATCGTTCAGAATCCATACGGAATCGGCTATGCAACGGTTGTTGCCTGCGCAAGAGCAGTGCTTGGTCAGGGAAATGAAGCAACAGTAAGTACCGGATATACCTGGGTTACAAAAGATAATATGAATAAAGATTCGATTAAGAAGATGCTTTATTAGTAAGAAGAAATGTCTGGAATCCGTGGAAAATGGGTTTCAGACAATTTTATATAAAAACGGTTGTGACTGACATATTATTTATGCCGGCTACAACCGTTTCTTTTTATTTCATAGGAAATTCCAAAGGAACTTCCTATGAAATAAAAGGCACTGCGTGCCGGAGATGCGCACTCGCACGAAGATGAAGAATGTCGCAAGCGACCGCGCTCGGCGCGAGAATGTGCTGAGGCACATTCTTTCTTACTATTTTTTCATCAGTGGAAGGGAGAAGATAAATTCTGTTCCGACTCCCTCGGTACTGATCACATTGATATTTTCATTGTGTGCCTGAATAATTTCTTTTACGATCGAAAGCCCGAGTCCGGTTCCTTTTTTGTCTTTTCCGCGGGAGAGATCGCTTTTGTAAAAACGTTCCCATATTTTGTTGATACTTGATTTCGGAATGCCAATTCCATAATCTTTGACGGAAGTATATACTTTGTCACCGCGCGGTGTGGTTTCAATCGTGATCGTAGATTCCGGATTGCTGAATTTGATCGCGTTGTCCAGCAGATTGTACAGAACCTGCTGGATCTTGTGCCGGTCAGCATGTACATACAGGGTACGGGTTGCCAGAAGAAGTTCGATAGAAATTTTTTTGGCAGTGCAGGTACCTTCGAAAGAAGCTGCTGTGTTACGGATCACTTCGTGAATATCAAAATCTGTTTTATCAAGAAGAAGATCCTTCGTATCAAATTCATTTAATGTCAGCAGATCGCGTGTAAGGTCAGTAAGACGTTCTGTTTCAAATAAGATGATATTTAAGTATTTGCCCTGCATTTCAGGTGGGATCGTGCCATCCGCCATGGCTTCAACATAGCCTTTGATGGAAGTCAGGGGAGAACGGAAATCATGGGATACATTTGCCACAAATTTCTTCTGGTAATCCTCCATATCTTTCAGTTGGGAAGACATGTAGTTGAGAGATGCGGAAAGATATCCCATCTCATCCTGCGTATTAACCGGAATGACAACATCCAGATTGCCGGAAGCATACTGCTTTGCCGCATTCGTAATCTTGACGAGCGGGCGGTAGATCAGAAAATGTACACCCAGCAAAATAATGAATGAGAGCACATAAATGATCAGAATCACGATATACGTGTTACGCATCAGAACAGAATGTGCGTCTGTGATCTGCGAGTAAGGCTTATGTACAAGCAGATATCCGCGGGTTGAAAATTTCTCTGTGACCGGAGCGATCACGGTGATCATTTCTGAGTTGAAGTACCCATGATAATCACCGGTCAGATAAGTGGAGCCGCCGGATTCGGCAGGATCAAAATTTTCAATCCGGGAAGGGGCATAGGATACATCGCCGGATTTGGCAGATGCAAGCAAAGATCCCTCGTTATCAACAAACCAGATATCTGAATTCAGATAATCGCTCATACCATTGAGCTGTGTATAAACATCTGCCAGGGTAATGGTTTCGGAAAAATAGTCCGGCAGATAATTGGATGCAAGCAGATTTGCCGACTGATACATATTGCCGGAAATGCTGCTTTCCAGATAGTGGGTTGTCAGTGTGGATGACAGGGATGCCACCGTAAAAATACTTAAAAATCCGAGAATAATATATAAGAGGATAAATTTAAGGTAAAGGGTACTTTTCATTACTTCACCTCAAATTTGTAACCGATTCCCCAGACGGTACTAAGTCCCCAGGAAGGATGATCCTTGATCTTCTCGCGCAGACGCTTAATATGAACATCAACGGTACGGGTGTCGCCGACATACTCATAGCCCCAGATCTGGTCAAGGAGCTGCTCGCGTGTGAATACCTGGTTTGGTGAGGAGGCGAGAAAATACAAAAGCTCCAGTTCTTTTGGCGGCATATCTACATTCTTACCATCAACGGTTACTGCGTAATTGGTAAGATTGATCTCGATTCCCGGATAGTCAACAACCTTTCCGCGGCTGGCGGCAGGAACTTCTGGTTTGGCAGGCTGATAGCGTCTGAGTACCGCTTTTACTCTTGCGACAAGCTCCTTGGAATCGAATGGTTTTAAGACGTAATCATCAGCACCAAGCTCCAGACCGAGCACCTTGTCAAATACCTCTCCTTTTGCGGAAAGCATAATGATTGGGGTGTTGTGCTTACTGCGGATCTCGCGACAGACCTGATAGCCGTCGATGCCCGGAAGCATCAGATCGAGCAGCATCAGGTTTGGCTGATAGGATTCAAATGCGGTAAGTGCTTCTTCCCCGTCGTGTACGATCATCGTATCGAAGCATTCCTTTGTAAGGTAGAGAGAAATCAGTTCTGCAATATTCTCGTCGTCATCTACAATTAAGATTTTCTGTTTAGTCACCATGATAGTTCCCCCAATGATTATTTGAATTCTACGATAGTTACACCGGCATCGCCCTCCCCGAAAGCTCCCAGCCGGAAGGATTTGATATGTTTCTGGCGGCGCAGATACTGATGGATCCCGTTTCTGAGTGCGCCGGTTCCTTTCCCGTGTACAATTCGTACCGGACTTAAGTGTGCGATATAGGCATCATCCAGATATTTGTCAAGTTCGGCAACTGCTTCATCGACTGTCTTGCCGAGAAGATTGATCTCCGGGCTGACGTGCATGGATTTGCCCATCTTCATCTTGCCACTGCTGGTTCTGCGCATCTGCTTTGCAGTAACCGTAAGCGGTTCTTCGATCAGTTCAAGATCGGAAATATTGACCTGTGATCGGAGGATACCCATCTGGACAAACAGGTTGCCTTTGGCATCCGGCAGTGAATTTACCGTTCCGGTCAGATTCATACTCAGTACTTTTACAGAATCGCCCAGATGGAAATCGCTTGCCTTGTAAGCTTTGGAAGGCTTTTTCTTTTCCAGACGGTTTTTATTTTCAGTTTTGGAAAGCTGCTTGCGGATCCGTTCTCTTTCTTTTTCCATCTCGGAAGCAGAAATACTGGCTTTGCCGAATTTGCGGAAGTTCTTCATCGTCTCATCTGCAAAATCCTTGGCTTCCTGAACAATGTCGGTTGCTCTGGCATTTGCCTCACGAATGATCCGGTCGCGCTGTGTATCCAGCTTTTCCTGTTGGTTCTTGAGCTCGGACTTGAGACGCTCCATCTCGCGACGGTAAGAAGCAATCTCTTCCCGTTCTTTCTCGATGGTCTTGCGGCTCTGTTCCAGATCAGTAAGGAGATCTTCAAAAGATTCATCCTCCTCGGTCAGATGCGTTTTGGCATCCTGGATGATATAATCCGGAAGGCCGAGTTTTTCGGAAATCGCGAAAGCATTACTTTTTCCCGGAATACCGATCAGAAGATGGTAAGTCGGGCTCAATGTCTCCACGTCAAATTCACAGCAGGCATTTTCTACTCCCGGAGTAGAAAGAGCAAATACCTTCAGTTCGCTGTAGTGTGTCGTTGCCATAGTACGGATCCCTCGGTTATGCAGATGTGACAGGATGGCGATAGCAAGCGCAGCACCCTCAGTCGGATCGGTTCCCGCACCAAGTTCATCGAAAAGGACTAATGAATTCTCATCCACATGATTTAGGAAAGAGACCACATTTGTCATGTGAGAAGAGAAGGTACTTAAAGACTGTTCAATACTCTGTTCGTCACCAATATCAGCATAAACCTGGTTAAATACAGCAAGCTCTGATCGGTCAAGTGCAGGAATGTGCAGACCTGCCTGTCCCATCAGGGTAAAAAGCCCCACAGTCTTGAGGGAAACGGTCTTACCACCTGTGTTCGGACCGGTTATGACGAGAAGATCAAAGGTATCTCCAAGTGTCAGACTGATCGGAACAACTTTTTTACGGTCCAGAAGAGGATGCCTTCCCTCACGGATCCGGATCCGGCCTTCGTTGTTGAAGACTGGGCGGCTGGCGTTCATATCCAGTGCCAGTGCACCTTTTGCAAAAATAAAATCCAGTTCCACAAGTGCTTTGTAGTTCAGACGGATTTCTTCAATATATTCAGCTGCATCCACACTGAGGCGGGCAAGGATCACCTGGATCTCTTCCTGCTCCCGGGCATATAATTCTTTCAGATCATTGTTCAGTTTGACAACGGCCATCGGCTCAATGAAAAGTGTGGAGCCGGTTGCTGACTGGTCATGGATCAGACCATTTACCTGGCTGCGGTACTCGGCTTTTACCGGGAGACAGTAACGGTCGCCACGCATGGTAATAATGGCATCCTGGAGATAGGTGCGCATGGAACCGTTCAAAAGTCCGGTCATGGTAGAATGGATCTTGTCATTCATGCCGTTAATACTGCGGCGGATCTGCTTTAATTTGCTGCTGGCATCGTCGCTGATCTCATCTTCACCAAGAATGCAGCGGTCAATTTCAGCAGAAAGTGGTGTAAGCGGCGCAAGCTGTTCAAAATATACATCCAGACAATCTGCCTGATCGTCTGCATTTTCATGACGGCCGTAGGATTTGATCCGGGCGGTTGTCTGAAGAAGCTTGCCGATCCGGAGGAGTTCCGGTGCGCTTAAGGCACTTCCGATCTCCAGGCGCTTGAGAGAGTCAGAGACAGCATAGCAGCCGCTGAAAGAAGGAATTCCCTTCTTTACAATGCGGGTAAATGCTGCGGAAGTCTGTTCCTGTGCAGTGTTGATTTTGTTAAGGTCGGTCATCGGCTTGATCCGTCGGCAGAATGAAGCTCCGCCAGGGGAAGAAGCGTGATCGGTCAGCATCTCTATAATTTTTGGAAATTCCAATTTTGTTAAAGATTTTTGATTCATAATACATTTATACCTCATATTTTGTCTGGTTCTATTCTAACGTATTTACCGTCTAAATGAAAGTGGAAAGGTGAAATTTCGTTGAACATTTGCGGGGAATCATGTATACTAAAACCAGGTGTGGCTGAAAGCACTCCGGAGGCCTAAGGAGAAGCACAATGTCTGATAATCGGGAGAATAAGCGGAACGAAGAACCGCACGACAGTGAGGAAGAAAAATATTCGTTTTTGCAGGAAACAGTAAAAGATGAACAGCGAAGTAAAAAAGGAATCATAGGAAATCTGTGCAGGCTTGCAGGAAGAGGACTGATTTTTGGACTTGCAGCAGGTCTTGCGTTTTATGCCCTTCGCCCATGGGCGATGACACATCTGGGCGGAGAGAAGGTAACGATTCCGCTGGATCAGGAGGAAACTCCGGTTGAGGATGAGGAGGATACCAAGGATCAGGAAGCACAGGATGAAGAGATTCAGTATCCGGATCTGACTGTTGAAGATTATCAGGAGATGAACCACGCATTATACCAGGTGGCAGTGTCGGCAGGAAAAAGTGTGGTTGAGATCTATGCCGTGCACCGGGATGAAGGCTGGGAGAATGCAGGGGAGCAGGAACAGGCTGTATCGGGAGTTATTTTCTGGGGTAATGGTGCAGATCTTTTGATTGCGGCACCGGCAAGAATTGTAAAAGATGCAGAAGCACTGAAAGCTACATTTTCAGACAATACGACATATAACGCAACTTTGAAAAAGCAGGACCGGAATCTTGGACTTGCGATTATTGCGGTTAAGAGATCAGATCTGTCGGATAGCACGAGGAACCAGATCCAGACGGCGACGCTTGGTAATTCCATTGCAGTGAACCGTGGGGACGGCGTGATCGTTCTTGGTGAGCAGTTTGGATATGCAGGTGGTGTCGGATATGGGATCATCAGTTCCACCAGAAATTACCGGACAGTGGCAGACGGGCAGTACCGGCTGCTTGATACAGATATTGCAGGAAGTGAAAAAGGGAGCGGAATTCTGTTTAACACGGCGGGTGAAGTGATTGGAATCTGTGACCAGTCAGAACTGCAGAGAGACGGAAATCTTGTGAGTGCCTATGCGATTTCGGATATCAAGGAAGAGATCGAACTTCTGGCAAATGGACAGGGAGTTCCGTATATTGGCGTTCACGGAGTCGTAGTGACGGAGAAGCTTTCCGGCGAACAGGGAATCCCGAAAGGCATTTATGTCAGGGAAGTAGAGGCCGATTCGCCTGCGATGCAGGCAGGGATCCAGAATGGTGATGTGATCACAGAGATTAACAAGACAGATATCACCGGTATAACAGGACTTCATAAACAGATCATAGAAGCCGGAACCGGTACACAGATCAGGATCAAAGGGCAGAGGCGTGGCGCAGATGGTTATGTCGATGTAACATTTGATGTGACAGTTGGAAGTAAAGAATAGATTTGCAGATAAAAAGCAATCATAAATTTAAAATATAGAGCAGGAAGAGGAATGACATGAGATATATTGAGACATTACACGAAGGCGAGACAATCAGAAATACGTATCTTTGCAAAGGAAAAAGAAGTGCGGAGACAAGGAACGGGAAACCATACGACAACCTGATCCTTCAGGACAAGACAGGAACTTTGGATGGAAAGATCTGGGATCCGAATTCAAATGGAATTGCAGATTACAGCGAAAAAGATTTTATTGAAGTTTACGGGGAGATCATCAGCTATAACGGCAATCTTCAGATGAACATCAAGCAGCTCCGTGTAGCAGACGAGGGAGAATACGATCCGGCGGATTATATGCCGACCAGCGAGAAAAGTGTGGATGGAATGTATGAAGAACTGATGCGTTATGGAAAGCAGGTGAAGAACCCGTATCTGCAGCAGGTGATCCGGTATTATTTTGTAAATGATGAGCAGTTTATCAAGAGCTTCAAGGCACATTCGGCAGCAAAGAGTGTACATCACGGATTTGCCGGAGGACTTCTGGAGCACACATTAAGTGTAGTGAAATTCTGTGAATATATGGCAGGGGCATATCCGATCCTGAATAAGGATCTTCTGTATACAGCGGCAATGTGCCATGATATCGGAAAGACACAGGAACTTTCCCTGTTTCCGGATAATGATTATACCGATGACGGGCAGCTGCTCGGTCATATTGTGATCGGTGTGGAAATGCTGGATGATGCAATTCGTGAGATTCCGGATTTCCCAAAGAAGCTTGCCAGCGAATTAAAGCACTGTATCGTAGCGCATCACGGAGAACTCGAATACGGTTCGCCGAAAAAACCGGCGCTTGCTGAGGCAATGGCACTTAATTGTGCGGATAATGCTGATGCAAAGATGCAGACATTGACAGAGATTTTTAAGGCAAAAGATACAAAAGACTGGTTAGGTTATAACCGTCTGTTTGAATCCAACTTAAGAAAGACCAGTATCTAAGAGAAGTTCTGAAAGAAAGATGAGTATAAAAATGAAGAAAAATGACGTAGTGACGGTAGAAGTTACAGATATCGGAATCGGCGGTGAAGGAATCGGAAAGGTAGATGGACATACGCTGTTTATCAAGGATGCAGTCATCGGAGATACCGTTGAAGTAAAAGTAATGAAAGCAAAAAAGAACTACGGATATGCGAGATTAATGCGGATTGTAAAAGAATCCGCATTTCGTGTATCTGCACGCTGTCCGGAGGCAAGACGTTGTGGCGGATGCCAGATCCAGGAGATGGATTACCGGAAACAGCTGGAGTTTAAAAATACAAAAGTAAGAAATAACCTGATCCGTCTTGGCGGTGTGGAAGAAGAATTGCTGGATCAGATCATGGAGCCGATCGCAGGAATGGAGGAACCGTTCCGTTACCGGAATAAAGCACAGTTCCCGATCGGAGTAGATAAAGAAGGGAATCTGATTGCCGGATTCTATGCCGGAAGAACCCATCAGATCATCCCGGTTCCGGACAGGGACTGCGTACTTGGAGTACCGGAGAATAAAGTGATCCTGGATCAGATTCTGGACTACATGCGGGAAGAGAAGATTTCTGCATATGATGAGAAACGGCACAAAGGACTGGTGCGCCATGTCCTGGTCCGGTATGGATTTACAACAAAAGAGATCATGGTTTGTCTGATCCTTAACGGGGATAAGCTTCCACACAGTGAGAAATTGGTGGAAAAGCTGATAAAGATTCCGGGAATGACAAGCATTACTTATAATATCAATAAAGAAAAGACGAATGTGATCATGGGATCAAAGGTTTGCCCGCTCTGGGGACAGACGTATATCACCGATTATATCGGCAATGTCAAATACCAGATTTCACCGCTGTCCTTCTATCAGGTGAATCCGGTACAGACAGAGGTACTTTACGGAACCGCACTGGAATACGCCGGACTTACTGGAAAAGAGACGGTTTGGGATGTGTATTGTGGAATCGGAACGATTTCCCTTTTCCTTGCGCAGAAAGCACAGAAAGTTTACGGCGTGGAAATCGTGCCGCAGGCAATTGAAGATGCAAAGCATAATGCCGAGATCAATGAGATTACAAACGCGGAGTTTTTTGTAGGAAAGGCAGAAGAAGTGTTGCCGGAATATTATGCGGATTATGCAAAAGAGCATCCGGGAGAGCATGCGAGGGCGGATGTGATCGTAGTCGATCCGCCGAGAAAAGGATGTGAGACAAGCGTACTGGATACAATGGTTCAGATGGAGCCGGAGAGGATTGTATATGTGAGCTGCGATTCAGCGACTTTGGCGCGGGATGTGAAGTATCTGCGGGAGAATGGGTATGAGATCAGGAAGGTGAAGGCGACTGATATGTTTCCGATGAGCGTGCATGTGGAGACGGTTGTCTTGCTTTCCAAGGGCAAGGTCGACTCGAAAAAGATTCGGGTTGAGTTCTCTTTGGAAGATATGGATATGTCGGAGTTCCAAGATGGAGCTACCTATCCGCAGATCAAGGAGTATGTGTTGGAGCATACCGGATTAAAGGTGTCCAACCTCTATATCTCACAGATTAAGCGGAAATGTGGGATTGAGGTAGGAAAAAACTATAACCTGCCAAAATCCGAGGATTCCAGACAGCCCCAGTGTCCGCCGGAAAAAGAGAAAGCAATCCGAGAAGCGTTCAATTATTTTGGGATGATCTAACATCCCGCAGAATGGAGGTTTCTTATGGATAGATTGATTTCTTGTGAGTTTAACATGGATACTGCCTGTGTGGAACTGAAATTTGCTGATGGAAGTATGATAGCGATTGACACTATCGCTGTGGAGAACGAGATTGCTAACAACATGTATCAGCGGTCAGAACTGGACTATCTAATCTACAATGACCCGATTGGATATGCTGACTTGATACTGAACGGCGAGCCTGAAGTATATTTGAAAACTGTAACTGAATACAGAAGTTTGGACAGTTGATTTAGGAGCCGCCTATAGCTCAGCCTATGGGCGGCTTAAAATCTGTGATAGACCCGAATATGAACAAAAAGTTAATATTCAGAAAAATCCCCCTGCGTAAGGTCTTGCTTGTGACGCTGCGTAATGTTGTAAAATAAGCGGCGTAAGGAGGTGAAAGCTATGTCAAAATACACAACAGGAGAAATTGCAAAGCTTTGTGGCGTATCTGTTCGGACAGTGCAGTATTACGATTCGAGGAACATTCTCGTTCCCAGCGAGCTGTCGGAGGGTGGTAGGCGGCTTTATTCCGAACAGGATCTGAAGCGAATGAAGATCATTTGTTTTTTACGAGATGCCGGAATATCTATTAACAGCATTGGCGAGTTGCTGTCCGAAGATGATCCAGGCAGTGTCATATCTGTTTTGCTGGAACAGCAGGAACAGGCGCTTCGTGAGGAAGTAAGCGAACGGCAAGAAAAACTTGCTATACTTGATGGCATCAAAAAAGAGCTAAGAGGCATTGATAATTTCTCTGTTGAATCTATCGGTGATATAGCTTATGCGATGGAAAACAAAAAGAATATGCAAAAGCTCCATGCCATTCTGCTCATAACCGGAATTCCGCTTGGCATTATCCAGTGGACATCGATTGTTCTGTGGATCACTATGGGAATTTGGTGGCCGTTTGCTGCGTACTGGTTTGTGGCAATTCCCTATGCCGTATGGGTATCAAACTTCTATTTCAAACGGGTAGTATATATCTGTCCGCAGTGCCACGAGGTATTTAAGCCAAACTTCAAGGAAGCGTTTTGGGCAAGACACACGCCGACACTCCGTAAACTGACCTGTACCTGTTGCGGTTATCACGGCTTCTGTGTGGAAACCTACGGAAAGGAGGAGAAAGAGAATGGATAAGATTATGGAATTTCTCCCATTTTTGATCCCGTTGGTCATTGCAGAATTTGCATTGCTCGGCTATACTCTGCATCACATCTTGACCCACAAGAATTATAAACGAGGCAATCGCACGCTGTGGCTCATCATTACCATCGTGTTGATGAACTTTGTCGGGCCTATCATGTACTTCCTGCTCGGCAAGGAGGATGCGTAATGGACATGCTGGCAATAACAAATCTTCAGAAACGCTTCGGGGACAAATCGGTTCTGAAGGGGCTCGATCTGTCTGTTCCCGAACACAGCGTTTTCGGGTTTATTGGTAAAAACGGAGCTGGTAAGACAACCACCATGAAAACGATACTTGGACTTCTCAAAGCAGATGGCGGCGAGATATTGGTATCAGGAGAAAAGGTTGTTTATGGACAGACGGCAACAAACAGACACATTGGTTATCTACCCGATGTACCGGAATTCTATCCATTTATGACAGCACCGGAATATCTCTCTTTTTGCGGTGAGATCACCGGAATGAGCAGAATTGAAATCAAAAGCAGAAGCAATGAGCTTCTGAAACTTGTTGGGCTTGGCAATGAAAAACATCGAATCAAAGGTTTTTCCAGAGGTATGAAACAACGGCTCGGAATTGCCCAGGCACTCTTAAACCGTCCGAAGCTGCTCATCTGCGATGAACCCACCTCTGCCCTTGATCCTGTGGGACGAAAAGAAATACTGGATATTCTGATGGCAGTTAGAGAACAGACGACCGTCTTATTCTCCACACACATTCTGTCTGATGTGGAGCGCATCTGCACCGATGTGGCATTTTTAAATGACGGTGTAGTGAACATCCAGGGGAAACTGTCAGATATAAAATCCCAATACCGTACAGAGGAGTATGTTCTTGAAACAGGAAACGAGGAAGAACTGAAACTGCTTATGAACGTATTTGCGGGACTGAAAAAATCCGGCATAAATACAGCCTCTTTCCGTGAGAACGATCACACCCTGTTTGACATACTGCGCTTTGTTACGGATAATCGTATCCGTCTGCTGAAAATAGAACGGGTTGAACCTACACTTGAAACTTTGTTTATGGAGGTGGTGGAGAAATGAAATCTTTACTTGCCTTTATGAAAAAAGAATGGATGGAACAGGTTCGATCAGGGCGGCTGTTGATTCTTGTCATAATCTTCATTTTGCTTGGTATCATGAATCCTGCTGTTGCAAAACTGACGCCTTGGCTGCTTGAAATGATGGCGGATTCTCTTGAAGCAAGCGGTATGACGGTTACGGCTGTTACGGTAAGCGCAATGGATTCATGGGTGCAGTTCTTCAAAAATGCTCCGATGGGACTGATTGCATTTATATTGCTTGAAAGCAGCATCTTTACGAAAGAATATCAGTCAGGCACTTTGGTGCTTGCTCTGACAAAAGGACTCGACCGGCATAAGGTAGTGATTTCCAAAGCAATCATTTTGACTCTGCTCTGGACAGTTTGTTATTGGTTCTGCTTCACTATCACCTTTGGCTACAACACTTATTTCTGGGATAATTCCATAGCGCAGAATTTATTTTTTTCTGTCATTTGCTGGTGGCTGTTTGGATCATTGGTGGTAGCTTTGACCGTGCTGTTTTCCACGTTGTCCAACTCAAACACGGGTGTGCTTGCCGGAACAGGCTGTACAGTTCTGGTATCGTATTTGATTGGCCTAATCCCGAAAGCAAAGGAATATCTTCCTACTCTGTTGATGGACGGAAATTCCCTTATTTACGGAACGGTGGAGGCACGGTCATATGTTACGGCAATTTACATCACCGTTCTTTTGAGTGTGGTCTGTTTGGCAATCAGCTTTCCTGTCTTTAATAAGAAGTATTTATGAGCTAAAGGCATCGCTTCTGCGGTGCCTTTATTCCTTTGCTGGGATTTTGGAAATTTTCGAAATTTCTACAAGCAGTCTTCTCAAAATCGGTCAACGGATTTAGAATATGCTTGACCGAAACGGTTTATGGAGGTGACACGATGAATGAACGCTTTTATACCCTGCCGCCAGAGAAGCAGCAAGCTATCATCAATGCGGGCTACCGGGTATTTTCACAAAATTCGTACAAAAACAGTCCTATGAGTGAGATTGCTGCCGAGGCGGGAATCAGCAAATCTCTGCTGTTCCATTATTTTCACAACAAGAAGGAGTTATACTTGTTCCTGTGGGACAAATGCGCCGAAACGACAATTGAATTTCTGACCAGATATGGATGCTACGGACAGACGGAGCTGTTTGAAAGCATGGAACGAGGTATGCGGGCAAAAATGGAAATCATCCGCTTGTACCCGGATATGGGCAACTTCACAATCAAGGCATTTTACGAAAAGGATGCAGGAATCAGTGCAGCTATTCAGGAGAGCTATCACAGGTATTTCAATCTGAAAGCGGATAAAACACGCCTGAACCTCGATCCCTCTCAATTTATACCAGGACTGGATATTCCTATGATGTATCGGGAAATGTATTGGGCTTCGGAGGGTTATCTTTGGGAAATGGTGCAGCAAGGCAATGTGGATATAGAGAAAATGGAAAAGGATTTCACAAAACTGTTGGCCTTTTGGAAAAGCATCTATCTGCGTAAGGAGTAAAAATCATGGAAGCAATTAAAACGGAGAATTTAACCAAATATTACGGGAAATCCAGAGGTGTTTTGGAACTGAATCTGTCTGTGGAGCAGGGCGAAGTGTTCGGTTTTATCGGGCCAAATGGTGCGGGAAAATCTACCACCATTCGTACCCTGCTGGGACTGGTATCCCCCACAAAAGGCAGTGCTCAGATTTTCGGTATGGACACGGTAAAGAATAAAGAAGCTGTTTTGCAGAAGGTTGGGTATCTTCCGTCAGAAGCGATTTTTTATCCCGGCATGAAGGTAAAGGACATCTTGAAATTATCTGCCGACCTGCGCAAAAAGAATTGTGCAGCCGAAAGCAAATCCCTCTGTGAGCGTTTGCAGTTGGATAGAAACCGAAAGGTGGACGAATTATCCTTTGGCAATCGAAAGAAAGTCGCCATCATCTGTGCTTTGCAGCATCGTCCGGAACTTTTGATTTTGGATGAACCCACCGGTGGTCTTGATCCGCTTATGCAGCGTGAATTTTTTGAAATCATCCGGGAGCGCAGCAGTCAGGGAACAACCGTATTTCTTTCCAGCCATATTCTATCCGAAGTACAGCATAATTGCTCCCGTGCCGCCATTATTCGGGAAGGCAGAATAATTGCTTGCGACAGTGTGGATACTTTGGCAAAAACAAATGCCAAGCGAGTGTCTCTGCGGGGAACTGTTGACCTGACGGATTTGACCGGGATTCGGGATCAGGTTACGGTAGACGGAATCACCAGCTTCCTATTCGGCGGCGATATAAACCAATTGCTTCGGCAGCTTTCGGACGGAAACATCTTGGACATCCATATTTCGGAGCCTGATCTGGAGGAAATCTTCCTGCATTATTATGAAAAGGACGGTGATAGAGTATGACGATTGTAAAGCACGAATTAAAGCAAGGAAAAAATTCCTTTTTGATATGGACGGCGGCAATCGCCATGCTGCTTGCAGTTTGCGTGTTTTTGTTCCCGGAAATGAAAGGGGAAATGGATGGCATCAGTGATGTATTTGCCTCTATGGGTTCTTTTACTGCGGCCTTTGGTATGGATCGCCTGAATTTCGGCACACTGGTCGGCTTCTATGCCATTGAGTGCGGAAATGTGCTGGGACTTGGCGGTGCATTTTATGCTGCGCTTTGTGCCGTAGGCATTCTCAGTAAAGAGGAGAAGGAGCGGACTGCCGAATTTCTTCTGACCCATCCTGTCAGCCGTGTCAAAATCATTACGGAAAAACTGATTGCTGTTCTGATTCAAATAACAGCGTTGAATCTAATTATTTATGCCATTTCCGTCGGCTCCATGGTTATAATCGGGGAGGAGATTCCCTGGGAAGAAATAAATCTGTTGCATCTTGCTTACTATCTGCTTCAAATTGAATTGGCGGGCATTTGCTTTGGTATCTCTGCATTTCTACGCAAAGGAAGCACTGGCGTGGGACTTGGCATTGCGGTGATGATGTATTTTATGAACCTGGTCGCCAACATCGCCGAAGTTGCGGAGTTCTTGAAATACATAACACCTTTCGGATATTGTGAGGGCGCTGACATTGTGAGCAACGGGTATTTAGATGGTACTTTAATTGCAATTGGTCTTATATTCGGGACGGTGGGAATTGTTGTTGCCTATTGGAAATACACCCGAAAAGATATTCATTCCGCATAAAGAAACCGCTGCAATTTTCATCCCTTGTCGGATGGAAGTTGCAGCGGTTTTTCTGATCTATGGATTCTGTTGTTTCTGCTTTAGCGCTTCATTGAGCCTTTCTGTTCTGTTTTTGGTTATTGAATAAATGAGCGCCCATATCACGATATAGCCCACAAGAAAAATAGCCGAGAAAACTACGATGGGCATTACACCCCAATCCAGCCAATCGTTAAGCAAATAAGTGACGAGATAGCTGATATATAAAACGCTGCCGTGAATCAAAATTGCCACCATCAAGGGCAACCGTTCAATTTGATAAATGGCGTTCATACCTCCTGCAATAAAAGCAAGTGCGGTTATTGAAAAGATTCCAATGCAGACCTGATTTACGGTTAGAGTCTCTACGGCAGCGGTCTGTTGCAAAATCAGATAGAGTATCGCTAAAATGATGGGACCCATGCCGCAAGCTGCAAACCCTCGGCGCAAAAACTCCAAAACAAACTTTTTCATATTCCTTCATACCTCCTTCTGATTTCCGCAAAGCAGCGTCTGGAAACATATTCCCTATAGCCACATTGAAATACGGCATCCACACCGCCGCTGAACACCGCATCAAATCGCAGAATACGGTGTTCATTGGCAAGGGTAGATTTGTTAATGCGGATAAAGTAAGAGGGTAGGATACCTTCCAAGTCACGAAGCCTGTCCTTGAGTGAAAAGTGGTTACCACCTATATCAATGGCAATTACTTTTCTGTTCAGAATGGTAATACATTCGATTTCTGAATATGCCAGTTTCCGCATCTCGTCATCCCTGTATCCCATAATGTAGTCCTCACCGGAATAGCTACAAACAAGATTCTCGATTTGCTGTGTCAGAGAAGAAGGTGCATGAACGACTGCTATAATTTCTTCTTCTGCGTTTTTATCGATAATGAGCTTATATTTCATCTCCTCAATCCTTACTGTTTTTTCATTTGCCTAAGAAAGCAGAATACGGCAATAACTGTTATCAATACACCATACAGCAAAACAGGTAGAATGTGCGTTGCTGCAAGTTCAAAATTACCGCTGAATAGTGCTTTTTCCAATTCGGCTGCGTGCATAAAGGGCAGCGCATTGGCAATTTTCTCAAATGCCCCTCCCACAAGCTCCAGATCAAACCACACACCGGAAAGCCATGCAGAGAGATTGGTCAGCAATGCCCCACAGATACCGCCAACCTGTTTCACTCCAAAAACGCTGCCGCAAAAAAGTCCCAAAGAAATATTGAAAACAGCCATAGGGATGATGCCAATGACAGCGTACACGATATTTACGCTGACAGTCAGCCCCAACGGAATCGCAAACAGATAGCAGATCAGAACCTGTCCGATAGCAATAGGTAATAGCGGGAGCATATATCCCATGATAAAGTCAAATCCCGTAAGCGGAGTAGTATACAGCCTCTGCAAGAGGGCGCTTTCCCGGTCTTTTGCGATTAGTGTTGCGGAAAACAGAGTCATAAACGACAGCCCGAATACGGTAATGCCCGGAGTCAGTGTGTCGATTTCAAACAGGCTTACCGGGATATTAGCCTGTATCGCACTAAGCAGAACCAGCAAAACCAAAGGGAATCCCAGACCGAAACCAAGGTTGATCGGATCACGCAAAATCTCTTTTGAACATCTTTTGGCAAATGTCATCATTCTCATACCACAGTATCCTCCTTCACAATAGAAACGAACGCTGTTTCAAAATCATTTGTTCCTGCTAATGCGTTCAGTTCTTCTACTGTTCCTACCGCAAGAAGTTTTCCGCTTTTCATAATGCCGATGCGGTCAGAAAGAGCCTCTGCTTCTTCCATGTAATGCGTTGTCAGAATGATGGTTATCTTGCCTTTAAGTGAACGAATTGTTTCCCAAAGCTCGTGCCTTGCAATGACATCCAAACCAAGGGTAGGTTCGTCCAGAAACAGGATTTGCGGTTCGCTGATCAGAGCCATGGCAATGCTGACTCTGCGTTGCCAACCGCCGGATAACTTACCAGCTTTTCTTTTCAAAACGGTATCCAAAGCGAATTGCCCGGAAAGTTCTCGAATCTTTTCTTCCGTTTTACCTTTTGAAAAACTGTGGATGCCGCAGATCAGTTCCAGATTTTCTTTCACGGAGAGGTTTGGAGCAACAGCCGTTTCCTGCGGAGATACGCCAATCAGCCGCTTTACCTGTTCCGGCTCCTTTGTAGTACTATAGCCACCTACGAGGATGTCTCCGCTTGTGGGTTTTGTCAGACAGGAGAGCATTTTAATAGTTGTGGTCTTTCCTGCGCCGTTTACACCCAGTAGAGAAAACAATTCTCCCTGCTGAATATCTAAATAGAGCCTGTCCACGGCAGTCAGGGTTTTATACTGCTTGACAAGTTCCATGGTTTTAATTGCTTGCATTTGTGATATCCTCCATTTTGATTTTATTTGCCAGTACTATCATAGCAAATCAAAATGGAGAAATGTTGATTTCTGTCTGTTCGGTCGATTTTGATGTCTCATCGGTTTATTATTGAACTTCATAACTCGAATGCAACCATTATTTCCTTGGGCAGCTTTTCGTTCTCACAGTTCAAAAGATACGCTATTGCCCGGTTTGCATAGCGATTTGTTTTCATCGTATCCCAATCGGCAAGACGGATGATTTCCGCTGTGCCGTTCTCAAAATCAAATGAAATCTCGCCCCATTCGCCGTCGCAGTCTGCTTGGTATTCGTAGATTGCGGCGGCGATTTTCTTTTTGCGCTTGGTTTTGGATTTCTGTTTCAGCCGGACAGCATGGAGCGCACCTTCGGCAACCAGCAGTTCTGTCAGCTTGTCCACCGCTTTCCGGTAGGCTCGCTCTGCACCGCTGGCTGTGCTGCCCTCAAACATAACTGCCAGTTCCTCAAAGGTGGGGCGGTTCTTCCATGAGCCGACACGCCCGCAGGTCATGCAGATCGACAGTCGCTTTTCAAGCAAGGTCTGTTCCCGGTAGTTTAGCTTCTCAAATGCCCGCTGCACCTTTTCTGCCTGTATACCGTTCCAGAGGATGTCGGTATAGTTCCAAGTATCATCAAGGGCAACATCTTCGCCTGTTTCTTCCCCGTCCTCGTCTGTTACATAGGATGGCTGCTGATTGCGGATACCACGGACAACCTTTAGATATTCTTCCGCAAGGGCAAGGTCGCAGTTGTACTTCTTTGAAAACTCGCTGATTGCATCCTTGGTGTTATGATACAGCCAAGCCATTGACCGCACCATTTTGTAATTGGTCAGAGAGGATACCGACCATTTTTCTTCGCCCATACGGAAACGGAGCAGAGCATCCCGTATGAATGGAAAAATGTATGTAGCATACTCTGCACCCTTGGCAGGATCATAGTCCATTAGCTTTTGGAGCATTTGCTCCCGGCAGGAGAGCTTTATATCTATAAAACGGTCTGTGTCATACAGATCGCCGCCATCCACACCAAGAAAGGATTTGATGCGCTTGTTGAGCTGCGGCTCGTAGTGGTGCAGGAAGAACGAAAAATATAGCAGATTCTTTTCCTGCAAGGCAGTCAGGATATATTCACTCAGGCTCCCCACCGCTGGCGGTTCCGGTTCCAGTTGGAAGATGCGCTCTGCCACATAGGGAATGATACCGTCACCGTGCGGATTGACTTGGTGTTTTGGTATGTATCCGGTCATATTCCATGTAAAATCACTTAGCATAGCGCACCTCCTTCCGATTTAACAATGCGTATAAAGATTTAGAAAACTGAAAGTTGCGCTCTCTTATTTGCAATATATCTCAATTGCTTTTGCTGTAAACAGAGCAGTTCCTTCTCCACCATAGCTATCAATGTTTTCGGTAAATTCTCCGCCACTTGCATACATCTTTCCCAGACCTGATAAAATTTCTTTTGTACAGGTGTAATAATTCTCTGTGATGAAATCCTGCAATTTTTTCACCTGTAATTGAACCGTATCACAGGATGTATCTAATTCTTTTATCTTGCCAAACTCTGTAAAAATAAGCATAAAACGATTGATTACATCCTTCTGCTGTGTATCAGACACCCCTTTCGTCTTTTCTTCAAATTCCTGATACTGGGCTATCTGTCCCCATTGTTCCTTTGCACGCTTTGAATAATCTTCCATCTTTTTTTTATCAAATACTTTAAAATCCGTCTTATTTACTCCCATCGTTTTTATTCTTCGAGCAAAATCAATCAAATTTTCTATATGTTCCTTCTTCAATACCAAAAGTTCTATTTGCTGCTCTAATACTTTTTCCTTATTAAATTTAGGATTATATATAATATCTTTGATTTTTTTCAGTGGAAATTCCAATTCTCTAAACAATAAAATCTGTTGCAACCTTTCTAATGCTTCTTCATCATACAAACGGTATCCTACCTCTGTATACTCAGTTGGTTTTAACAGTCCGATACTATCATAGTACTGAAGGGTACGTATACTTACTCCTGTTAGCTTACTTACCTCATTTACTGTCCTCATAGGAATTTCCTTTCCGAATAATGGTCGTTTCACTCCAAAATCCATCTATTTCTTTCAAAATTTCTTCTGCTGGAAGTATTGTTGCGTCAACAATATCTTTTCCAGTTTTATCCAAATAATATTTCACCATATAATATCCGCATGCATACCCAGCACAATAAGGCATACCCACCGGAATATAATTTTGTAATTTTGCCATTTCATCTCCATACATATATGATGTAATATTGTCAAATCCTTGCACTTCTAAAGCGTCCTGGATAAGTGGCTTAATATATTCATTTAACATTTCCTGGTCAGTTTTACTAACCCATGGTCCTAAGTTCTCTTCACCGTAAAGTTTTACTGCAAAATTTTCTGCCAATCCTTCACAAATCATATATTCTGCTAATGATATTTCATTACTCCACTTTATATATTGAAATCTTACATTATGATTCGTCTCATGAGCTAATACAACTGGAATCCTTGTTTTTGTCGTTTCAGAAGGTACTAATGATCCAAATATGTATCCCGGAATTCCACCATCACCACAATAACCATCATTCATCACCGAATAGGGACTTGATGGATCTGCGAGCATCAATGTAAACATATACTCTTTAACCTTCAAATCTATTCCATGTCTAACAAATGTCATAAGAGAGCTTTCAATAGATGCCACGCAATCCGTCCATAACTTTTCATCTGCTAATTCTGCAATATATTTTTGTTCTGTGTCTCCTATTTTTTGTGGCAATAAATATCCTAACATACCGCTTGCCATCACCACATCATATCCGCCAGATTGTTTTGCTTTCAACGGACAGTGATACATATCCCATTTCTTTTCAAATTTTTTCATAAAGTCATAGCGATATATATCATCTTTCTTCTCTAACGATGCATTTGCTATCTTTCGATAAATCTCATCTGATTTTACTATTTCTATTATAAATTCATGCATATCATTTCCTCCTATCGATAAGTACACTTTAAACTATTACGCAACGTAGGAGTCAAGACTTTTTCCAAATATTTATCTGATGAAACTTCAAATTCTCTTTAGGGCTTCTTTCTTCAAAGCAGCCTGTTCCATCTCTTTTTCATAAGTTCCCTTGGCATAAGCTACATTGCTCAATGCCCGGAGCATCCTATCTTTCGCCAGTTTCTTCATAATCTCTGCAAGATCAGCGTCCAGAGTACCACGCTTCACATAGCGGTTTATGGTATTCAGACGCTTCTCATATATCTGCTTCAGCGGATGATCGTCCGCAAGTTCCCGCTGTTCTCTGCCTTTCAGATTGCCGATCTGCCGACAGGTTCGGTGCAGCTTATCCCCCGGCGCATAACCGCCGCAATATTTGGTGTGCCTTGCGTTGGTAGTCAAAAACCATTTGCCGCAGATTTTGCATTTCTTAGGCGCATGGCCGACACACAAGCCCTCAAAGAGATCAGATCGGAACATCCCAACAAAGGAAACATAGTGGATTCGTTTGACCAGCTTTGCAACTTCTTCGCCGGGACGGATGACCGATACATACTGAACAGAATTGTTCAGGGTAGACATCCAGGCATTGCCCTCTGTGATAGACAACTCTGGCGGGAAATAGCTGCCGAACATTCTGGCGAAGCCCTCTGTGATAGACAACTCTGGCGGGAAATAGCTGCCGAACATTCTGGCGAAGCCCTCTGCGGTGCGGTCTGCTTCGTTACCGTCTGATTTTTCTGCAAAATCAAGCATTGCCGTTTGATATTCCCCAAGGGAGTATGCCAGATGTCCAAACACAGCGGTATAGCGTTGGAGTATGATTGCATCCGCATATTTCGGAACTTCTTCAAACTGCAAGGAGTTGGTTGCGGCTTTTATAGCAAACTCCACATATTTCAGCGCATTGTCGGCAGTAAATACCTTTTCTATCCGTTCCCGGTGCTTTGGTATGTCCATGTGGGAGAATGGCAGCGTTTTACTGAGAATCCCCAACATTGTCAGAGCAGCTTCCCTTGCCATAGGAAATAGCGCAGAAGCATCCTGCCCGGCGTTCAGCAGACCAAGCAGCAGATTGATTTTCCCGCATTGCTCATTCATCTTTGCAATGGTATCCGCAGGAACATTCAGTGCATCACAGGCAAGAGTGCCGACAGGAAATGTTTTGCCCTCATATATGACCGTATCCTGCCAAAAATCCAATGTCATCAGTTCTTGATTCATGCTTGCCCTCCTGTCCTGTTTTTTGAATTTTTTAATTATACCATGCAAATGTGAAGAAATCTACATTTCCTCCATATAAAAAACACAGGCCGCCAACCTTTCGCAATGCGTACAGTCAACGACCTGTTTTTATCAGTTATTCATGAAAAAAATTGAAGGATTCACCTTACTTCCTCCCTTTTATTTTCATAACCAACATTGGTGAAATCAAAGCCGATAAAACAACAAGTATCCATGTATTTCCAGTCAGAATGTTGTAAGATTGAAGCAAGCCTGCAAATCCTTCACCAGATTTGATGTAGGATGACAAGTCAAATAAGTTCGTCAAAACAAACCACATCACGCCAAATAAAATGTAATCTCGTTTTACACACCCTTTGATTTTAGGCACAAACAGATATGCAACAAGAAAGATGCAAACGCTCAAAATAATCCCGCTTAATGGGAGTGCCAGTATCTCAAGATGCACCATAAGCACATATTCACGGAATCCACCATTTAATATTGCGATAGGTATAATCATAACCCATATCAAAAACACAATCACATACTTCTTCATATAAATCTTTCTATCTCCATTTTTCAATTTGCTTCAGCAACGGTTCTAAATAGGATTGATCCGTCCAATCACATTTTTGCCCCACTGCACACATCAATGCTTTTTGCCAGGGCTCATATTCATCTGGATTTTGTTTTGCAACTGCTTTCTGGAGCATCTTACAAAGCGCTCTGTCCGTAAATTTCATTGTTTCTTCATCCCAAGCCCCTCTGCAATAGAATAGCGGTATACTACGAAGTTCGTTTTTGAAATGCAGGTCTCTCATTTGCAAGATTGCCTTCTCATCGTATGGAGAAGCACCTACTGCAAACACAGCGATCTTTTTATCTGCTAACTGACCTATATTCTTCTTAATAAATTGGAATCCTGCAATGCCGGAAGCGTAAACACCGCCACCCAGCAGGATCACATCATAGGGTTTCAGATCCACAGCATTTGCGTTTTTTGTTTCAGCACAATCATACCCGGTCATTTCGGCTAACCAGTCCGCATACTTTTTTGTTGCGCCATATTTCGATTGAAATAAAATAATACCTTTACTCATGTCCCTGAATCTCCTGTAAGTTATCTCCGATTTGTATAATGGTCTGTATGGTTGTTTGCAGCTGTTCCTCTGACACATCGTCAAACATTTTCTTCATGATTTTCATGGTCATTTCATCATTTTTTGCGCAAAACGCTCTGCAATAATCGGTAAGCTCAATACGCTGCTTTCTCTTATCGCTTTCGTCCGCAGTAATATCAACAAATCCTTTCTTTTTAAGCTTCAATAAAATCTGTTTTACATTCTGGTGAGAGCTTCCCATGATCTCCGCAAGCTCCTTGATAGTTGGCTTCTCTTTACACATATTGATACAGATAATTGCAAAAAACTGCTTCCAGCTGATCTCTTGCATCGTACCATCTGCGACTGCTTGAAATCTATTATCAAAGGCACTCAGTAAACCAAGCAAAAAATAGGATTGTTCAATCCCTGTAAAGTCAACTTTGCCACTGTTGATTACTTCTTTAATATTCATTCTATCCTCCATAGGTAATATATTACCTTTAATAAGGTAACACATTACCTATTATTTGTCAATAGAATAGGGCGAAATCTATATTGTAAGATAAGTTGTCCTGTTTTTTGAAATAGGGTTGTCCTGCTTTTAGCCTGTTTTTTTCAAAATCCGTCATAACCATAGTAGAAAGAGCGAAGCACCTGCCAATCACGGCGGGTGCTTCGTGCTTTCCAGACTATTATGAACGGAGGTTTTTCTATGACAATCTATGAAACCATCAAGGCGGCAATCAGCGTAAAGCAAGCCGCCGAACATTACGGGCTGAAAGTCAACCGCAACGGTATGGCTTGCTGCCCGTTCCACAATGACCGGCATCCGAGCTTGAAGCTGAATGAGGACTATTTCTTCTGCTTTGGCTGCGGAGCCAAGGGAGATGTGATCGACCTTGTGGCAAGGCTGTTCAATCTGACGAGCTTGCAAGCGGCGCAAAAGTTGGCTTCGGACTTCGGACTTGACCCGAAACCGCCCACTGCCGCAGCTATGGTCAAGCCGAAACATCCCTATATCCGCCAATTCCGAGAGGACGAAAGGTTGTGCTTCCGGGTGCTGACGGATTATCTGCATCTTCTTGAAGATTGGAAAGTGCGGTATGCTCCGAAAACACCGGACGATGCTCTGGATGACCGCTTTGTGGAAGCCTGCCAGATGCACTGCCATATCGAATATATGGCAGATGTGCTGACCGTAGGCGATCTGGAAGAACGTGTTTCTCTGGTGGACGAGCTGATGAAAAGCGGCAAGATCACTTTTCTGAAAGAGTACACCGCACGAAAGAAAAAGGAGGTGGCGCTCAATGGCGAAGAACCGGAAAACGCCTGATATGAATTTACCTGTCTGGTTTGACGGGCAGAACATCAACGAAGCTCTGTTTTGTGAAGAATTTCTGCAAGAGCGCAGAATTATTTTCGCAAACAGGGCTTTCTTTACGCCCAATGGACGGGTAACAGATGATATTTTCCTGCGGGGCGAGGTCTACGAGAAGCTGAAAAGCTACACTATCAGCAGCGTACCGCAGAAGATCAAAAATATCATGGAATTACTGAAACTGGAAGCAATGGTTGAGGATCTGCCACCGCAGCCTGACCGCATCCATGTTGCGAATGGAACGCTCATGCTGGACGGGAGATTTATCGAGGGGAAAAAGGAAATCGTACAGAGCCGCTTGCCTGTTTCCTACAATCCAAACGCTGATGTACCTGCCCTGTGGCTGAACTTTCTGGACGGTCTGCTATACCCGGAGGATATCCCTACCTTGCAGGAGTTCATCGGTTACTGCCTGATTCCCTCCAACAAGGGTCAGCGCATGATGGTGATTAAGGGCAACGGCGGCGAGGGCAAATCCCAAATCGGTTCGATGCTGTCTGCTATATTCGGCACGAATATGAAAGACGGCAGTATCGGTAAGATTTCTGAAAACCGATTTGCCCGTGCCGATCTGGAACACATCCTGCTGTGCGTGGATGATGATATGCGGATGGAAGCTCTGCGCCAGACCAACTACGTAAAATCCATCGTAACCGCACAGGGCAAGATGGACTTGGAACGCAAGGGCAAACAGAGCTATCAGGGCTGGATGTTCGCCCGGTTGATGGCATTCAGCAACGGCGATCTGCAAGCACTGTATGACCGCAGCGATGGTTTTTACCGCAGACAGCTTGTGCTGACTACCAAGGAAAAGCCTGTGGACAGAGCCGACGATCCCGACCTTGCAGAGAAAATGAAAGCCGAAGCCGAGGGGATTTTCCTCTGGGCATTTGAAGGCTTACAGCGGCTCGCTGCCAACAACTTTAAGTTTACGGAGAGTGACCGCATCCGTGAAAACCGGGAAGCGGTCAAGCGTGACAACAACAATATCTTTGACTTCATGGAGTCGGAGGGATACATCCGTCGCAAAGCGGATGCTTCCATTAGTTCCAAGGACTTCTACGCTATCTATCGCCTGTGGTGCGAGGAAAATTCCCTTGCCCCTCTGAAATCCCGCAGCTTCAGTGATGCCATGGTTGCCAATGCCAAGAAATTCAACTTGGAGCATTGCAACAACGTCACCAACTCTGCCGGACGGCGGGTATGGGGATTTATGGGCGTGGAAGCTGTGGCACGACCTAATATAAACGGGTTTTACGATGTTTCGCCATGTACGTACGTACCGGAGGAATGGCAGGACTGAATCCTGCCTTTCATTTTCTGTATGTATGTACGCAGCGTTTTGCCTGTTTTTCTTTTTATAGGAATAATCGACGGCCAAAACTGACCTGTTTTCGGGCATTGAAAATCAAAGGTAATGGAAACGGCAAAGTTTTTGACCGTAGGACGAAACCATTTCACTAAATCGTGTTTCTCCAAACCATGCACCCAGTTCATGAAACAGTAGGTGTTTTCACTGTTCCAGACCAAACCGCACGGAACAGTGAAGTGGGATATATGCCTATATGGACAGAGTATCGCACCAACGAAATTAAAACGATTTTGGAGAAAGCGGATTTTTCACTGTTCGGTGCATCTGCTCCATTTTGGGGAGTAGCCATTGCACCGAACTACAAATCAAAATTATGGAGGAATTTTCAATATGAATGTACGCAATGAAATCAAGGCACAGATCATCCGTGTCGGAATGACTATGCAGGAAGTGGTTGATCTGCTCTCGGACGAATACGGTTGGAGCGACAGCGTTTCCAACCTGTCCGCAAAATTGCAGCGGGAAAGCATCCGATACAAGGAAGTATTGGAGCTTGCCGATGTGCTTGGCTACGACATCGTATGGCAGAAAAGACGGGAGAAGTGATGCCCCGGCAACAGCCCCTCGCATCTCCCGTCCCCATAGGTGCACCGCAGTGCTGCCTATGGACAGGCAGTGAAAGATACGGTTTTCGCTGCCGCCGTCTGCAAGAAATGTTCCGCAGAACAGCTTCATGCAGACGGGCTGACCATGGGAAAAGGCGCAGACATTTTCGCCTTGGTCAGCAGAGGTCGCCGCAGCGACCGCATACCCCCTCCGGAGGAGCCCTCGGAGAGCCCACGGCACTTTGCAGCCAGTATGGATGAAAGTGTAATAGTGGGTTATTACACTTTGAAAAAGTGCCTCTCCGTAGCTCCCCGCTGTCTGCAAATCCCAAAGAAAGGAAGAAAATCTATGGCAAGAAATGATGGAATTGACCGTACCTTAGCCAGAAATCAAGACTTGGAAACCTCGGATGATGTGGCTAAGGTACAGGAACACAATGAGCGTAAAAAAGACCGTTATTCCAATGTGGACATCGTGCCGGAACGCACTCCGCTTAACGTCCATTTCAAAGCTCCCAGCGCCAGCTATACAGAAATGTTTGAGCAGTTGGAACGACACAAGGTGATTTCCACAAGAGGTCTGAAACCGGATGCCGTCAAATACGGTGAGTTGATCTTCGATGTGAACTCCGCATATTTTTATAACCACGGCGGCTATGAATTTGCAAAACAGTTTTATGCCGATGCCTATAAAGCCGCCGTGGAGATCGTAGGCGGTGAGCAGTATATCCTCTCCGCTGTGATGCACGCCGATGAACGCAACCGGGCAATGTCTGAAGCACTGGGCGAGGATGTGTACCACTATCACCTTCATGCGGTTTATATCCCGGTGGTGGAAAAGCAAATCCTGTGGTCGAAGCGGTGCAAGGATGAATCCCTCCGGGGAACGGTAAAGGAAACGATCACGCAGGTCAGCCGCAGCAAGAAATGGGAGTCTAAGCCCGTTCTTGATGAAAACGGAAATCCCATGTTGAACGCAAAAGGGAAAAAGATTTTGAAGTCGTCCTACAGTGTGTTGCAGGATGACTTTTTTCAGTTCATGCGAGCTGCCGGATATACCGATGTGGAGCGTGGAGAGCGTGGCAGCACCGAGGAGCATCTGACGGTGACGCAGTTTAAGGTGCAGGCAGAACAGCAGCGTTTGGAAGCTGTGACCGGACAGGTGGCACAGGCCGAGCAGAGTTTGGAGGACGCCAAAGCTGCCACGGAAAAGCAGAAAAAGAAACTGGAAGCTCTGAAAAAGGAAACGCAGGCTGCCAACTCTGTTGCTATGACCGCACATGAGATTGAGTCGATGGGTAAGAAAAATCCCATCACCGGAAATATCACGCTGTCAGCGGATGAGTGCCGTACCCTAAAAGATTATGCGGTCAGCAGCTTTGCGGAAAAGTCTGAGAAGCTGAAATACAAGCAGAAATTTGAGAAGGCAGAGAAAAGCGCAAAGATCTGGAAAGACCGTTATGAAAAACTGGATAAAGACCATGAGGAACTGAAACAGAAAGTCCAGCCTTTCCTGGATGCGATTGAGATTGCATCTGAAAAGGTCTGGGCTTTTATCAATGCCATCCTCGCCAGAGGAAAGGAACTGTATGAACACAAACACCCTGCCCGGAAGCGTGGACAGGATATGGAAATTTAATGGAGGTAACTGCTTATTGAAGAAATATTATGAGGATGCAAAGTATAATGCGGCATTTGTCCGCTGTGTGGATGTTATGAGCCAGATGCTCCAAAAATATGGACATCAGGTTTTGGATAAATTGGAGCAGGATGCACCGCAGAAAGTGGAGCATTCCGAGGAAAGTAATCAAGCGCAGCCTTTGACGAATAAGGCTGCGTAAAAATTTACAATTTACACGTTGCGTATTCGCTGTGGCTATGCTATAATGATTACGCAACGTGTATTTATGTTTTTTACGGAGAAAAGACAGATGGATTGTAAGAACAGAATTATCAAGTTGCGGGAAAGTACAGGACTGAACCGGAAAGATTTTTGCAAGCTCGTCCATATCCCTTACCGGACTATGACCGAGTGGGAATTGGATAACCGCCATGCACCGGATTATGTGCTGTGGCTTTTGGAGTATTATATCCGCAACGAAGGACTTATGGTAAAAGAAATGAACGAGGGAGGTGGCGATTCTGAAAAAGAAACAACTTAAATGCTATCTTTATACAAGAGTGTCCACCTCTATGCAGGTTGACGGATACAGCTTGGATGCCCAGCGTGACAAGTTAAGAAAGTATGCGGCATACGAAGATATGGTTATTGCCGGGGAGTATTCTGACGAGGGCTTTTCCGGAAAGAACATCCAAGGACGGCAGGACTTTCAACGGATGCTGAATGACATTCAGGACTGCAAAGACGGCGTATCTTATGTGCTGGTCTTTAAGCTCTCCCGATTTGGCAGAAATGCGGCGGACGTTCTGAACTCTTTGCAGCTCATGCAGGATTTCGGTGTCAATCTGATCTGCGTGGAGGATGGCATTGATAGTTCCAAGGATGCCGGAAAGCTGATGATTTCTGTGCTGTCTGCGGTGGCAGAAATCGAGCGTGAGAATATCCGAACTCAGACCATGGCAGGACGGGAGCAAAAGGCTCGTGAGGGCAAGTGGAATGGTGGTTTTGCCCCTTATGGCTATAGTCTGGAAAACGGTGATCTTGTCATTGCAGAGGATGAAGTGGAAGTAATCCGTGTCATTTATGACCGCTACATTCACACCAACGAGGGCGTTGCCGGAGTTGCAAAATATTTGAATCGTAATGGCTTTGTCAAGAAGCTACGGCAGAACAATACTATTCCCGGATTTTCAAGGAGCTTCGTGCAGGATGTACTGGACAATCCTGTTTACATGGGTAAGATAGCCTATGGCAGACGCAGGACGGGAAAAGAAACAGGGTACAAGAAACGAGATGCACGTGGTTGAGCAGTCAGAGTTCCCTATTTATGACGGGCAGCACGAAGCCATCATTTCCGAAGAAGATTGGTATCTGGCACAGGAAAAGCGCAAGATCAATTCCTTTAAGCGGGAAAAGGTCAATAATCCAGATCACGCACATATCCTGTCCGGTATTCTGAAATGTCCATGCTGCGGAAAGAGTATGTATGGCAATATCGCCAAGGCTCACAGCAAGGACAAGAAAACAAGATATTATTACTACTGTAAAAACACAGTAACACCAACCGGGCATGAGTGCAGCTTCCGACTGAATATCGAGCAGACGGAAATCAATAAGTTTGTGGCAAAGATTATATCCGCTATGGTCAACAATCCTCGGTTTGTAGAAGCGATTCAGGCGAAAATCGGCTCGGCAGTTGATACAGAGGATATGGAAAAGCAGATCGCCGTTCTGCAAGGTCAGTTAAAGCAAGCCTTTGGAACGAAAAGCCGCTTGGAGCGTCAGATGGACACCTTGGACATCAACGATGCCCACCATGACAGAAAGATTTTGGACTTGCAGCGCCGCTATGATGAGCAGTATGATACCATAGAGGATATCGAAGTTCAGATTGGCGAATTGCAAAGCCAAATCCGCAGCATTCAGCAGGAGAAAATCTCCGGCGACAATATCTATCGGCTCTTACTGGCATTTGATGAAGTCTACCATTCCGCAACGGAAGCGGAACAGAAAGAGTTTATGAAAGCCTTTATCGAGCGAATTGAAATGTTCCCGGAGAAAAGGAAAGACGGAAGCTGGATAAAGAAGATCGTATTCAATTTCCCTGTGCCTGTTGATGGCGAGGAAGTGAAAGAACTTCCCTTGGAAACTGAAACAACCGTCGAAAGCATCGTGCTCTTGTCCCACAAGTCACCAGATAGCCATATAGATGTGAAAGTTGAATTTGGAGAAGGTGAAGAAAAGGTACCTTTAGATAAAATTGCGGAGCGGGCAAAGCAATATCAGCCGGCTCCAAGGGTTACATATAAAATGATACAAGAATATATTGAAGAAAAATATGGCTTCAAAGTACATACGGCATATATCGCAGAGGTAAAAAGAAATTTAGGATTGCCGATGTATGATGCACCTAATATGGTAGAAGAGTTGAAACAGCCGAGAAGGCATCCGACGGCGGAGAAAGTAGAAGCGATAAAGAATGCATTAAAACATTTTGGGGTGATTTAATATGAGCGTTATTTATATGTTATTTACTGTGAGCTTTGATTATAATAACTATTGAAGAAATTATATCAGTTATTTGGAGGTCAAATGGAATGGGAAATGATATATTTAGCGCGGTAATTGAGCTCAACAAGATTAGACAGCAGGCATATGAAATATATTTACCCATAGTGGAGGAATTGTGCAACAGAGAGGTATCAGAAGAAGAATTGTCTCATTGTCTCGATTACTTATTAGATTTCGCAGATGATGCGAGTATGCTGGAATTGTATAAAAAGTTGTGCAGAAGATTTGTATACACATATCCTGGATGTATAAATTTTTATGTCAATGCCTATAAAGAGATGTGGGAAAAAACAGAATTCTGAAAGGGGTTTACATGAATCAACTTATAAAAATGGATGAAGAGTATAGGAAGTGGATTGAGGACATAGGAAAACGCTATAAACAGAGACAGATTAAGGCATCTGTTTCTGTTAATCAGGAAATGATTGGTTTCTATTGGTCTATAGGAAGAGATATTGTAGAAAAATCGGCTGAAAGTAAGTGGGGCAGTGGATTTTTTGTTAATTTAAGTAAAGATATGAGAACAATTTTGCCAGGGGTTCAAGGCTTATCAAGTTCGAATCTCAGATATATGAAGAAATTTTATGAATTGTACAGTGATCCAATTCTTCCACAATTTGTGGAAGAATTGAAGAGCAAAGAGGATTCAATAAATGTTCCACAACTTGTGGGAGATTTATCAGATAAAGAATTGTTTTCGATTCCGTGGGGACATCATAGAGCTATCATTGATAAATGTAAATTGGACAGGGAAAAATCAATATTTTTTGTGAAGAAAACGATTTTAAATAATTGGTCAAGGGCAGTACTTTTAAATTTTCTTGATACCGATTTATATGAGCGTCAGGGAAAAGCAATTTCAAACTTTGAATACGCATTGCCTGAACCACAAAGCGACCTTGCACAGGAAATAACAAAGGATCCATATAATTTCGACTTCGTAGCAATCAGAGAAGATTATAGTGAGAAAGAGTTAAAAGACGCATTGATGGACAACATCACAAAATTTCTTATGGAACTTGGAAAAGGTTTTGCTTTTGTTGGAAGAGAATATACAATACCGATTGAAGGAACAGAGGAAAAAATAGATCTTTTATTTTATCATCTGTATTTGCATTGTTACGTTGTTGTTGAAGTTAAAATAGTAGCTTTTACATCGAGAGACATTGGACAGATTGGTACATATGTGAATATTGTGGATGATTTGGTCAAGACAGATTTTGATGCAAAAACAATTGGTCTGATTATATGCAAAAGCAAAAATAATATCCTTGCAAAATATGCGGTAAATAGTTCAAAAGAACCGATAGGAATATCTGAGTATAAGTTGTCAAATTTATTGCCTGTGGAATATAGAGCTTCTATGCCAACGATAGAAGAAATTGAGAATGAACTCAGGTAAATATTTTAAAAGAAACTAACGGATAAGGAGCATTGAATATATGTTGAATTCAAACGAAAGAATGGGTTTCATAATTGAATATATGTCTTCATATGATGAAAAAATCAAAATGGCAAATAAAAACGGATTATTTGATGCTGCAAAAATGTTTGAGTTATTTGCGATTGAGGTATGTAATGTATGGTTCGGACAGAAGTTTAGTAATCTGAATGACGAGACGGCAACTTATCCATATGTAGATTTGATATCAGAAAACAGAGAACTTTTAGTGCAGGTAAGTACTGTACAAGATGTACCAACAAAAATAAAAACTACATTGGAAAAGATAAGGGATTCAAAAGATAAAAAATGCTCGGACTTAAAGAATATTGTATTTTTTGTACTTAGTAATAATAGTATTGATAAGGTGAGAGAGTATAGTGGGGATAATCAAATTGGGAGTATTTCATTTACTATTAAAGATAATTTGATTACTACAAATGATATTATAACTAAAGCACAAAATGATCTTAATTTTCAGAAGAAATTATACAAGGTATTAAAGGATGAGTATGAGAACTTTAATATTAATATCAGAAAATTTAAAGGTGCATTGGAACTTAGTAATTCAGGGTTGAAAAATATTGAAGGATTGATTAACGGAGAATATGAAATCGATAGAAATGAATTTCTTGAAAAAATAACAAAAGACAATGAGCGATATATTTCAATACAAGGTGGAGCTGGTAGCGGTAAATCTGTTTTATGCAAAAAATATGTTGAAAATGAAAAATTGGTTTTATATGCTCGTGCTGAAAGATTTTTGGAAGAAAGTCATATTGACGACATTTGGGGTTGCTGTATCCAAGACGTTTTAGAGTGTATTAATGGAAAGAAATTAATATTCTTTATTGATGCTCTCGAGTTTATTGCGGACTGTGCCGAAACAAAATTTGAATTATTACAGTATTTGTATGATATGGCGGCAGAATATCAAAATGTGTACATAGTAACATCTTGTAGAACGAGTGATAAAAATGCTTTTATTAAACTGGAAACAAATTTTTCAATAAAAATTTATGAAGTTGGCGATATAACAGAAGATGAACTTGCATTGCTTATGAAGCAATATCCGATTATTCATAAAATGTATAAAACAAATTCATATGTTGATTTATTAAAATCGCCCTTTTATATAAACTTGATAGTTAGTAATTCGATGGATATTGATAATATAGGTGATGAAAATTCTCTAAGAGAATATATTTGGAAAAACATAATATGTTTGGAGGAAAAATCTCGAATGTATGGCATACTCAGTAACAAAGTTATTGAAACTGTTGAGAAGATTGTGTTTGAAAGAGCTAGAAAATTTATGTTGGGTATTCATAAGGACGATATAGATAGAGACATAATGCATGCATTGCTTTCAGAAGGTGTAATTGCTCAACAAGGAGATTATATTAGACTGAAATATGATATTTTCGAAGATATTTGCTTTGAACATTATTTTGATAAAGCTTTTGATTTGTGCAAAGGGAAGTATAAGACCTTCTATGATGAAATAGAAAATCTTGGGCGATGTGTGTATAGACGGTATCAGATTTGGATTTCAAATAAAATGTTTATACAGGTAAATAGAGATAAGTTTTTATATAGCCTTACTTTTTCTGATGAGATTCCGCAAAGTTGGAAAAGGCAAACAGAAATTGGAATTGTTAAGTCAAGGTTTTGTGATAATTATTTCGAAGAACAAGGGTCGGAGATTCTGGAACAAGGCATGTTGTTCGACTTTGTGAAGAATATTAATTTGTTCGCATTTGAAGGTGAGTTATTACATATTAGACAAGAATCACCACAAATGAAATTGTCCCCAATTGGTAATGGAAGACCATGTATTATTCGACTTTTGAAAAACGAAGAAATATATAAGAAAAATATAATCGGAAGAGATGATATAGTTAAGTTATGCTTGGATTATGCGAAACAAGAAGATAAAGTGGCAGTTATTGCTTCAGATGCATGCACTATGATGGAATATTATGTGGAATATTCGTTGCAGGAATCTGAGCAAGAAAACTATTATAAAATCATAGATGAAATATCGTCTTGCTTGGAAGCACTTTATCGAATGGCAGATAACTCAGAAGAGTGGTTAAAAAAGTTTTTTAATACATTGATTAATAATTATATTAATGGAAATAGAAAAAGTATGCGTAAGTCAGAAGATATTATGGAATGGACATTGAAGAATGCTTATCCTGCTTTGGTAACTGGATTAGCAAGCGAATTGTGTTCGATAGCTGATATACTATGGTTACGTGGAAAAGTAGATGCAGAGGAATTTGATTTCTATAGAGCCGATAGACTGTCTAAGGGTTTTGAATATGGATTAAGTGAGAAAGCTGAACATTATAATTATTTATATAGAACAGTGTACGAGAATGCATTTTTATGGAATCTGTTTCGATTGAATTTTAAAATGGGATTTCATTGGGCAATTCAATTTATAAATAGGGTAATATTAGAATATGCAACTAATAATCCTGAATATGTAATAAAAATCAAAGTAAAAATTAGTGAGAGTAATGCAATAAAGGAATATTGGGGAAATGGAAACATGTGGCTTGCAGGGATTAGAGATCACAATGTACCTACCTTAATAGATAATATGAAGTGA